>CAMAUE010000229.1 GCA_945861245.1 Singulisphaera sp. GP187
CCATGCAGCACCTTCAGTCGATCACGTTCTTGCTGGCTCATCTCGATCCGGTCCTTTTGTTGCACGCTCATAGCTGTCCTCCTTGCCCAAGGGCGAAAGAGGACATTTCTATTGCGTTATGACCGGACATTTCTATTTTAGTTCAACAGGTCGGTTTTCGCGGAATTGACGGAAAGGGCGTTTCTGCCCCGAGTTTCGCTGGCTTTCGAAGCTATCGGCAAACATCATTTCTCAGGCCATTCCCAGCCGGCAAGCCGTCCGATGAAATCGTTGAACGGACTACCTTCGTAACCATCCTCAAACGGCAATACCTGAAACTGCTCAAGCACTTTCAGTGTCTCGAATACGCCCGTTACAACTTCACTGGCAAGCAAATTCGCAAGAATCTCGCGATCCTCCGCTGGCATGCGAGCGAGAAGGAGATTTATCTCGTGTTGATCGGCAAGGTAGTCGGTCGTCGCGCTTGGATTCCACACGCCATGGCGGGCACGTCGGGCTCCGATTTGGCCTTGGCCTTCGCGGCACATGCGCACCAATTCGTCGATCGCGTCGCGGTAGATGTTGGGCTTTTGGGGAACTGTCATTGAAGCGTCCTCACCATTGAACGTTTACCAATTAAGGCTGCCATATATACTTCGCACGGTAGTAATTGTCGCTTTTCCGAACCGATCAGAACATTTCCGAGCCGCGACCGTAAGGGAGCGGCCGACATGAACCGCACGGTATCCTGTCGGCCGCTCCCTTACGGTCGCGGCTCGGAATCGCTTCGATTCATCCGACGATGCGACATTTGCATCCGTGCAAAGAATAATCATCGAATGTAGATCATTTGCAGCCGCGGATTCGCAGTTCATTCAACCTGCCGCTTACGCGGCTAGGCTCGCCTTATCCTTCGTTCTCGCGTTCCAGCTCGCGCAAATACGTAAGTGCCTCGTCTACGGTGCCGACTATTGCGCCGCGCTCTCGGCCCTGCGTGTCGAGTTCGCGCAAGAGCATCAGGTCTTCGAAGTGTTCGGATGCTTCGAGTTGCCGGCGCATGCGTATGCCGAGCGTGCCGGCTTTATAGGCGAGGGCGTCCATGTGATGGGCGATCAGGAACTGCGTGCGCTCAGTGATGAGGCCTTCGAGTGTTGACAGGGCCGACCCGACATGGTCGCCGGGATCAATGCCTTTGCCGATGTCGTGCAACAGTGCGGCTAGCAGGAATTCTTCGTCATAAGGTCGGCAATCGCGAGCCAACTCAAAAACTTGCAGCAGGTGATAGAGCACGTCGCCTTCGGGATGGTACTTGCCCGATTGATGCACGTTCTCCAAGGGCAAAAGCAGCATGCGGAACAACATCAGCGGATCGACATCGACCGTTTGGCTCTCCAGGTGCGCTTCCAAATCGAGACCGGGATATTCCGCATGAAGCAATTCTTCGAGTTCGCGGATCGATGCGCGTTCGATTGCTTTGCCGGTGATCGAGCTTTTGAAGACGTAGTGAGCCTGATCGTCCGCGTAGACAGTTAGTTCAAAGTTGAAGCGGTCGAAAACATGAATGTGCGTAAAAATTCGCGATTCTTGATGTTTGGTGATCGCCTTGCGTTCGAGTTCGTACTGGTAGCCTTCGTTTTCGAGCAGATCGGTGACAAGTCCCGCGCTGTCGGTGAAGACGTGCAAGTCGATGTCAGAGCCTTTGCGCACGTGCCCAGTCATGACGCTGCCGATGAGGCGTGGTCTGAACACGCGGAGTAGCCGCATCATGCCCAGGGCGGCGAGGCGCATGTCCTTGAGGTTGGCAGTGCGTCGCTCGCCTTCGTGCAAGCGAGCGAAAAGCTGGATTTGGTCGCGGATTTCTGAGTTGGAAGGGAGATCGGACGGTTTGACGTTGCCGCGACATAGCCGATTGGCGGCTTTGCGTTTGGCGGTGAAGTATTCGGTTTCGGTGCGCTCGTACATGAGGCGAGCCGCCTCGAGGGCGATCGTTTGACGAAGTTTGTGGTCAGCCATGCCTTTCATACGCCGTTATTATCATGCCCCATCAATGCGGCGCGGGGGCAAAGGGAATGTTAGCGGACATTCGCGAAATGTGCAAGTATTTCGTTTAGCCGCTCGCCTGTGGCGAGCGCGGGCTTGGCGTTTCATCAAGGGTTGCATCGCGCCACGTCCGCGCTCGCCAAAGGCGAGCGGCTAAACTAATGTAGCGGTCCATTCCGATTGTGCCGTTTGCGCAATATAGAGCGATGATCGCGCGGGCGCGGATTAGAGTAAGTATCTATCCGACTTGATTTGTTTTTTGGCTGAACATAGAATTCTGTGAGGATCATGTTGGCATCAAAAGGTTTCGTGGCTCTCGTTAGAGAGATAACCCCACGCATCCACCACGGACGTTAGGCGACATCCTACGGGGTCGAGCTTTTCTTCCATAGAAAGCGGTCCACCCATGGCGGAAAGCGATCGGCCCATGTACGAACGATTTACGGATCGGGCCCGAAAGGTGATGCAGCTCGCCAATCAAGAGGCGCAGCGCTTCAACCACGAATATATCGGGACCGAGCATATTCTGCTCGGACTCGTCAAGGAAGGTACGGGCGTGGCGGCCAATGTCCTGAAAAATCTTGACATTGATTTGCGAAAAATACGCCTCGAAGTCGAAAAAATCGTCCAGGCAGGTCCCGATATGGTGACCATGGGGAAACTGCCCCAGACGCCCAGGGCCAAGAAAGTAATCGAATACTCGATTGACGAAGCTCGCAACCTCAATCACAATTACGTCGGCACGGAACACCTTCTTCTCGGCCTGTTGCGTGAACAAGAAGGAGTGGCGGCTCAAGTTCTCATGAACCTGAACCTTAAACTCGAAGACGTCCGAGAAGAAGTACTCAATCTGTTGGGGCATAACATGGAATCCAGTGAAACCTCTGGCGGTGGTGGCGGTGGTGGCGGTGGCGGCGGTGGCGGTGGTGGTGGCGGCGGCAGCGGTGGGGAACGCTCCGGTAGCAAAACCAAGTCCAAAACCCCGGCCCTTGATTCGTTCGGCCGCGACCTTACCGAGCTTGCTCGAACCGGCAAACTCGATCCGGTCATCGGTCGGCAAACCGAAATCGAACGCGTCGTGCAAATTCTTAGCCGACGCACCAAGAACAATCCGGTGCTCCTCGGCGAGGCCGGTGTGGGTAAAACAGCGATTGTCGAAGGCCTCGCTCAGATGATCATCGATGGCAGCATCCCCGAGCTCCTGCGCGACCGCCGCATCGTCGTGCTCGACCTCGCCATGATGGTCGCCGGCACAAAATATCGTGGCCAATTTGAAGAACGCATCAAGGCGGTCATGAACGAAGTCCGCCGGGCCAAGAACACGATCCTGTTCATTGACGAGTTGCACACGCTTGTCGGAGCCGGTGGTGCGGAAGGTGCGATCGACGCCTCCAATGTTCTCAAGCCCGCCTTGGCGCGAGGCGAAATTCAGTGCATCGGCGCGACGACGCTCGACGAATACCGCAAGTACATCGAAAAAGACGGCGCGCTCGAGCGCCGATTCCAGCAGATCGTCGTCAATCCGCCATCGAGCACCGAAGCGGTGGAAATTCTCAAGGGCCTCCGCGATCGTTATGAAGCACATCACCGCGTGCAGATCAAGGACGAAGCGTTGGTCGAAGCCGTCGAGTTGTCGGATCGCTACATCACGGGGCGCTGCCTGCCTGACAAGGCAATTGATGTCATCGACGAGGCTGGCGCCCGCGTTCGACTGCGGGCGATGACCCGACCACCCGATCTCAAGGAACTCGATTCTCAGATCGAGAAACTGAATCAGGAAAAAGAATCCGCCGTCGCGGAGCAAGACTTTGAAAAGGCGGCGCATCTGCGCGACCAGGCCGACAAGCTCAAGAAGCGCAAGGACTCTATCACCAAGGATTGGCGTGATAAGTCGAAGGAAGTTGATGGCATCGTCGATGCCGAGGTCGTGCGCGAAGTCGTCAACAAAATGACTGGCGTTCCGCTTGTGCGTATCAGCACTGACGAAACGAAACGTCTGCTGGCGATGGAGGACGAATTGCACAAGACCGTCATTAGCCAGCACGAGGCGATCTGTGCGATCGCCAAGGTCGTACGCAAAAGCCGAGCCGGGCTGAAGGATCCGAAGCGTCCGATCGGGTGCTTCATCTTCGCCGGGCCGACCGGCGTCGGCAAGACCTTGCTCGCGAAACGCCTGGCGCAATTCATGTTCGGCGACGAAAGCGCGCTGGTGGCGCTTGACATGTCCGAGTACATGGAAAAGCACAACATCAGCCGACTCACCGGCGCCCCGCCGGGCTACGTCGGATACGAAGAAGGCGGCCAGTTGACCGAGAAGATCCGCCGTCGGCCCTATTGCGTCGTGCTGCTCGACGAAATCGAGAAAGCACACCCTGATGTCTGGAACATCCTCCTGCAAATCTTCGAGGAGGGTCGGCTCACCGACAACGTCGGCCGAACTGTCGATTTCAAGAACACGATCATCATCCTGACGACAAACATTGGTGCCTCCGAGATCGCTGGGGGAAAGGTCTTCAATATCTTCGGCTCCAAGGATGCCACCGCAACGTATGAGAAAATGAAGGAAGTGCTGAAATCGGAGATGGAGAAGAATTTTCGTCCCGAATTCTTGGGCCGGCTCGACGACACCATCGTCTTCCGCAGCCTCGTCAAGGAGGATCTGAAGCAGATTGTGGACATCGAGTTGGGCAAGGTCCGCAAGCGTCTGAAGGACAAGCAACTGGCTCTGGAACTGACCGACGAAGCCAAGGACGTGATCATCGAAAAAGGCACGAGCCTCGATTTCGGTGCCCGTCCGCTACGCCGGGCGATCGAGAATATGCTCGAAGACCCGTTGGCCGACCGCCTGCTGCGCGGTGAATTCGCCGGTAAGACGCTGGTCACCGTCCGTGTCGTTGAAGTCGACGGCGAGAAGAAGCTCGAGTTTGAAGCGACCGGCGAGATCGCGGAATTGGAGACGGCAGTAGTCGCCCTGTAATGATCGCTCGCAGGTCATGGCGAGTTTGATGTGAAAACGGTCGAAACGCGTTTCAGCGCGATTCGACCGTTTTCGTTTTACGACAGCCATTCGAGGCGAAGCGTGAAATCCACGATCTCGCGATAATGACGCAAACCTCCACACTGCGCATGATTTTGCATCGCACTTCTGATGCGAAACAATGCAATTCGACGTTGACGTCGGGGAGCCGCCTGGCGTCTCCATTGCGGATCTCTTCGGTGCGTCAAGAATTGTTGATTCATAAAATGCTATCAGTATGGAAGTTATGTTGTTATTGTTAATAACGCCCGACGAATCGAACGATTGGCATCCCGATTGCTTTATTACATTTTGTACCAGAAACCGGAAGCGAGTTCAGGCGTCTTGTACAAAGAGTCTCCGCCTGTCGGCCAATCCTACCCTGCGGTACGCACGGGGCGAAGCGGGAAGCGAGTCCCCGCTTTGCCTCGTGTAACCATCTCTTGCATTCATCAAAAAAACAGATCAACTTCTTGACGCACACCATCGAGCAACCCGGCAGGGGAGGCTCTTTTTTTTGTTAGCATTTTCAGAGCCTGAGCGCCAGCGAAGGGCATGAGTCCAGTGTGCCCTTCGCTGGCGCTCAGGCTCTGACGAATAACAGGAGTCAGCCGCTGCCGCCGCCGATGGCGGGGATGAAATGGACTTCGCTGTTTTCGGGCACATCCGCGCCAAGGCCGCCGCGGGCGAGCTGGGCGTCGATGATGACCGCCAGGCCGGGGCGGAGTGTGTCGGCCTGGCAGAGTTTCGCCTTGATGCCGGGATAACGTTGATCGAGCGCATTGATGAGTTCGCGCACGGTGGCCCCATCCAGCGTGACGGAATCTTGGCCATGCGTCATCGGCCTGAGAGCGGCGGGGATGAAGACGGTCGGCATGAGACTACTCCCGTTCGAGGATAGAGCGATAGATTTCGCGGTCGATGTTGCCGCCGGTCAAAGCGACGGCGATTTGTTGGTTGGCCAGGCGATCTTTTTCCTGCGATGCAGCCGCAAGCGCCGCGGCGCCGGCGCCTTCAGCCAGCTGATGCGTGTCATGGTAGTAGGCGCGGATGGCATTGGCGATTTCGTCGTCGGTCACGCGGACGATACGTTCGGCGCCAACGCAGATCGCCGACAGTGCTTCTACGTTCGGCGTTCGACACGCGAGGCCGTCGGCGAACGTGTCGGCACGTGCGGTCGGCACGGCTCGGCGTTGCTCGAACGACAACGCATAGCACGGCGCTCCGTCCGCGACGACGCCGATGATCTTCGCGCGATGTCCGAGCGCATTGCGTGCGGCAATCGCGCCGCAGACGCCAGAGCCGAGGCCGATCGGCACGTAGAGCGAATCAAGGTCGGGCACGGCACGCAGCAGTTCGAGATAGGCAGTACCGACGCCTTGAACGAGATCGCGATGGAACGACGGCACGAAATGCCAGCCTTCATCGTGTGCCAGCTGCTGAGTGAATTCAAGCGCGGCCTGGAAGTCATGGCCGTGCACGATCAATTCTCCACCCCACGCTTGCATGGCAGCGTTCTTCTCGCGGCTGTTACCTTCTGGAACGATCAATTTGGCACGGACATTATTTTGACGGGCGGCGAAGGCGACCGATTGGCCGTGGTTGCCGCGTGTGGCGGCGATGACGCCGGGACTGTCGGGAAAACGCCGGCGGAAGTCGCGCAGGTACACGAGGCCGCCGCGAACCTTGAAGGCCCCGATCGGCGTGTGGTTCTCGTGTTTGACCCAAACCGTCGTACCGAGCCGCTGCCCCAGTAACGGCCAAGCATACTGCGGCGTTGGCGAAACGTGCGGACAAAGCCACGCGGCGGCGGTGTCCAATTCAGTAAGCGATGGTAGTTGCATGCGAGGCTCCTGTTGAGGTTCGAATAATCAGGACGGCGAGCCTAGCCGCGTAAGCGGCAGGTTTGCGGGTTAGTCAACCTGCCGCTTACGCGGCTAGGCTCGCCAACGTCGCATTAACGGTACGCGATTTTTTACTCAGCTTGGACCAGATCGAACCTTTCTAATACTATAAACGAAGTTCCCCCGCCCGGCTTTTTGGAGCGGTCCATGTCGTTTCGTTTATTCGTGTACTACTGCTTCATCGTCGGCGCCTGGACCGGGTTTTTCGGCTGGGTGCTCGGTCGAATTGCCGCGTCATTCCTTGGCGAGACCAGCGGCGCCGCGATGTCCATCCTTCGCGATAGTATATTCGGCGGATTTCTCGG
>CAMAUE010000230.1 GCA_945861245.1 Singulisphaera sp. GP187
TTACGTCATCCTATCCGATTGTTTGCGGAAAGGGGAGGAAAATGTGCTGGTATTTTCTGATTGCGTTGAAACAAGTCCGACCACGGCATCGATGACCCCGTCGCTCGTCGCCTCTGTCGCTTCGGCGGTGATTGGAAAACCGAGCGTGCGGATGTCGGCCGATGTCACGCTGCTGATACTGACGAGCTTGATCTCGCCCAAATGTATGCGCTGGTGACAGGTTTCATCGAGCTGACTCAGGAATCCCTTGGCGATGTTGGAACTCGTCAGTGTGACGAACTCGATCTCGCCGCGGCGTAGGGCGTTCATCACCTCTTCGTCGGTTTCGATGACATCGATCTGCGAATAAACCGCGATTTGCTCGACTGTACAAACCACGCTAAGTTGCTGCCTCAGTACGTCACGACCACGATCCGCGCGGGCCAAGAGCACGCGCTGGCCTGGCCGGATTTTCGTGAGCAGTGCGGCGGCCAAATCCTCCGACTGATACCGCGTCGGCACGAGGTCCGGTGTCAAGCGGTACTCACGCAACGTGTCCGCTGTGCGTGGGCCGATCGTCGCAAGCTGCAAATGGCCCAGGGCACGCAGGTCTCTGCCGGTTTGCTGAAGGCGGCCGAGAAACGCATGCACCCCATTAGCGCTGGTAAACACTAGCCAATCGTAGGCGCGCAGATTGTGAATGGCGTCATCGACGGGTTTCCAGTCGGCTGGCTCGCGCACCTCGACGATGGGTAAGAGGAACGGCACGGCGCCGAGATCGATCAAACGGTCGATCATGCCGCGCGCCTGATGCCTTGGCCGAGTGACCAAGACTCGACGGCCGAACAGCGGGCGACGTTCAAACCAGGCGAGGTCGTCGCGCCGGGCGACGACGGGACCGACGATGATGAGCGCCGGCGCGGTGAATCCTTCCTCGCGCGTCCGGCGCGGCAGGTCGGCGAGCGTCGTCACGAGCGTCCGCTGAATGCCGAGCGTGGCGTTCTGCACGACGGCTGTCAGTGTCGCGGGATCCTTGCCTTCGGAAAGAAGTGAGGCGACGATTCTTTCGATGCGTGACATACCCATGTAAAGCACGAGCGTACCGGGAAAACGCGCCAGGGCATGCCAATCGAGCATGCTTTCGGGTTTGTTGGGATTTTCATGACCGGTAACAAAGGCGACAGCGCTGGCACAGGCGCGATGCGTTAGCGAGATGCCTGCGAACGCGGCAGCGCCGAGCGCGGCGGTGACGCCCGGCACGATCTCGAATGGGATGCCGGCTTTCGCCAAAACCTCGGCCTCTTCCGCACCGCGACCGAAGATACACGGATCGCCGCCTTTGAGCCTCACGACGCGTTTGCCCGCCAGGGCGGCGGCGATCATCGTCTCGTGAATCGGCACAATACGTTCGTCATGGCTTGGCCCCAGTTCCGCGACGCAGCGTCTCTCGGCACTCGCCGGCGCGAAATCCAACAACCACGGCGAAACGAGCTTGTCGTACAGCACCAAGTCAGCCTGGCGTAGACACTCCGCAGCGCGCAGCGTCAACAACCCTGGATGACCAGGGCCGGCGCCGACCAAATATACTGTTGGGATCTTTGGCATGATATTATGGTTGAACGAATGATGCCTCGTTTTTTTGTGTTCCGCTTGCGGCTTAGCGCTCGGAATATCTCATTCGGTTCATTGTACAATACCATGAGCCCAGAGGTTCGGAGTACCTCACCGCTGGGCTTACAGATCTCTTTTTTTGTTTCTTTGAATTTGATTCGTATTTCGAGTTTCGGTTTTTGGATTTACTTTCATATGATTTTGGGAAAGGATAATCGACACGTCTATCGTCGAAGGATCGTCATGGTCAGCGGTGAGATTCAAATTCGCGTTCGCTATGCCGAGACGGATCGCATGGGGCTACTGCACCATGCCAACTATCTGGTATACTTTGAACAGGGGCGCACCGAGTTGCTCCGCGACCAGGGCTTTACGTATCGCGATATCGAGGACCAGGGGTTCTACCTCGTGCTGACGAAAATCCAAGTCCGCTACAAAAGCCCCGCGTACTACGACGACCTCCTGACTCTGCGAACGACCGTCGTGCGGACGACGCTGGTCAAGATCGAACACAGCTATGAATTGATGCGCGACGGCGTCGTCCTTGCCGAGGGCGAATCGACGCTCGGGTGCGTCGATGCCAATGGGAAAATTCAAGTGTTGCCGGAAAGCCTCGGCGGCAAGCCCGTCTAGCCGTTCGCTTTTGGCGAGCGCGGACGTGGCGTTTCGATGGAATGGGCATTGCGTTCGCGCTCGCCAAAGGCGAACGGCTAAACCAAAACTTTGGAACAGGAAGCAATATCGTGCGTCCACTACTGATTCGCCTGTTCATGCCGATATTACTCTGTTCCCTGCCGAACTTGGCGGCGGCGCTGGTGCTCATCTGCGTGCCGCGCACCGCTCTCGAATATTTCGCGAAAAACTTCGCCCTGATGGACGCCCTGATCGTCGGCGGCGGGACCTGTTTGTATTGCATGCAGATGGTGCTTTGCTTCAAATCGCTGCGCTGGAACGGCACAAGCTTCGACGAAGGCGCCGACCGTTGGCTTATGAACCTCGCTCAGGCGGCGGAATGGTTCCCGATGCTCGGCCTCATCGGCACGGTCACGGGCATCCTCGAGGCGTTCTCCAAACACGGCGGCACGGGGTCGATCCAGCCTGCCGTCATCGCCCCGGCAATCACGGCGACCGGCGCCGGGCTATTCATGGCCCTCATCAATATCCTCCCGAGCTGGGTCGTCATGCTCGGCCGCGACCTGATCCTCCTGATGAGCGGCGTCAAACCGCAGCTGCCGGGAGAGCATCACCCATGATGCATATGCCTCGCCGAAACGTGACGCGGTTTTTTATCCCGTTGATCGACGTGCTGATCCTGTTGTTCTGCATCTTCCTGTTGATGGAGTTCAACAGCGGCGCGGAAGCCGACATGCAGACCGAGAAAGTCGCCGAGCAAACGGAGACGATGGAAGACCTGAGCGGGCAGCTCAATCGCCGAATCAAGGAACTGCAAAAATTTGAAGAGCTTCGCCCACAGCTGGTGGAACTGGAGAAACTGCGCGAGGAGGTAGATCGCCTGCGTAATCAGGCCCAGCGGAATATGCAGCAGCAAGCGTACGTTCGGATCATCGATTTCAGCGCGAAGGATGGATCGATCTCGTTTTTCGACAATGGAAACCTGAAGAATCCGATCATTCAGATTGCCAACATCAAGTCGGCACAGGGGCTGATCGATCGGCACAAGACGGAAGCGGGCAAGCGCGAAGTGTACTACTTTTTCATGTATCCGCGACAGCCCACGATCTATCCGACGGCGAAAAATAAAGAAGAATACAGGGGCTGGTTCAAGAATGTCGCAAATTCGCTGGTAGAGGTGACGCCATGATCTTCGCGCAATCGCTATTCGATTTCGGATTGCAAGACGGCATGTTGACGATTGCGCGGGCCATCGCGGCGATCGGCGGGGCCATCGTCGGGTGGTTCGCCGGCGACTTGCTGACACGTCTACTCTACCGCATCTCATTCAAAGGCGCGACGCCCGGATCGCTGCTGCTCGTGGCGAAACTCGGCACCGCCGCCACGCTTGCCGCCTTGATCTGGGCGTTTCTTCCCATTGGCGGCGGCGGCGGCGGACTCGGCTGGGGACCAGGCAAAGGCGGGCAGCCAGGCAAAGGCGAAGGCGACGGCAAAGGAACCGGCGCCACCAACGCCAACAATGACGCCAAAAACGATAAACCCGTCAAAGACGACAAGAAAACCGCCGTCGGTGCCAGCAAACTCGAATCCGTCGAAATCGAAATCATTGACGTCAATCGTTTCAGCAACAACGAGCGTTATAAAGAAAAAGAATGCTACTTTCTCGTCAAACGTGCCGAACCTGCTCTCGACAAAACCGAACTTGAGGACTACCTCAAAACAAACCGTGGCAAAATCGAGGTCACGCCCGTTCTCACAAAAACGAGCGCTGCGGGTACGATCAATCCGATTGGCATCCTCCTCCGCCTGACCAAAGAATATAACGTGAAAACTTTGCAAATCAAACACGAATGACCAATGAATGACGAATCCGAATTCTCACGAATTCGGCTACAAGGAAACGCAGTGGAACGAATGACGGTACTGCGCGAGAACTGTGGAAATGGATAGACAAGCCCAGGGGTGAGGTACTCCGAACCCCTGGGATATGCCAAGCGTGATCCCAGGGGTTCGGAGTACCTCACCCCTGGGCTTCTTCCATTATCCACAAACTTGGCGCAGAGCCCTAATGACCAATGACCAATGACTAATGACTTATTATGGCACTCCCCCGACTACTTCTGTTTGGCACGCCCGGCGCAGGCAAAACTTCGCTGCTCGGCGCGCTTGCGCAGTCGGCGTCGTCCCAATCGCCCGGCCTCAAGGGCGAACTGATCGCGGAAAAAGGCGATCTCGATGATCTGCGAATAAATACCTATGAGCGCGTGCCGGACGCCACCGACGCTCTCGAAACCTATGACCTTCGGCTTCAGCCGGCCGACCCGAAGATCGACGCCCTGGCGCGCGCCACTGTAATCGATTGCGGCGGCAGTGAAGCGCTGGAGATGCTGCGCGAGAAAGAGCCGTTCGCCAACGCCCGTGACATGCGAAAGAGCGTGCTCAATGCCGACGGCGTCGTCGTTGTTGTCGATTCGTCGTTGCCCAGCAAACAGCTGACTGAGGAGCTCCAGCATGTCGCTCGCTGGCTGACGCAGTTGCGCGCTGTGCGAGGCAAACGCCTGGAAATCGGCGCGTTTCCCGTTTACCTCGTTCTCTCGAAATGTGATCTGTTGGCCAAGAAAGACGACACACTTGTCAAATGGCAGCAGCGCGTCGATGAAGGCAAAAAACGCATCGAGGACAAGTTTCGCAAAATGCTCGAACAGCAAGGCGACGCGTTCGGCTCGCTCAAGCTGGTCATGTGCGCGACGGCGATCCGCAAGCCCTCACTATCCGGCCGCCCGGCAAAGACGCCCGAGCCAGTGGGCGTCGCGGAACTATTTCACTCCAGCCTCAACGCCGCCGTCGATTTCCAGGCACGCCGCCGCGTGTCTGCGGGAAGGTTGCAGAACGTGACGGTCGGCCTGATTGCCGTGGTCGCCGTCTTTGTGCTCACCCTTGCGGGGTTGTTTGAGTTTCAACCGCCCGAGCGCGACGCCGACTTCGAGCAGAGCATCGCGAAGGTCATGCCCAAGCCAGACGCCACGCCGGCCCTTCGCCTGCGTGGCACCGCCAAGACGCTTGCCGACAAGCACAAGCGGCTCGAAGAGATCATCGACCGGGCCGAGTTCGAGAAACTGCCGAGCGGGACGCGC
This sequence comes from Singulisphaera sp. GP187, assembly GCA_945861245.1. GTDB lineage: Bacteria > Planctomycetota > Planctomycetia > Gemmatales > Gemmataceae > SIAQ01. The sequence continues at coordinate 5,358 of CAMAUE010000230.1, forward strand.
GACGAGGTTCAGAAATATCGCAAGGAATTGGCGGAGTATGCTCACCTCTACAGCGACGCGCTGACGCTGCTGAAACCGCCGCACGTTGCGAAGAATCAGAAGGAACTCGACGAGCAGCTCGCAGATCTGAACAAATTTGCGATACCCAAGGAGCGGGTTCAAGAATGGGACGAAACCGCGCTCGCTCATCGTGTGAAGCAGTTTCGTTCGGAATACGAATCGCTCGACAAGGCTCTGAAGGAGGAAGAGGGCTGGATACGCGAACGTATCAAGGACAACGAAATACTACGCAAGCAGGGCATCGCTCTTTTTAGCCGATTGGCTAATGGCGAGAAGGATGCGCCGAAGGAAGTCGAAGCGTGGAACCGCGAATTTCAGAAGCGCATGTCACTGCCGCCGACGACGATTCGCGACGCGATCGTCAAGGGCGTGGCGCGCATGACCTACGAAGACCTCGCTCGTTTTGCGGCCGTGCAAAAGGCGAGCCGCGATTGGGAACTGTCGCTGTCGGGCCTACGCAAGACGGCAACGAATTTGGACGACGAGTTGCGCAGGGGGTCGTGAGATTCCTTGTTTAGCCGCTCGCCTTTGGCGAGCGCGTGTGTGTATACGTCGAGTTGCGCCACGTCCGCGCTTGCCAAAGGCGAGCGGCTAAACGAAACGCGCGATCACTTCCCCGCCAGCACACCCTTCCCCGTCGCGTCGACGACGCGCAAGAAGAACTCCCAGTTCGGCTCGGTGTTCGGGGGGGCGGATTGGCTGATCTTGACCAGCACCGTGTTCTTGCCCGCACGCAGCTCAACCGGAAAACGATGCCGATCGTGGCGAACGCCGTTACGCCATTCCTCGAAGGAGAAGACCTTCGAGCCATTGACGAAAACCGCGAAGTTGTCGTCGGCGGAACCACGCATCTCGGCTTTCATCGCCTGGTCCACGTTGAACTCCGCATAGGCGAATGCGACGGCATCGTCGGCGTTGCCCAGAGCGGCTTTGTCGCGCAGACTCACCAAGGATTGATGGCGATCGGTCGACGTGTTCGCCGGCTCCTTTACTTGAAACAGCTTCCAGTGGACTTTACCCTTTTGTCCATCGAGTTCCTCGGCGAGATCGACCTTCGCTTCGGGCGGATAAGCAGTTTGCAGGCCCTTCTGTCCCTTGCCATCGAATGGCCCGATGAGATGCCAAGCGGTGATGAAGCCCATCTGCTGAGCGACGCTGACTGTGATCTTTGCCTTCTCCAGCCCCAGGGCGGCTTCGCGCAATTGCACCAAATCGCGGCCTTTATCAAACGCCTGGCGAGAAAGATTACTGGCAATGAGCGAGTTGCCCGCGACATCCGCACGCTTCGCCTTCGTCAGTACGAGCGCGACGGCCTCATAGCGGAACTCCGGATCGTCGAGGCTGTCGAGGTACATCGTCTCCGCGGCGCCAGGCGTCAGGCGATCGACGAGTTCGAGCGCCAGCCGGCGAGGCCGACCGTGATTGGCGGAGTTCCTGGCAAAGGCGAGGAGTTTGGCTTGGTCGATCTTGCGATTGGCTTTGAGCGTATTATCGACGACGCGATCGAAGGCAAGTCGCAACCAGTTGACGGCGGACGTGTCGCCGACGTTCATCGCGGTGAGGATGGCAGGCAGCACATCGGCGTCGGCCTGGCTGAGCCGATCCCATGCCGAGCGCCCCTCGGGCGTGCCTCGCCCCTGCTTGGCAAGCGTGGCCAGGTCCTGCTGAAATGAGATCCCGCCGCCCGCGAATAGGGTGCCGCCCGCGAGTGTGAAAACGGAGATAAGAATGACGAAACGCATAAACAACCTCGGTGAAAGGGCGACGG
>CAMAUE010000231.1 GCA_945861245.1 Singulisphaera sp. GP187
CAAGCCAAGCGATCCCGTCAAGGACGAGAAGATCGTACCTCCCGTCGTCAAACTGCCGCCTGCGATTTCGCCGCAGGCACAGGCCGCGATTGACAAGGCCGTGCTGCACCTGAAAAAACGCGTCCTGGAGAAGGGCCACATTTTCACGAGTGATATTCAACGCAATATGCACGAGGAAAACGTCGGCGTCACAGCCCTCGCGGGACTGGCGCTGCTGGAAGCCAAGGTTCCGCCCGATGACCCCGCTATCCAAACGGTGCTGGCCAAGGTTCGCGAAGTCGGCCCGAACCTCGACATGATCTACACCCTCGGCACAGTGCTTTTTTTTCTCAATCGGCTACACGACGCCGCCCCATTGAACCATACCGACCGTGAGTTGCTGCGCTCCATCGCTCTGCGCGTGATCGCTGGCCAACGGACCAATGGCCGGTGGGGATATTCCAACCCGGCGATTACCAAGGACGACGAGCAAAAGCTGCTCCAGCGTCTGTCGACAAACAGCTACAAACCGGACCGTCCCGCCGATCTGACCTCCAATTCCATGACGCAGTTCGCTCTTCTGGCAATCTGGGGGAGCCGCCGGCATGACATTCCCGTGCGTTACGTGGTGTTCGCGGGCGCCGACAGTTTCCACCAGTCGCAAGGGCCGAACGGATCCTGGTCCTATTATCCTGATGACGCTCAACTGCATGATGCGAATACGTGCGCCGGCCTTATCGCTTTGGCCATGGAAAGCACGCTGCGCGAGGACAAGGAATTCAAGAACCAAACCGCCAACGATCCGCCCGCCAATCCGCAGGCCAAAGAACGCTGTGAAAAGGCGTTTACTTTTCTGGGCAAAGTCATCGGCCGAACCAAGAACGATCCGACGATCGAAAGCAGTTATAACGGCAAGTTTTTCAAGGCCGACGCCTGGGGCGATTACTATTTCCTCTGGAGCCTGGAACGTGTTGCCGTCATTTACGATGTCAAAACCATCGGCGGCAAGGACTGGTATGCGTGGGGTTCAAAAGTCATATTGGAGAACCAGCAAGCAGATGGCAGCTGGGTTGACCGCCATGGCGACGTGGCCGACACCTGCTTCGCCATCCTGTTCCTGATGCGTGCCAACCTCGCGCGCGATATTACAGAGAGCATCCGTACTCGCGATGGTCAGATTATTTCCGACGGCAAATAGCACGGTCCCGGTCAATCACAATTCCCCTTTCGTGGAAATGGGGCTGCGCGGTATGTTAACCTCAACAATTTTGCAGAAAGGATTTCTCCATGGCAAACAACCCCGTCAGCATCGGGAATATTCAGTGTGGCCCCGGTAAGCCGCTGGTGTGGATAGCCGGGCCTTGCGTAATCGAGACGCACGATCTGACGCTCTGGATCGCGGAGCGACTGGCGAAACTATCACAGGAAATGCGCGTGCCGGTGATCTTCAAGGCGTCGTTCGATAAAGCAAATCGCACCTCGGGCAAATCGTTTCGCGGCCCCGGACTGCAAGAAGGCCTGAAGACGCTGGCCACCGTGCGCGAACGAACCGGATTGTCCGTGCTCACCGACATCCACGAGTGCTGGCAGTGCGAACCCGCTGGCCAAGCCTGCGATGTGCTGCAAATCCCCGCATTTCTCGCGCGGCAGACCGATCTCATCCAGGCCGCTGGCAAGACGGGCAAAGTCATCAACGTCAAAAAGGGCCAATTCATGGCTCCATGGGACATGAAGAACGCCATCGCCAAGCTCGACGAAGTCGGGAACCATCGAGTTCTGCTCACCGAACGCGGCTCTACGTTCGGCTACGGGCAACTCGTCAACGACATGCGTGCGATCCCGATGATGCAAGAACTCGGCGCTCCCGTGATCTTTGACGCGACTCACAGCGTACAGAAACCAGCGGGCAAAGGCGATCGTAGCGACGGTGATCGCAAGATGGTCCCATTTCTCGCCAAGGCCGCGGTGGCTTGCGGTTGCGATGGCGTCTTCGTGGAAACGCATCCGCGTCCCGACGAAGCGTTGAGCGACGGCCCGAATATGGTCCCGCTCGACGACTTGCCCAAGTTGATCGCGTGCTGCCAACGCCTGCGTGATGCCAATGCCGAATAGCCGAAACAAGAACTCCCCGGTTTAGCCGCTCGCTTTCGGCGAGCGCGATCTGCGTGTTGTGCGATTCACGCTCGCCAAAGGCGGTCGGCTAAACATAGTCATCGCAAAGAATACCCCATGCGTCACTTCGTCATTGGCATGTGTGTGCTGTTGTTCATCCAGGTCGGGTGCAAGCGTCCGCCCACCGTCAAAGTAACCAAGACGGATGAAAAACGCACCGCCGTCGAGGCGAGTCCGTTCCGCTCGGCGATGGAGACGTTTCGCTACCCCGATAATCCACAACTCGGCATCGATTGGTCGCGATTCCGTGAGGGAATGCTCCAGCTTAAACCTTATTTCGATCAGGACAACGTAAGAGAGCGTGCCCGACTCAGTGCCTCTGAGCGCGAGTTTCTGGAGAAGCGAACCGAACTTCCTGTCGCGATTGTCGCCGAGCTGGAAGGCGTTCGCTTCCGCGATACCGACGCTCATTATTTGGACGAATGCTATCTCCTTCGCGACATTGCGAAATCGACGAATGTAAGCGGTGTCGCCGGGTTGGCGTTAGCTGAGCATCATTTCCGCTGGGTGATGCGGAATGTGGTGCTGCATGAACAGGTAGATCAATTCGCCCCGCCGGCCTTTGTACTTCGGCGCGGATATGCCGGCGCGCTGGAGCGTGCGGTCGTTTTTCTCGGCTTGCTTCGTCAAGCTAAACTCGATGGCTGCCTCCTGATCGCACCGCCTGATGGTGAGGCGACGCCGTTCCTCGTCGGCGTCATCAATCCCAAAACGGAAAAGCTGCATCTTTTCGATACCCGGCTCGGCTTGCCTCTTCGTAGCAAGGACAACCGCTTGATAGCCACATTGGAGGAATTGCAAGCCGACGCATCGCTCGGCCAGCGATCCAAGATCGACGCCGCTCATTTGCAAAAAATGACCGCGACGCTCGTGCTGCCGTTGCAAGGCTTGGCCCCGCGCATGCTGGAATTGCAGAAAGGAATGACTTCGCACGAAGCAATCGTGCTCCATGTGGATGCCGGGCAAATTCACGCCAACATCGCCAAGGCGGTCGCGCCGATGCCGGTGACGGCATGGACCAACGCCGGACCGGCGAATCCCGCGCCGACCTGGTGGCTGACGCAATTCCTGCCGCCGCAAGAAGGAGGCACGGACAACCGTCGTCGAACGATCGGCTTCGCCGCCAGCAGTGGTCCCTTGGCTAACGTCGTCTTGAATTACGCGCAGGTTAACCTGACAAAGTCGCTCCTGCCCGCGGCTGCGTGGAATATGCTCCTCGGCATTTCCGATGACCTCATCAATAAATACGACGTGCAGCCACGCGAGATGTTTCTACATGGCCAGCATGAGGCAATGATCCGTCGCCTGGATCGAATGCAAAAGCTGACGAAAAACGACCTGTTCAGCGGCCTGGCCGAGGACAAAGTATTTCGGACCGACCTGGCGGCTTGGCAGAAGACGGCCGGTCTCGCTTATGCTCGTCTTGGCAGCGAGGATGCGCGGCAGCGAGGCCAAGGCCAGTACGAACTCCAAGAATTATGGCGGCGGGATCCCGTCCTTGACGTGCTTATCAACCTCGACAAGGACGATAAAATCGAGCACGAGGACCGCACCAACCCCAAGGGAACGGCCATCGAGGACCGCATCAAGGCCACCAAACCTAGCATGCTCGTCCGAATCCTCGCCGTCGGCATGCGCGAGGTTTTCGACCTCGAGTTGGCACGCATCGTGGCCGGGGCGAACCACGAAAAAGCGGCGAGTGCCCAGGCCGCCGTCGATGCGTCGCTCAAGCCAACCGATTCCGCGAAGGAACGTGCCGATGAGGCGTGGGGGCTTGCCAAGACCTCATGGTCGAGTTTCTACCTGAGCCGGCTCGCACTCGACTTCATCATCGAACAGCGCGTCGAGCAGGCCAAGATTCAGCCGATTCTGATACGAATCCCCCTGCTTGAATCGATGCATCGGGATACATTTCGCATTCTCAACGCGAAACTACGGCTCAGTGAATGCGTCTTCTATACACAAGGCCAGGACGAGTCCCTGGCGTATCTTACCAGCGTCAAGAGTGAAATTGAGGGCATCGAGAAAAAAGGCCTAATGGCCGCTCTGACGGCACAAACGCTCGCCGAGCTTCGTCAACACTCCGGGCCAGAGGCGAACGCGCTCACCAAACGCCTCGAACTGCTCGACAACGATTGGCGACTAACGGGAACGTACGCCTGGCTCAAGCAGCACATCGACGCACGCATCGCGGGTTGGCGGTGACGATACCCGAGTCAATCGTAATGCGTACCGCTTGCCGGCTAGTGACTAATGACCGATTGGATGTCGATTATGTCACGCATGCCAAAACGGATGAGCGAGACGCGCGGCATCCAAACAAACGCGGCGAGCCTCCGTGGTCCGTGGGTCAGGCTTTCCAGCTTGACGTTGCTTGCCCATGATCGTCAAAATACGTCAGGCTGGAAAGCCTGACCCACGGGGGAAGATAGCCCTGCCTTTTGGATTGATAGCCTCACGAGACGGTGGTTTTCGTCCGTCGCTGACGCTTCCGGCTCGTAGGTAATTCTCAAAAACCACTTACTTTGTGCGTGGCTCTGACTCCAATGCCAAAATCGAGTGCGACTCCCACAACGCGTCTTGACACGTATTCACTCCGCGCTGTACTTTAGGTCACCGCAGATCGCGCGACCGGGATGGACCACGCGCGCGACGCGATCGACGACGCCAAGGAGGGCGCCATGGACCTCAACCAGATACTCAACGACGAACGACTCCTCGCCAATCTCATCGGCGTACATGCCGCCCTTGGTGCGATACTTGTCGTCTCCGTCGTCCTCCGCCGAATGCTCAAGCAAGGCGGCGACCAGGTTTCGCGTTGGACGGGCATCGCCTGGCTAGACAATCTGGCCAAAGAATCCGCCAAGGGACTGCGTGCCGTGTTGTTTTGGTCTACGGTCCTGCTCATGGTCGCCATCATCGTGGCGATGGTCGTCTTTCACGTTTCGGGCCGCGATCTGCGTATCGATGTCAAAGATTGGTTCAACCACCTTACCGGTGCGACGCTGGCGTCGTTCGGCCTGCTGCTGGCGAAGCTCGTCGGGCTTGCCTTGGGAATCGGGCTAGTATTTCGCCTCTTGCGCAAGGCACGCATTTCCGCTGAAGTCTACGTCCATCACCATCTGCCCAAGCATGTCCATCCTGATACGCCGCTGCTGAATTCCCAATCCCTCGCGCCCACTCCGCTCGGCAACGCGAATCGCGCGGAACCGGATCGCCGATCCCAATTAGAACAGACAATCCGAAAATGGTTCACGCTCCTCGAACGCTTAGGCATGGCCATTCTCACGTTGTGCGGATTGTGGGTTGGCGGTAGGGTCCTTGGGCTAATGGATTCCGATAGCTGGGCCAAACTGGCGCTTCGCGTCGTCACCTTCCTCATGGTCGCCAGGCTGCTGACGTTGAGCTGCCGTACAATTTTTCATCTGTTCGCGAACCTGGGCAAAAAGCATCTCGACCAGGGCAAGTTTCATCACTACTGGGATCGCATCGCACGACTATTCCCGCTCGGCGAGCGCTGCTTCGAGGCCGCGATCTGGATATTCGCCGCTTCGCAATGTGCCGAGGCATTGAGCTTTATTGGGTTTGTCGCAAAGTTCGGCACCGCCATTGTCCAATGCATCGGCATCTTCTTCGGTACGCGCGTCATGATCGAAGTGTTGCACGTCTTCATCAACGAAGCGTTCGGCATGTATCGCGAGGACCGCACCGAGGATCCAAAGGGCCAGACGCTCGTACCGCTGCTCGAATCGCTGTCGCAGTACGTAGTCTACTTTGGCTGCGTGCTGATGATGCTGGGCGTGTTTGAAGTGGATACCACGCCGATCCTCGCTGGTGCGGGCGTCGTCGGTTTGGCCGTGGGGTTGGGTGCCCAAAACCTCGTCGCGGATGTTGTGGCGGGGTTCTTCATCCTGTTCGAGAATCAATTTCTCGTCGGCGATATCGTGCAAGTCGGCGATGCCTGTGGCCGGGTGGAAGCGCTCAATATTCGCAATACGCAAATTCGCGACGATTCGGGCAAGCTCTATTTCATCCCGAACGGCCAGATCAAGACCGTAATCAACTACTCCAAGGGCTACGTCAATGCAGTTGTGGACATCAAAGTCCCAACCAGCGCGAACTTGGACCAGGTGATGCGCGACATGGCCGAAGCAGGCCGACGCTTGCGCGAACGCCGCCGCGAAGTCACGGGCGAGACAGTCGTCAAGGGCCTCGTGGAGTTGACGCCGAGCGACATGACGCTTCGCGCGGTGACGAAGGTTCAGCCTGGAACGCACGTTGTCGTGCAATTGGAGTTTCGCCGGATACTGAAGGATGTGTTCGACGAGGCCACACGATCCGACCGCAAATTGGCTTTGTGATGCCCGATAAATATCCGAACCGGAAGTGTAAGCGACGGACGAATGATTGTCAGAGCCACGCACGAAGTCACTGGTCCCTTATACCAAGCTTCGTTTCTGGTGGTAATCCATGTTCCCCATCGCAATGGCATCATGAATCTCGTCCCAGACTGCGCCCGTCTCCTGGCGATAGAACCGCAACGCCTGGGTGCGTTCGAGTTCACGCTCCAACATCGTGACACGTTCCGCAAGGTCGGGTGCCATGTGGTTTCCTGCGTTTTTCGCCGTCGGTGTCAGACGGCTTGGGATTGGATTCGGGGGTCGTATACTATGCAGTAGTTACTGCTCATGACACAAGAGGCAGATAAGCGGCGAGCCTAGCCGCAATACCGTTCAATTGGCAGTGCAAAAAAAGCAGCCTCCCGCCATGATGGTGTGACCTAAACCCCATCTGGCAAGGAGGCTACGATGCTTGGTCTTAACAAGGAAGTTTGTCGCGTTGCGGCACTGCCCTCGGACGAACGCGTCGCGGG
>CAMAUE010000232.1 GCA_945861245.1 Singulisphaera sp. GP187
CGCCGAACAGTTCTATTCCCCTTAAAGGTTGAGCTACGTACCTTCTAATTCGACTTTTGCATTGGTTTTTGCACGTCGTAATCGTTGCAACCGATTCATTTTCTTGCAGCAGGATGCTCCCGAACTTCCGCACCGGGATGGTTCAAGCAACGGCGTCCATTTTCGGTAAAAACCGAGACGGCACCAAACAGCGATACGGGGTTCCACGGTGTCGTACTCTGGAGTGATACCGCTTTCTTTCTTTGGAACGCAGCGGTGAAAAATGATTATGGGCCACGGGTCGGAAAGTTGGTGGAGATTCCCGATAGCCGAGTATCGCGCGAGGTGGATGTGACGTTGCCGTGATCAACGGTCGATCCCAGAGGTTCGGAGTACCTCACCCCTGGGCTTGCATTTGCGTTTCAATCTTCAATTCATTGGCCCGCTGCCGCGACGACCTTCTTTGCCGCATCGGTCAGGTCGGTGGCGGGTGTCAGGTTGAGCCCGCTCTCGGTGAGCATTTTGCGGCCCTCGGCGACGTTGGTGCCTTCCAGGCGCACGACGAACGGGACCGTCGGTTTCACTTCCTTGAAGGCGGCGATGACGGCACCGGCAATGGTGTCGCACTTCATGATGCCGCCGAAGATGTTGATGAGCACGGCCTTGACGCGAGTGTCGCCGAGCAGGATGCGCAAGGCTTCGGTGACCTGGTCCTTGTTGGCGCCACCGCCGACGTCGAGGAAGTTCGCCGGTTGGCCGCCGTGATATTTGATGATGTCCATCGTGCTCATCGCCAGGCCGGCGCCGTTGACGAGGCAGCCGATGTTGCCCGTCAGGCTGATGAAGCTCAGGCCCGACTTGGCGGCACGTAGTTCCGCGGGGTTTTCTTCGGTCTCGTCGCGCAGCTTTTCGATATCGGGATGGCGGAACAGGGCGTTGTCGTCGAACGTGATTTTCGCGTCGAGCACGATCACTTCGCCCTTCGGCGTGACGACGAGCGGGTTGATCTCGGCCAGGCTGCAATCTTTGTCGAGGAAGACCTTGGACAACGCCATCATAATCTTCTCGGCCTGCCCGACTTGATCGCCGGTGAAGCCAAGCTCGAAGGCGAGCCGACGGGCCTGGAAGGAAAGCAGGCCGGTCTCGGGGCTGATGGCGACTTTGAGGATCTTTTCCGGAGTGTGCGCCGCCACTTCTTCGATATCGACGCCGCCCTCGGCGCAGGCCATCAGGATCGGCACGCCAAGTTCACGATCGAGCACGACGGCGACGTAGATTTCACGAGCGATGTCGGCGGCGGACTGTACGAGAACCTTGGAGACCTTCTGGCCCTCGGCATCGGTCTGCTTGGTGACGAGCGGATATTTGAACATGACCTCGGCGATCTTGGTGAGGTCTTCCCGCTTAGTGACGAATTTGACGCCACCGAAATCGACGCCGGAGTCCTTGAAACGTCCCTTGCCACGCCCGCCCGCGTGAACCTGAGCCTTGAGAACGACGGGGCCACCCATTTGGTCGAACGCGGCCAGCACCTCGGTGACGTTCGAGGCGACGATGCCGCGCGGGATGGCGGCGCCGGCGGCGGCGAGCAGGTCTTTCGCTTGATATTCGTGAATCTTCATCGCTTTGCCTTTCGTTGTGGAATCATGAATTTATACGAACCCGAGGCGGCGATGGCGAGGTGGCAGGCTTCCTGATTATGTTTAGCCGCTCGCTTTTGGCGAGCGCGATCTGCGTGTTGTGTGGTGCATGTTCGCGTTCGCCAAAGGCGAGCGGCTAAACAAAAAAAGCCGCGACAGGGATATGTCGCGGCTTCGGGTATTGTTGCCTAACGAATCAAGCAGATGGATTACTGCTTCGACTTCCAGTCGGCGGGGATGGCGTCGAGCGTGGTGGACTTTGAGGTTTGCGTTTGCTCAAGCCCAACTTCGGTCTTGGCGTTGCCGACTTCAATCGTAAGAGTTCCCTTGAGTTTCATGGTCAACTCGGATTTCTCGAAACGACCTTTGGTGCGATCGAAGGTGGCGGAGCCTGTGCCGGCTTCGGTCTTCAGATCTGCGCTCGTGATGGTGAATGGCAGGCCGGTCTTTTGCGTCGGCGCGGTGTAGGTCAGGTTCGTCTTTACGTCGATGGTGTCCTTGCCGTCCTTCGTTTCCTTATGGGTGAAGGTAAAGTCGGTTTTGTAGCTGCCAATCGGTCCGAGCGTCAGCGTGCTATCCTTCTTCCACGTCTTGCTGGCCGGGATTTCGCCTTTGGGGGGGAAGGCCCACCAGGTCGGCTCCGCCATGCGTTTGAGGGCGTCTTCGCTCAGGATTTGGTCCAAGAGAGTATTCATCTGCGGATTCACATCGCCAAGCGCCTTGATGAATTCCTTCCGGCCTTCGATTTTCTCGACTTTTTCGAGATCGCCGGTGATGGTGAATGTCAATTTGTTCTTCATCAGCTGTTCAAAAAAGTCCGTCATCGGGTTTTTGGGATTCTTGGCATCGGTGGAGTAGTACTTGATCTTGTTGCCGCCGATATCGATATCCATTTGAATGCCGACAACCTGCTGAACGACGACATACTCTTTGCCACTGGCTGTCGATTTCCATTCGATGAGGAACTTCTGCTTCTGCGTCTGCGTGACTTTTTGGTTATTGACCGTCATCACCTGCGTGGTTTCGGTTTCTTGCAACTGGAGGTGAGTCGTGTCCTTTTCAAAGGCTTTGAAGGTGACCTTCTCGCCAGCGGGCATCGGCGGGATTGGCTTCACTTCCGGTTTTTTGTCGTCGGTCTTGACTTCGACCTTCTTGTCGTCGGTCTTGACTTCGACCTTCTTGTCCTCGGTCTTGGGGGTGACTTTTTTGTCGTCGGTCTTGGCTTCGACCTTTTTGTCATCGGTCTTGGGGGTGACCTTCTTGTCATCGGTCTTGGCTTCGACCTTGTCTTTCTTATCCTTTTCGTCTTTTCCACCGGCGATGACGAACGACTTATTGTTCGCGCCGATGAAACCGATCGCTGCGATCAGGAAAAGTGTAACTCCGAAATAACGCCAAAGGTTCATGCTTTTTTCCTCCCGGTCATCCCGGTTCTATCAGTGCAAAAATACCCGTTTTTTCCCGAATTAGGAATCTCATTTTCCTATTTGGCAAAAACAAAAAAACAAGCCTTCCCAATAACAAATTGGGTGCGACTTACGCGTTTGATCCGCATTTCTTTCCCATATTGTAAAAATTAACGGCACACGAGGCTACTGTATTTCGCAATTTCCGCACGACGAATGTATCGCGCGGAATCCAATTGCAGTACACTACGATGAAAATAGTGCCGAAGTTCAAAAATTCACGTTCGCCAAAGGCAAACGGCTAAACCCTGGAGCACACCATGAACCTACTCACGACGTTTCGCGGCTCGATGATGGAGGGCTTCCTGCCCGCCGGCTGGGACCTCGAAAAAATCGACGCACTCGGCGATCTCTTCGGCACAGCGCTGACGGCGAGACGCCCTTGGTGGCATCCGAAGTTCGAGCCGATCGCCTGCGGGTCGCTTGCCGATTTTGATACGTTTATGGGCCATGAAATCGCGAGGGAGATCCAGCTGACGCAGCAAGCAGGCCGACCGTTGGCGATGATTTTACCCGTCGGGCCGATGGGAATGTATCGTTGGGCGATTTATTTTCTCAAAGAATGGGGCGTCTCCTGCGAACACGTTCACGGCTTCAACATGGACGAATGGTCCGACGCCCAAGGCAACACGCTGCCGTCCGATAACTCCGGCGCCTTCCAATTCGCGATGGAGCACGCCTTCTATGGCCCGCTCGGCAAGGCGACCGTTCCCAAGGCGCAACGCCATTTCGCGTTGAAAAATGAACTGCCAACCTATGCTCAACAGATCGGCGACTTGAAGAAAAAAGGCGCGAAGTTGGTGACAGTCTTCGGCATCGGCCGGGTCTGCCATATCGCCTTCTGGGAACCACACTTCGCAGCGGAGTTCAAGACCGAAGCGGAATGGAAATCGCAAACGCATCGGCTCGGCGCTCGCTTGCATCCGCTGACAATCGAGCAGAACGCACTGACGAGCTTCAAGAGCCGAACGACGCTCGTGCCCGCCAACGCCAACACCATCGGCCCGGCCTTGTTCCTCGCCGCCGATTCGATCATCGGCGGTGCCGACGGCAGCTTCGGCCGCGGCATGCAATGGCAGGGCCTGTCGCTCCGCATGACGCTCGGCCACGAACCAACGCCGTGGATACCGAGCACCTACATGCCGACACTCGCGGGGCGATTGTTCTATTTGCGGGAGATTGCCGAGCCGTTGGTGGCGGAGTGTAACTAAAAAAGTCCGTAGTCCGTAGTCCGTGGCAAAAAATGCACAGGCTATGGACCACGGACCACGGACTATTCCGGCAACGGCTTGCCGTTCGTCTCGGGCAAGAACGGCAGGACGAAAAAGCCAATCAGGAACACCGAGCACATCGTCACGCCGGCGTAGCGCAGGCTTTGCACCGGATCGTCGGAAATACTTTGGAAGAAGCGTTCGAGCGCAGCCTTGACCAACGGGCCAAGCGCTGCCGCGAATCGACCGACGTTGTAGCAGAAACTTGTGCCTGTGGAACGCAGACGAGTCGGGAAGAGTTCCGGGAAGTAGATCGCATATCCACCGAAGAGAGACAACTGGCAGAAGCCCATGATTGGGACCATGACAAAGATCTGCCAAAAATCCTGCAAGAACCAAAACACCGATGCCGTGCTGATGAAGGCGGCCGTCAGCGCGATGACGAACGTTGGCTTGCGGCCAATCCGCTGGGCGAGAACGCTGAAGCCGTAGATGCCGAAAAATGCACCGAGGTTAATCATCAACGAGGTGTAACTCGACCAGCGCGTGAGTCGGCCGTTGATGGACGGTTCGGCGGATTTTTGCAGATCAGCAAGGCCATCCGGGAATTTCTCGCCTTCGTGTTCCGCGTTGCGAATTAACTCCCAATTCTTGGCGTCTTTGTCGTTGCCGTCTCGCCGGGCTTCGCTGATCTTTTCTTCATACACTTCCGATGCCATGCCCTTGCGTTGAACGTATCGAATGAGATCGGGCGTGAAAAAGCCGACGGACCACAACCCAATGATACCCGAACATCCGAGCAGCAGACCGAGGATCGCATGCTTGCGCCAGACCGGATCGCCGAAAAGTTCCGCATACGATCCCAGCTGAGGCTTAGCGCTTCCAGGACTGGCGTTTTCGGGAGCGGCGGCCCTCTGATCGTGTGCCTTCTGCCACGCTTCGGGTTCCTTCAATCCCCAACGAATCGCCACCGCGAGCAGCGCGGGCAGGGCGCCGATCATGAACATGATGCGCCAAGGGCTGGTAACTAAACCTTCCTCCTCGGCCACGCCAAGTCCCAGATTGATAAGCGCCGCTGTGATGTTGCCGACGGCCGACAACGCCTGTAACATGCCAATCGCACCGGTTCGCGCTTGAGCGGGCATGACTTCCGCCATTAGCGCGACCCCGACGGCGAACTCGCCGCCCACCCCCAGTCCCGTCAAGAAACGGTAGAAGGCAAAATCGAATAAGCCGAACGAGAACGCACTAAGCCCTGTGAAAATCGAGTAGATGAGAATCGTTATCAGCATCGTCTTCGCCCGTCCGATACGGTCGCCGAGCATGCCGAAAAATAATCCACCAGCCGCCCACCCCGCAATGAAGAGCGATGTCGCAATATCGCCAGCCTCGCGCTGCCGAAGCGACGTCACCTTGGGAGATTCGGTCGGCGTTTCCGGTTTGACGAGGTCGCGCATCGCTGCCGGGCGGGCAAGCACGAAGAGCTGCTGATCCATCGTATCGAAGAGCCAACCCAGTGCCGCCACGGTAAACACGAACCAGTGATAGCGGTTGAGCTGTTTATACCAAGGTGTGCGGTCGCCCGAAGGTGGTGGATTGGCAGGACCATCGGTAGGATGCATGATCGGATTCTCCGTTGGCAGGTAAAGAGTTGAGGATAGAGCAACACGTCAACAAAGCAAAGTGAAAAATCGAAAAATCGAACCTTGCGTCGCCGACAACTGTCCGTTCGTTGGTTTCCCGCATTCGCATCGAGATTTGCACATATCAATCGGAGGAATGACGCCGGCAGAATTCGTCCAGCGGTCCGAAACGAGACCTTCGACGTTGGCGAGTGTGTTCGATTGAAATAGGATAATCGCAGAGCGGGTATGGCGGAACTGGCAGACGCGCCAGACTTAGGATCTGGTACCGAAAGGTGTGGGGGTTCAACTCCCTCTACCCGCAATCAACTTTCGTAACGAATCGCTTCCCCGACCCGAGGCATTCGAACCCCGCAGTGCGCACGCCGTCCGCGCTCGCCGAAGGCGAGCGGCTAAACGGGGTCTATTCTTTCCCGTGTCGCAATACACGTCCCGCCAGTTTCTCCGTTGCCCGACTGTCGTCGATCGCCAGTTGGCCATTGACGAAGAGGTAACGCACACCGGTCGAATGCTGGTGCGGCTGGTCGAACGTCGCCTTGTCGCGGAACGTCTTCGGGTTGAACACGACGATGTCCGCGTAATAGCCCGCCTTGAGGTAGCCGCGTTTGGGTAGGCGCAGAATGTCCGCTGGCAGGCCCGAGGAGCTGCGTATCGCTTGCTCGATCGAGACGAGTTGATCCTCAATTGCGAATCGCCCAATTTTTCGGCTGAACGTGCCATAGCTGCGCGGATGTGGGACCGTCAACGCGGGGATCATCGAGCTGCCGTCGCTCGCCGTAGCGACGTAGTGTTCCTTCATGAATAGCCGCATCTCTTCGTCATTCATGCCAAAGTTAACGATCTGGGCACCGCCGTTGCGGGTGATGTCGATGACGATGTCGAGCGCGGATTTCTTTTCGCTCTGAGAGGCTATCCGGAAACCTGTCTTGCCCTGAACACGTATTTTGTTGCATGATGTACGCTTCTCAAAACAAAGGAGTGTTCAAATGCAGACAATCGCAAGGAAGGCGTATGCGACCGATCTTACCGACGATCAATGGGCGATTCTGGAGC
>CAMAUE010000233.1 GCA_945861245.1 Singulisphaera sp. GP187
GTTTGAGCGAAATCTTGCAAATTCTCAGCATCACGCTTTTCGAGAAAAGCGAGCTTTTTACCGTGTTAAACGCATTCGGCGAACAAGAAGAAAAAACGCCTAGCCATAAACAGTTGACGTTATTCGACATATAACCGGACAGTAGTGTCGCAGTATACCTCATGAGGGCCGTTCTTGGGAAGTCGGCAATCCATGGCCCCTCTTAGGGCCCGCCGTATATGGCGGGTTCGGCTACATACCCTTCATAAATGACGAGCCATCTGGGGAAATCATACCTCACGGCAAATCGAGCACGTAGACCGTGGTGTTGGCGTTGGCGGTCACGATTTGGCGACCATCGGGCGTGAAGGCGAGACTGATGACAAACGATTCATGGTGTTTTCCCATGTTCCAGCGGCGAAGCTCGTTGCCGTCGAGGTCCCATACCTTGACGATGTTGTCCGCGCCCATGGTGACGAAGCGTTTGCCATCGGGACTGACCAGGCACGTTAGGATGCGCCCCTCATGGCCCTTGAACGACTTGACGATCTGGCGACCTGCGACCTTGCCGACCTTGATCTCGCCGGTGTCGCTGGAGGCGACAAGCGTCGCGCCGTCGGGCGTGAGGGCGAGATCGGCGACGCCTATTTTGTCGAACAAATTCCACACACCCGCCTTGTCTTGCTTGGCGTCCGTCTTGCTCAGATCCCAGAACAAGACGCTGCCGTCCTTCGCTCCGGTGACGGCTAATTTTCCGTTCGCGCAAAAGGCGAGCGAATTGACCTTGCGCGTCGTCTCCTTGAAAGTAAACGCGATCGTGCCGGCATCGATATCGAACGCCTCGACATAGGTGCTTTCGCTGGCGCTATTGATAGGCATCCAGATATACACGATCTTGCCTTCGGGTTCGACAAAAATGTACGGTGAGTATTGCAGCAACCTGCCGAAAACATTCGTCTGTTGCTGGGTCAACGGCAGCGCTCGCGGCGGGTTGACTTCCCAGTGGCGAATGTTCGCCCGCGTGGTATTCGACGCTGGAATGAAATCGCTGCCGCTGGAGAGCAGCCGTTTGCTGTCCGGCGTAAACACGAGTGAATAGATCGCGATGTCATGCGCCGGTAAGGACGCGATCTCGGCGCCGGTCTCGCGATCCCAGAACTTGATCGTGCGGTCCGACGAGCCTGTGGCGATGAGCTTCCCGTTCGGACTGACCGCGACCGACTCCACGGCGCTAATATGTTCGGCGAGCAGCGGAATTTCCTTGCTGGTGATCTCCCAAATCTTCACACGGCGATCGACGCTTGCCGAGACGACGTGGTGCCCGTCTTTCGAGAAGGCGACCGAGGTCACCCAGTCTTTGTGCCCGCGATAGGTCTGCATCTCCTTGCCCATGCCGTTCTCGATCTTCCACAGTTTGACGAGAGTGTCGGCCCCGCAGGAAACGAGGTGCTGGCTGTCGTTACGAAACGCCACCATGCTCACCGGCCCAGAGTGTCCCGAAAGGCGGATGGCGTTTTGCCCCGGCGTGCTGAGAGGCCAAACGGCAACAACGGTGTCCGCCCCGCACGACGCTAGATGCGTGCCATCCGGACTGTAGGCGACGCCACTGACTGCCACGCCATGCGCCTGCCAGCTCAGTTGGAGTTTGCCCGTCGCTGCATCGTAGAGGCGGATCGTCTGGTCGATGTTGCCTACGGCGATCTGCTTGGCGTTAGGAGAGAACGCGACGCTGGAGATGATCGACGGGTTGTCGTCGATGGTTAGTATTTCCTTGCCCGTGGCGGCGTCCCATATCTTGGCGCGGCGATCGGCGCTGCCGGTGACGATTCGCGTGCTGCTGCTGGAGAAATCGAGGAACGTAATCGTACCCTGGTGTCCTTCGCCGGTAACCAGGGGCTTGCCGGTGTTGGCGTCCCAGATGCGGAGAATCTTATCGCCTCCGGCCGTGGCGATGAGCTTACCATCGGGGCTGAACTGAGCGACGGTGACCGGCGCCTTGTGATCGCTGAGCGTGAATAACACTTTGCCCGTGCCACGTTCCCAAACTTTTGCGGTCTTGTCGGCACTGGCGGAGAGAATGCGTGTCGCATCGGGGCTGAAGGTGGCGAGCCAAACCGAACCGTCATGGCCGTCGATGTCGCGCGATTGCAGGACGACATCGAAATCCCACAGGCGAATATTGAAGCCGTAGGAGCACGATGCCAGCTGATTCCCGTCCGTGTTGAAGGTCAAGCCATGAATCGCGCCAGCGTGGGCGTTTTTGTAGCTGCCCAGGATTTGGCCCGAATCGGGATCCCAGAACGAGATGTTGCCCTTGTCGTCGCCGACAAAGATCGACTTGCCGTCTTTGCTGTAGATGGCCCGTTGTGCGCCGAGGACATCAATCTTCATGCGCGGCGCGGCAATCTGAAACGGCGTGCCGGGCAATGGTACGTTGTAGAACTTTACGCCCTGTTGACCGACGCGGGCCAGCGTCCTGCCATCGGCGTTGAAAACGACTTGGTAGGCGGCGCCGCTGGGATCCTGCACGGCCCAGTAGGCGGGCTGATTGATGTTGTCCACGATCGTCGGATACTGCCAAAGCCGGGTGTTGCCGTTCTCGTCACCGGTGGCCAGGGTTGTGCCGTCGGGACTAACTGTGATGGAACTGATGCGGTTGGGGAAATCGCGTGCTTCGCGGACGAGCTTGCCGGTCTGGGTCTCATACACGAACAACCCGTTCGGCGGATTGCCGGGGATTTCAAATTGTCCCACGAAGAGATGTTTGCCATCTTTGGAGAGGGCCAGAGCGCTGACATTCGCGCCGGCCCCGACGATGCTCTGCTTGTCTTTGCCCGTTTTGGGGTCCCAAATCTTGATGTTCTTTTCGCCGCCCGCCGAGGCGATGAACGAGCCATCCGCGCTCCAGACGAGGCAGCGCACGGCATCGGCATGCCCGGTGTAGCTGAGGATTTCGTGCCCATTGCCCAGGTCCCATAACTTGACCGTCCTGTCGCTGCTGGCGCTGGCGAGGAGCGCGCCATCGGGGCTATAGGCGACTGCCTTGATGTCTCGGCTATGGCGCAGACGCAGGTTGCCGATGATTCGCGAGACATGGTCCGGCACGCCGTTGGGTTGGTAGGGAAGTTGCCAACGCGCCTGACGAATCGCTTCGGTGGCTTGCGACAATCGCCCGCCCGCCAGGGCTTCGTCGGACTTTTTGGCGAGTTCCTCGGCTTTGTCCATGATTGCCGGCAGATACCGCTTCGCGATCCCGGCCTTCACCACGACATCGCGCTCGGCACGGTATTTCGCCTGCAATGTTTTCACATCATCCGCGTTCGGAGCTTTGGTCGGCTGACCGAGGATGGGCGGGATCGCGAACGCGCCAATTACCATGGCCATGATGAAGTGCCGAGTCGCCGTTGTGAATAGTTGTGCGATCATGATGGTCCTCACGTTGAGTTCGCGAAACCCGAAACCTACTCCTGAGTATAGACGCTGGACGATTGCGCGGACAACAAAATAACGACCCGGAAGCGTAAGCGACGGACTTCAACAAAATGGTTCTCCTCCAATTTTGTGGAAAAGAACACTCAAGCCCAAGGGTGAGGTACTCCGAACCCTTGGGATCCCAGCGGTTCGGAGTACCTCACCACTGGGTTTCCAGCAAATTCACAACTTTGTCGCAGAGCTTTTATTGACCGATGACGAAGAGAAGAGATGATGAAACCTCGCAAACCATTTCTATTGCGGATGGATCCCGCTCTCTTCGAGTCGCTCGAAGCTTGGGCTCAGCAGGAATTGCGCAGTCTCAATGGACAAATCGAGTACCTGTTAAAAGACGCTGTCGCTCGCCGACGAAAAGCCGAGGACACAGCGAAAGAGAAATCAGAGCCGCGCACGAAGTAAGCGGTTTTTCAGAGCCTCGCACGAAGTAAGCGATTTTTCAGAGCCTCGCACGAAGTAAGCGGTTTTTCAGAGCCTCGCACGAAGTAAGCGGTTTGAATTTGAAAACACCGTGCGATCAAACCACTTACTTCGTGGGTGGCTCTGACCGATCAGCATGCCAATTCGCGTTCCGCCGTGTAGAACGAACCACGTGGACCTATTCCTGCCGCATTCCTCATTTTTCCTGGACACGCACTATGATTGTCTTCGATGCACACCTTGACCTCGCCTGGAACGCCATTGACTGGAACCGCGATTTGACGAAATCGTGCGAAGAGATTCGCCGATTCGAGAACGACGCCGGCATGACCGACAAGGGCCGCGGGTGCAATACCGTCTCGCTGCCTGATCTGCGTCGTGGCAAGATCATCATCGTTATCGCGACGCTTCTGCCTCGGCTCCTGCGCATCGGCGCCATGCCCGCCATTCAGCGTTACTCGCACATGGAAGCCGCCTACGGTTGCGCGATGGGGCAGATGGGCTATTACCGCGGCATGTGCCAATCGGGTTACATGCGCTGGATCAAGAACTATCCCGAGCTTGATTCGCACGTCAAGGAATGGAAGGCGGACGAGGACTCGAAGACGCTGCCGATCGGCTTCATCCTGAGCATGGAAGGCGCCGACTCGATCCTGCGGCCCGATCAGGTGCAAGAATGGTTCGACGCCGGCCTGCGCATCGTCGGCCCGGCACATTACGGCGTCAGCCCGTATGCGCATGGCACGGCCACGGAGGGCGGGCTTTTCGAGCAAGGCCCGGCACTCCTGCGTGAGATGGAGCGCGTCGGCATGATCCTCGACGTCACCCATCTCTCCGATCAATGCTTCGACGAAGCCCTCGACATCTATCACGGCCCAGTGCTCGCCAGCCATCACAACAACCGCACGCTGACGCCGAACCAGCGCCAACTCACCGACGAACAAACCAAACGCCTGATCGAACGCGGCGCCGTCATCGGCCATGCTCTCGATACCTGGATGATGATCCCGAACTGGGTTCGCGGCGAAACCAAGACGGCTGTGCCACTCGAAAAAGTCTGCGACCACATCGACCGCGTCTGCCAGCTGGCAGGCAACGCCAAGCATGCCGCCATCGGCACCGACCTCGACGGCGGTTTCGGCCGCGAGCAATCGCCCGCCGACCTCGACACCATCGCCGACCTGCAACGCATCCCCGGCTACCTCAAAAAACGCGGCTACACCGACGCCGACATCGAAGGCATCATGCACACCAACTGGCTGCGGTTCTTCGAGAAGGCGTGGAGCAAAGGGAAGTGAGGAAAATCGGCCATGAGCAAGCCGTATGACGTCAGCGTCAAAGTGATGTTGGACCAGCATCTGCCCGATTGGCTGACGCTGGTCCCGCGGAAGCGGTGAGGTGCGAATCATCGACTCGGACCTGGCAACGGTGACCGCGTCGGCTGACAAGGTCGTGCTCGTGGACGATCCGCTGCCATGGATTTTGCACACGGAGTTCCAATCGAATCGCGATCCCTCGCTGGAATGGCGCGTGCCTTGGTATAATGGCATTTTGGAATACAAACACAAATGCCTGGTTCACAGTCTGGTCGTCTTGCTGAATCGCGAAGCGGAAACGCCGGGCCTGACCGGCGAATGGCTTCGGCAGTTTGAAGGTGAATCGCCGTATCGCTATCTTCGCTATCAGGTCGTGCGTGTGTGGGAACTCCACGCGGAACAATTGGCGATGGGCAGTTGGGGCCTGTTCCCACTGGCGCCGTTGTGCGATGATGCGAAAGCGTTGATGCCGGGCCTGATCCAGCGGATGGGGGCACGCCTGATCCGCGAGTATCCCGATCAAGCCGAGGCGAAAACGCTTTGGACGGTTACCGAGACTTTGCTGGGGCTGCGTTATCAGGACCCGTTGCTCAGCATTATTTTGAAGGAGATGGACAACATGCTCGATCTCGAACACTCACTTTCGTATCAGAAAATCGTCGCAAAAGGCGTGGCAAGAGGAGAGATCAAAAGCTTGCGCGAGACGATTCTGCGCCAGGGCAAAAAGAAATTTGGCGAGCCGAGCCCAGAGGTATTGGCCGAGATCTTTGGAATCGCCGACGAACACCGGTTGATCGCACTGAGCGAGCGGATTCTGGACGCGGCGACGTGGAAGGAACTCTTTGCTTGAAGGTAGGTCTAGTGAGGTCCGATGCTCGGAAGGAATAGGCGTGACGTAGGTTATTCCGATGTATCCTGCCCAACGCCGCGCTGAGGTTACTGTCATGGCCAAACCGAAGAAGCCGAAATCGCGTGATGAGGAAGATTCTCCCGACGAGAGCGACGATATCGCCGAGTCTGAGCTGGAAAGCTCCGATTTCGATATCGCGCTAGATGATTCCGAGCTGGCGGATGTCGATCCCGCCGCCGCCGTCGTTGATGATGTTGATGTGGACGAGGAAAGCAGCGAATTCTCCGATCTCGACGCCGATGCCCAGGTCGATGACATGGAAGTCGATGCCGACGAGGAGCCTGACAGCGAGCGGCCAAAGGGCCGTGCATGGGGTAAGTTTGTAAGGCGTCTGATTAAGGTAGCGGTAGTCGCCGCCGCTGCGGCCGTAGGTAAGGAGCTTGGCGGCTGGTTGGCTGGGATTCTCGCTACTGTAGTAGCAGCGGTGATCGTATTCCTTGTCGGAGGAGATCATGACGCAGATTGAACGCCAATGAATGCAACGAGAAACTCCTGGAAAGTCAAAGGAACGCACATGCACCCCACCGTCCAATATGCACTCAACCAAACACGTCGCCAATTTCTCACCGGCGTTAGCGGCACGCTTGGGCTGGCGGCGCTTTCGTCGCTGCTCAACGATGGCGCGGCGGCTCAAGACGCCAACCGGCCCCTTACGGGGCTCG
>CAMAUE010000234.1 GCA_945861245.1 Singulisphaera sp. GP187
GAGTTTGCGCATCATCGCCTCATTTGTGAATGGGCCAGAACATCCAAAGGACCAGCAAGCCACGCAGGCTCCATGCGACGGTGCGTATCCAGTTGGTCGATACCAGATGCCAATTCCGTGGTACAACGTGCTCAATACCCGCTGCACCGAGTACGGCTTTTCCTTGGGATACTCAGCGCGGCTATTGGTACAGCCGACCACCTGCCCCATCCGCATGCCGCCTCCCATGATCAGGGTGGACATGACCGGCGCCCAGTGGTCGCGGCCCGCATTGTCGGGACCGTGGTTGATCCGCGGCGTGCGGCCGAATTCGCCCCAGACGACCACCGAAATGTCCTCATCTAAGCCACGCTGGCTGAGGTCTTCCGCCAGGGCGGCAACGCCGCGGTCGAGCGTGGGGAGTGCTCTCGGCAAGGAATTGAAGATGCCGAAGTGGTGATCCCAGTAGCCGCCGAGCGACAGGGTGACGCAGCCGACGCCCGCTTCCACCAGCCGGCGCGCCAGCAGCACCGATTCCGCTCCCTGGAAACGATCGCGAACTCGCTGAGGCTCCTGGCTGACATCGAGGGCTCGGCGCACGGCGCCGGAAGCGATCATGTCAAAAGCCTGCGCGGTGTACGCATCAAGGGCCTCCGACGTGCCAGTCGCATCGATTTCGCGACGAAGACCGTCGAAGCTGGCAAGAAGGGACCGACGCTCGGACACGCGCGAATTCGTGAGCCCATTCGGCAGAGTCAAATTCTCTCGACCGGGGCCATCGGAGGTAAACGGGCGATGTGCCAACCCCAGGCTCGCCGGCTCTGTGCCGTAACGCGTCATGCCACGCAAGCTCACAAACCCCGGCATGCCGTTTACATGGGGACGATACCGCGACACGACGGAGCCGAAGCACGGATGGGGATCGACGTTGTTCACCACCTCGGAGTAGCCGGTCATCACGTTGGAGTCCGTGTGCTCGTCGATGGCGGGAACGACCGTACGCAGGAGGGCGATCTTGTCCATCGCGCGAGCCGTTTCGGGCAACCATTCGCAAATATCGATTCCGGGAACATTGGTCCGGATCGGATTGTAAGGCCCGCGGATTTCTCGCGGAGCATCCGGCTTGAGATCGTAGGTGTCCAATTGCGAGGCTCCGCCGCTCAGGAAGATCATGATCACGCCCTTGCTGCGACTGGGCCGGGCGGGAGTTTCGGCTGATTGCCCCTGAAGGCGAAGCATATCGGCGAGCGTCAACGCGCCGCCGAGGGCGCCAATCCGCAGAAAATTGCGGCGCGAAAGGCCGTCGCAGAAACGTGGAGAGTTGGACCCCGTGATTGTCAGCATGGAAGACTCCTGGCAGGTAGGATTCGAGTCACAAAGCATTGGCGGGATAAAAGTAACGTCTTTTCTCGGCGAAGCGTTGCGGCACATATCGGTCCCGCCGCGCTTCACTCGCCGTATTCTTTTAGCCGTGAGCGATGAAATCCCGCATGGAAAATGAAAAAAATCTCGATCAGTTAGTGGACGAATGAACAATTCGTTAAAATCTACTTTGCCACGCCGGTGTACGAATACTTCGACACCGTTTCCCACGCGATCCGCTGGAGAATCGCGTTCCGGCGGCGACCAGAACGTTCACGTCGTGTGGCTCCGCACTGCCTGGATGATGGCGCTATTGTCAAGTTCGCCCAGCCCCATCGCTTCGGCTCGTTCGAGCATTTGGCGGTGGGCGTCCGTGAGTTGCAGCATCAAGCCACGCCCCGCGGCGGCCTGGAGGATCAATCCGACGTCTTTGAGATGTTGCGACAGCTTCGCCTGGGCGACGAAATCGCTGTCGATCATCTTGCGCCCCTTCGTGTCCATCTGACGCGAATAGGCGGCGCTCGCCTGCAGGACCGGAAGCACGCCGCGCGGATCGAGTCCCAGCACCTCGGCGAATGCGAGTCCTTCCGCGAGAGCCGCTCGATTGAGTCCCAGCACGAGGTTACTGACCAGCTTCACCTTCGCCGCCGAGCCCGACGCACCGACGTGGAAGACGTTTTTCCCCAGCACCGGCCAAAGGTCTACGCAAGCCGAGAACGCGGCCCGATCGCCGCCGACGATCACTGTCGCCTCGCCGCGTCGGGTTTGCTCGCTCGATCCGGAGATCGGGGCGTCGAGAAAATGCGCTCCGCGTTCGCCGAGCTTTTTCTCCCAGATGACACTCTGTTCGGGATCGCCGGTGGTCGTGTCGATGACGATCTGTCCCGCACGAACGCCATCCAAGCGAGGCGTCAACACTTCCGCTACGACGTCGCTGGAATAGAGGCTAACGATCACGCGATCGCACTCGGCAAGCGGATTGTCGCTCCAGATGGCCCCGCGAGCCAGAAACGCATCCGCTTTGTCGCGTGTGCGGTTCCAGATGTGGGCATGAAAGCCACGTTCGAGCAGACGCTCGGTGATGGCGGTCCCCATGAGGCCTAACCCGATGACGCCGATCCGCTGACTCTTCTCGGTCACTTCGACTCCCCTTTGATGCTCTCCAGGAAGTGTTTATACTCGCTGGCCGGGTCGTAGTCCTTGCCATCGTGCAGCATCGCGCCATAGACGAGGCGGAGCGACTCACCCTTCTTGACTTCCACCGCACTCTTGGCCCCCTGTCCCATCGCCGCTCGGCCAAAGGCGTTGGCGACGAACACGCCGTAATCGCGGTTGTGCCACCACGACTCGCGGAAGTTCTTCGGCCCCGGCATCAGCGTGATGCCGATGCGCTGACCGTCCTTCGTGCCCGAATAATCGCACCACGTCGCGGATTTGCCCCATGTCGCCTTGGCGGACTTCACGCCGTGATTGTTCAGCAACGTGCCTCCTTTCAATTCGGTACATTCCGAAGCGATGCGGGCGCCGAAGCCCATTTCTTCCTGGTCGCCGAAGACGAGATCTTGCTCCGTCGCGGTAAAGGTCGCGTCCCACACCAGCAGCCAGCCCGTCGGTCGTTTGCTCTGCGTGTAGCGGTTGACCATGGTTCCCATTCGTTTGCCGTCAAGTTTAAGGAGCTCGGATTCCGTGGCGAACGTGATCCGATCTTCCGTGGCCGTAGGCGGCGTGAGGAACTTGACGTGCTGGATGCGACCCTGATTGCGCCAGAAGTCGACGCCACTGATCTGGCCGAAGCCAAGCCAAAGGCCGGGATGCATCGTGTCGTGATCGGTCGCATCCTTACCGGGGATTGGCGGATGATTGCGCGTGATCTTCGTGCCGGTCAGTCCGTGCAGATTGGCGAAGAACGGACGACGAATCTTCGCATCGGCCCAGACGTACTCTCCCAGCGGTTTCTCGGCATGCGTCATGATCAAACGGTCCGCTCTGACATCGAAAGCGAATTTCGACTCCTTGGCCACGATCGGCTTGACCGCTTCGGGCTCAGGTTTCTTATCCGCCGGTTTTATCGTCTCCGGCTTCTGCAGTTCCGCCGGCTTCGCCTTCTGGGTCAGGAGAAATGCGACGATGTCCGCCACTTGGGTGGGCGTGAGCTGCCGGTCGAACGGAGGCATCGCCGATGTCTTCGACGTCGTGCGAGATTCGATCTTATCCCTGGGAATCACCAGTCGCTCGGCCGTGGGCAGTCCCAGCGTCACGGCCAGGCCGCTTTCCTCGATCAGCACGCCGGAATGGATCTTCCCGTCTTTGGTTTCGATGACGAGTTGCGAAAAGCCCTCGACAATGTGGGCGTCCGGCTCGACGATCGATTGCACGATGTGCCGGGGTTCGGCGCGCGCGCCGATATCGGCGAGTTGCGGACCGAACGAGTTCTTTTGCTGGTTCAAGCTGTGACATTTTGCGCAGCCGGCGACTTGCTTGAAGAACAATTCGCCACGCTTGGCGTTGCCCTTGGGCAGGTGTTCGAGTCCCTGTGCCAACGTCGTCGGCTGCTTCAGTTGCGGCAGCGGCAGCGGTTCGAGGACGACCAGGTAATTGGATATCCCTCCGCCTCCCTTCTCCGTGTTGCCGCCTAGTTCCACGCGTCCAGGCTCGGGAACCTCGCGTGTGAAGATCCGATACGTGGTGTTGGTGCTGATGATCTTCTGTTCGGTCGGGCGAAACCGTTCGCTCAGCCACTTGGGAACCGGAATCCGCGCGTCGAGTCCGAGATGCACCCGCAGGGGAACGAGCGCGTCAAATGCGAGGAACTTGTCGCCGCGCGAGCCGTCGTCGTCTTGAGACGTTTGCAGCAATTCGGCCAGAGCCAGCGGCGGGGGAAACTCTCGGATCGCATATTGCCGATCGGTGTAAACCAGGCCTCCCTCGCGCACGCCGCCCGGGACGGAGCGGTAATGATTGGGGCTTTGCGCCTTCACGTTGGTGACTAACGACACATCGGCGCCTGCCCAGGGGAGCGTCGCCGGTACCGTCGGCGAAGTGGCGAGCGCCGACTTGCCGATCAAACGCAACTTGGCGACGCGTACGACCTCGCCGTCGGGATCGCCGTCGGCCAGCGTGCCGACTTCGCTCACCGGCAAGGCGTGCATCTCCAGCAGCGCGAGCAAGGCCGCCTTGCGGACGCCCGCTCGTTTGTCCGCGAGCAAAATTTTCAGTTCGGCCACAGGCAGCATTTCGCGCAAACCTTGCCAGGCTGCGTAGTACGTAACGCGATCGGATTCCTTTTCCAACATGTCGACCATGGCAGTCACAAGAGACGTCTGACGGGCTTGCACGATCGCATCGACACAAGCGAATCGCAACCGCGGTTCGTCGCTTTGCAGCAGCTTGCTCACCGCCGCCGGCAACGCTTTGACCTTTTGATACTGGCGAATCCGAAACCCTAGAACGCGAGCCGCCTGAATTCGCAAGTTGAGACTCGCGGCGGAACGAGGGGCGAGCAGCGCGGTGAAATACTCCTCGATGGCCGCATCGTCCGGCAGCATGCGGCCCAGCGTCCACGCGGTCCACGTTTCCTGCATCGTCGAGAGCTTGCCGCCTCGGAGAGATGCGATGAGGTCGGCCTTGACCGCATCGCCGCGACGGACCAGCTCGTCCGCCGCATCGATCCGCCACACCGAAAGCGGGCCTTCAAAATCGTCGATCAACTCCGCTGCCGACCATTTCGACAGCGGCTGCTTGCGTTTCGCCGCCAATCCGTTCGCGGGCTTGGCGTCTTTCCAGCGGACGTGAAAGATTCGGCCTTCGTTGATCATCTTGCCGTCATCGTACGCCGAGGGCGGCTCGGCCCCGTAGTATCGGCCCCAACCGAGAACCCAGAGCGCGCCATCCGGCCCGACTTCGACATCGGTCGGTCGAAATAGCGACTTGCCTCCCTCGATAAACGGCTTCCACGTTCCGCCTTCGCAATTCATGAGCGCCCCTTCCCATTTCGGCTGCCATGCGAAGGTGGTCTTGCGCGCCCAATCATTGATGAAGAAGAGCTTGCGATATTCCGGCGGAAACTGCGGCGAATCGCAAAAGATAATACCCGTTCCCGAGCCGTGAAACATCGGACTACTGACCGGGGCGCTCGGCGGGTGAGGCTTATCGGTCCAGTGCGCACTCCAGGGATGGTTCCAGCCAAAATGGGCGTTCCAGAACGGCATGAAGACGCGATCGCCTTCGTTCGCATCGTTGTCGGTGCCGAGCCAATTGAAGCCGTCGTCAAGCGTGATGTCCCATGGATTGCGCATGCCGCGCGAGACGATTTCGAGGTTCTTGCCGCCGTCGTCGCAGCGCAGCACGCCTCCCTCGCGGCCCTGATCATCGGGCGGAGTGTGGTAGGCCCTCTTGTAAGTCTGCTTGGTGAACTTCACCGGCTCGGGAAAGGCGGGCCAATCGGGATGCACCTTGCCATGCGACAATTCCATGAAGGCTCGCGGCGTTGGGCCCGATGCCTTTTTCGGATGGGAGTATCCCTTGGAATTCCCCTTGCTCATGTAGAGCTTGCCGTCGGGCGCCCAGTTGAGGCCATGAAGGGCATGTTCGAGATTGCCGAGATCGGTGTAGACGCGGATGTACTCGTCGGCTTCGTCGTCGCCATCGAGATCGCGGACGATGGTGAGATCGGGGCTATTCGCAATCCAGAGATCGCGGCCGTGCCAGGCCAGCGACTGGATGCAGTTGAAGCCGGTCGCGAAGACTTTGACTTTGTCGGCGACGCCATCGCCATCGGTGTCCTCAACGATCACGACGGAGTCGCCGGGCGTGCCGGGCTTGGGATTGCGATACTGCGGCCCCATGCCGACAAAGAGCCGACCCTTGGCGTCGAAGGCCATGGAGCATGGCTGCCGGACAAGCGGCTCCTTGGCGAAGAACTTCACTTCGAATCCGGGCGGCACCTTCGGCAACGCGTTCGCGTCAGCCCCGGGATCGTTTTGGGCGAGTGCCCCGGCAGGTAGCAGGAGAGCAAGAGCCAGCGTCGGGAGGAACCGTTGGTTTTTCATTTTCATGGGAACTCAATTTTCTCGTTGAAGGACTAGCGGATGGTCACTCGGACAAGGCGGAAGCCGCGGTCGTCGTTTCGGTCCGAGGGGCCGTGCCTGCTGCGGAATCCGGCTCGGCAGGCGGTGCCGTCGTTGCACCAACTCCCACCTCGAAGTCCTTTGCTCGACTCCGAAGTGTCGGTCCATTGCCAGA
>CAMAUE010000235.1 GCA_945861245.1 Singulisphaera sp. GP187
ACGCCGCGGGCGACGCGCAGTTGGCCGACGTCGAATAACGTGTGCATGATGGTCGACATCAGGTTACCCGGTCCGATCGGCGTCGAAGCCGGGGCGCGGTTTTGACGGTCGGATTGGCCGATGACCTGGCCCATGCGCAACCCGCCGCCGAAGAGTGCGAGCGTGCACAGACTTGCCCAGTGGTCGCGGCCGCCGTTGCGATTGATCGTCGGCGTTCGACCGAAGTCGCCGGTGACGATGGTGAGCACTTTGTCGCTCAAGCCGCGTACTTCGAGATCGGTGAGGAATGCCGACAGCGCTTTGTCAAGCGGATGGCCAAGCATTTCCATGCCATCCACGATGCCGGGATTATTGCCGTCGGCGTGGTTGTCCCAGCCGGCGCTCTGGACGGTGATGAACCCGGCACCCGCTTCGACGAGCCGACGCGCGAGCAACATCTGCTCGCCGATCTGCGAGCGGTCGAAAGATCGTTTGCCTGTCATGAACATGCTGGTGTCGTATGCCGACAGCACCCGGCGATCTTCGCGCGACAGGTCCAGCGCTCGGCCTGCGCCGCCAAGGAGCAGATCGACGGCTTGCTGTTCGTACTCGCCGAGCCGTTCGCGGACAGCCTGGCTGTCGGTGCCGCGGCGAACGCGGTCGAGTTCTTGCAAGAGCGAACGGCGGTCGGTGAGCCGATCGGGCGTGGTGTTGAGCAGCATGTTTTCGAGGGTCGTGCCGCCGCCGGTCGGGTTGAACGGGTTGAACGACGGCCCGAGCGTGCCGCCCCGCGAGCCGGAGACGACTCGTTGCAATTCGCGCGAATACTGCGGATCGATATGCGGATGGTTGAGCAGCGTGTAGGTCGGCATGCCGGTCTCGGCGTGGTTCGTGCCGCGAAGGCGAGCGTACATCGCGCCCATGCTATGGCCTAGGATCGCCTGGCCGTTGATGTCGGTCCCGCCGGTGAGGACGTGGCTGATGGCCTGTTCGTGGTTGCCGATCGGGTGACGGAACGAACGCACAACCGCCATATTGTGAGCATGTTCGGCGAGGCGCGGAAACGTGCCGCCGAGCGTCAGGCCGGGGACGCGGGTGCGAACCTCGCCGTTGACGCTGCAATACGGGGCCTGAGCGCCCATGTTGGGGTTGAACGTCTCGATATGGCTCGCACCGCCGCCGAGGAACACGAGCACGACGGCTTTGTCGCGAACGAAGCCGGTCGAGCTTGAGGCGAGGGCTTTTTGTTCCATGAGCCAGGGCAGCGTCAAACCGCCGAGACCGAGCACGCCGGCTTTGAGGAAATCGCGGCGTGTGTTGCCCTGGCAGTCGCGATGGGCGGTTTTGCTTTGGATGGTAAGCATTAATGCGTCCTTAGTCACTGGTCATTTGTCATTCGTTCAAGCCCCAGGATGAGCGAAGCGATTCCTGGGGGTTCGGCATTCGCAGCGCCATTACTGATTAAACAGAAACTCCTCGGAGTTTACGATGACCCAGAGAATGTCTTCGTAGGCAGCACGGGGGTTCGCGGCCTGGCGTTTCAGGTGGGAGGTCAACAACTCCAACTCGCGGGCGTTTGGTTCGCGTGAGTAAGCGATCAAGTAGAGTTCACGCAGCTTCTCTTCGTCCGAGCGCTTGTCGCTGATAATCTTAGCGAGACGTTGGCCCGGCGTCACCTTGGTTTTCGTCACGGCGGGCGGGTTCTTGCCTTTCGGATTCGTGACCTTCGCCAACGGTCCCTTGGGCGCTTCGCCACTGACTTTGGCGATCATTTCGTATGAATTCATCAGATGCAGCATCTGCGACAGACTGACATCCGACGAACGCTCGCATTCGCACGCGCTGGTCGCATCGGGCCGACCGAAGACGGTGAGGAAGTACGATTCAAACGCATGGTCCGGCAGCTGGATCGCACGGGTTCCCGCGGGCATGCCGGGGAAGTCGGACTTCGCCAGTGTCAACGCATCGATCGCATCGAACATGATCTCGGCAGGAAGGCGCCGAGGCGTGAAGCGTGAGAAGCTTTGCTTGTCGGTGCGGTTCCACTCGTTTGGTTTGGAACTCAACTGATACGTCGTCGAGAGACAGATCGCACGCACCAGCTTTTTGATATCGAACTTCTCGGCGACGAAATAATTCGCCAAACCATCGAGCAATTCGGGATTGGTCGGCGGATTCGTCAGTCGAATGTCGTCCTCGGGTTCCGTCAAACCGCGGCCGAGGAAATGCTTCCAATAACGATTGACGAGCGCCCGCGCGAACATCGGGTTCTCTTTCGACGTGATCCAGTCAGCGAGCTGGATGCGCGGATCGACGTCGGCGCGCACGTCCAGCGTCTTCCCATTCAGCGCGGTCGGTTTGATGTACTCCTTGGTGCGCGGATTCTCGGCCTTCGCGAGGCCCGGATCGTGGAGAATATGCGTCAACGGCTTGGCGGCGCCCTTCGGCTGTTTCGCGCCTTTGGGAAGCGGAGCAGGCTTCTTGTACTGCACGCGCGAGAAAAACGCAGCCATGCCGTAGTAGTCTTGCTGACTCCATTTTTCGAGCGGATGATGATGGCAGCGAGCACACTGGAGACGTGTGCCCAGAAACAGCTGACAAACATCCTCGACCTGCGACGGCACATCACGCACCGCGCGGTACCACGCTACGGGCGGCGTGGCGATCTCTTCGCCGGTCGCCGTGATGATCTCGCGCACGAACACGTCGAACGGTTTGTTGTCGCGCAGACTATTGCGTATCCAGCCATGAAACGCCAGGGTCGGCTTGATGTCTTCCCGCAGGCTCTCACGCTTGTTCCGTAGCACCGCATTCCATTTGTTCGCGAATAGGTCAGCGTAATCGGGACTAACCAAGAGGCGGTCCACGAGTTTCTCGCGGCGATCGGCACCTTTGTCGGCCAAGAAGCCGGCGGTTTCGTCCAGCGTCGGCAGTCGGCCGGCGAGGTCAAGTGTCACGCGGCGAAGGAACGTGCTGTCGTCGCAAATCTCCGAAGGCGGCAGGCCGAGCTTCTGCCATTGCTTGAACACCGCTTCGTCGATGAAGTTCTTGGCCGCCGGCAGGTTCGCGACGACGGCGCCGAGCGGGATCGTCGCACGAAACACATCGACGTGCGTGAGATAGCGTGTCATGATCGCTGCGGTGCCGGTGAGGTCATACGTCGTCACCAGGCCCATTTCGGAAACGCTGGCCGTCTCGGCGTGGTTCGATTCAAATTGCGTCAGGCGTGTCACATCGCGCGTCGTGCCGTCGGTGTAGTGGGCGATCACTTGAAGCTGTTGTTCGCTTTTTTGGGTGAGCGTGCGGTCGCGCGGGAACACTTCGATGCGCGTTACCTGGACGTCTTTCGGATCGCCATACGGAGCGGCCTGCTCGATCCAGCGATGTAGCATGCGATAATGCGGCGATTCAGGTCGCAGCTTGATCCCGCCGCCGTGGGGCATTCGGCCCGATGACTTCGTCAGCAGCAGGCTCATTTCCGGCACGCCGACGGACAGCCGTCGGCCACGCGATTCTTTGACCAGAAACTCGTAGTCTTCTTGCGGTTCAAAGCCGAGTAGCGAGAGTTGGAAGCCATTCTGCCCGCCCGATTTGCCATGGCATCCGCCGGAGTTGCATCCGAAGCGTGTGAAGATCGGCACGATGTCGTTGGCGAAGTTGAGCGGCACATCGACGGCGACGTTCGTGACGTTGATATCGATTGCCTGTTTGGAGTTGCCAATGGTTGCGGTGATCGTCGCTTTGCCATCGCGCAGGGATGTCACGTAGCCCGTGGCGGCAACGTTGACGATGTCCGGTGGCGCGGCTTCGTATTTCGTCGAGCGGGAGAGATCGCGTTCGGAGCCGTTGGCGTACTTTGCGGTGACGAGGAGTTGCAAGCCGCTATCGCGTCCGGATAGCGTTGTGACGGTTGATTTGCCCTGGGCATTGATTTGGATGGATTGTGCGGGTCCGAGGTCGTTCTTCGCTTTTTCCTGTCCATTCACGAACGGGCCGCAAACTACCAGCAACGCTAGAAGCGTTAAGAAAACGCGAATTCCTATGGACAAACGTTCTTTCACGGGGCCATTTCCTCGGTAGACGGCTCAAAAACTGTACGCTTCTTCTGCTCATCCCCCCTGTACATATGAAACCCCCAATATGTCAGGAGGTTTCGTTTTGTAGCCGAGGAATAGGCGAAAGACGGCTACAAGTAAGGTGTGAAAAAGTGCGCTCGTTGGGAATCGAACCCAAGACCCCAGCATTAAAAGTGCCGTGCTCTACCAGCTGAGCTACGAGCGCAAATCAAGTTTTTTATTACGTTTTCTTGTTTTCCGGTTGCCTTTTCATATGATACTGACAACCGTTTTGACAACCGCCTCTGTTTTTTGGTTGTCAAAGACAACTTTTGGGTTGTCAGTGACAACTGTCACTGTCTCCCCCGGTTGTCAGTGACAACCGAAACGGTTGTCAAGAAAACGCCTCTGGCGACGCTTGAACGTCCCAAAGGCAGGGCAATGCTTTTTTAGGAGGCATCACCATGTACAATTCTATTGCGCCTACCATCCCCGTCAAGTCTCGCAAGCCAAAGTACACGAAGCCGCACAAAGACTTCCCCCTCACTCCCCATCCATCGGGGCGATGGTGCAAAAAGGTTCGTGGCAAACTGCGCTATTTCGGCAAGATAGTCGAGGGCGACGGCGGCACGTCATCACAAGCCGCC
Organism: Singulisphaera sp. GP187; assembly: GCA_945861245.1. Lineage (GTDB taxonomy): Bacteria > Planctomycetota > Planctomycetia > Gemmatales > Gemmataceae > SIAQ01. The sequence continues at coordinate 4,682 of CAMAUE010000235.1, forward strand.
TTGGAACTCTGGATTGAGCAGAAAGACGACCTACTTGCGGGCAGGGTTCCGCGTCCCAAAGGAGAAAGCGGACCGACGCTGCGCGAACTTGTGAACCAGTTCCTGACAACCAAAAAGCGGTTGCAAGATTCGGGCGAACTCTCCCCGCACACCTGGAAGGCCTACCACGACATTTCTGAAAACGTCATCGCATTCCTTGGCAAGGATCGGCTATTGTCCGACATTCGCCCGGAAGACTTTGAGCGGCTACGGGCGAACTGGGCAGCGAAATGGGGACCGGCCCGCCTTGCGTCCGAAATCAATCGGGCAAAGGTCATCTTCAACTACGCCTGGAAGAACGGCATCATTGACAAGCCGATCCGGTTCGGTGAAGGGTTCGCTCGCCCGTCGGCAAAGGTCATGCGTCTGCACCGAGCGGCGCAAGGATCGAACATGTTCGAGGCGCGTGAAATCATCACCATGCTCGAATCGGCAAGCCAACCGTTGCGAACGATGATCTTGCTGGGCGCAAACTGCGCTTTCGGGAATTCGGACATTGGCTCATTGCCCTTGACCGCCCTTGACCTGGAAGGCGGCTGGATTAATTTCCCCAGAGGTAAGACCGGCATCAACCGCCGTTGTCCACTCTGGGCTGAAACGATTGCGTCCCTGCGTGCGTGGTTGGCACGTCGGCCCGACCCAAAGAACGAAGCCGACGCCGGTTTGGTTTTCCTGACAGTTCGTGGCGTCGGTTGGACGGCTGATGTAGAATCCCGTTCGCTTGGCCATGAGATGCGAAAGCTAACCGACCGCCTCAAGATCGTTGGCCGTTCGTTCTACAGCCTACGGCACGGCTTTGAAACCATCGCCGGCGAATCGCTTGATCAAGTTGCGACCGGCGCAATCATGGGCCATGCGGATCAATCAATGAGTGCGAACTACCGCGAACGCATTTCAGACGACCGCCTTCGAGCCGTGGCCGAGCATGTACAAAAGTGGCTGTTCGGCACGCAGGCGACTTCGGGCTGATCTGTGCTAAAATCTCAAACTCTGAGCGGCGCTAAAATCCGAGATAAGGAGTTGCGATGTCATCACACGCCAGTTCGGATCTGCCCGACGATTCTGATATTTTCCAATTGATAATGCATGAACTGACGCAGCGCGCAAACGCCATGCAAGACAATCTTGGTCAGCCAATAGCGATCCAAATGGCACTTGACATCTTCCGCTCGTACCCGACCATGTTGCGGTCGATATTGCAACAAACCGAAAAGTTCCGACAACGTGATTTCTACAGAAATCTCCTGAAAAGCGTCCTCGACGACATCCACAAGCAATCCGCGGCCGTGCTGGCAGAACACTATCGCAACATCGGCGTCGGCGACGCATCATCGATCACCACCGCAGCGATCCTTTGCCGTCGGCTCTGCTCGTCGAGTTTACCGACAGAGCCGTCCACATGGCCCCGGTACATCGATGTTGCATCAGCAGAAATCTTGGCCGACGAACGGGCGATTATCGACCGGGCTGAAGGTATGACCGATCAAATAAGGCTCTGGATTGATCGAAGGTTGCGGCCGTCGCCTATCGCCGCCTACAAGGCCGCACGTGCAATCCTCGACCAAGAATGGCGAGATAAGTGTGCGGCTCAGGGGTGGGGAAAGGAGCATTGGTGCAGAGACGCGACCGAAGCCGAAAATGGCAAGGCACTTCTGCCACGGAAAGAACACTCAGATCGGGAAACCGCGTTGGTAACCGAGTGCTTCCCGGGACTGAATATTCTCAACCCAGAGACTGTCGACACAATCCCGAAGCTATGGGTTTTGATTGTTCGTACAATCGAGAATGCCGAAGCTGAGTTACTGAAAGAATCGGAAGAATATTGCGCATTTCGGCCTATGCTGGAGACCGTATATTCT
>CAMAUE010000236.1 GCA_945861245.1 Singulisphaera sp. GP187
TTATCGGAATGACGCAAGTCGTCGCAGCGTGGCAATGCATTTCTCGTCCAATACGCCCTCAGCTAGGGGCGCAGGGCGTATTGGACGAGAAATGCATGCTGGGAGTTAAGGCGAGTCGGTAATTGTCGCTGACCGGAAAAATAGTTGTCGCCAATCAAGCCGCAAACGGCAAAACGAAACAAGGGGCATGTTCGCCCCTTGTTCCTCTCGATTTTTTCGCTGTCGATTATTAGCAGTCGTAGTACAAATGGAACTCATAGGGATGCGGGCGTAGACGAATCGGATCGACTTCCTTGGTTCGTTTGTAGTTGAGCCAGGTGTCGATCACGTCCTTCGTGAACACATCGCCTTGGAGCAAAAACTCGTGGCTCTTTTCTAGGTTGCTGAGCGCCTCGTCGAGCGAACCCGGAGCCTTCGGGACTTTCGACAGTTCCTCCGGTTCGAGGTCGTAGATGTCCTTGTCGAGCGGTTCGCCCGGTTTAATCTTGTTTTTGATGCCGTCGAGCATCGCCATCAACATGACGGAGAAGGTGAAGTAAGGATTGCTCGAGCAATCGGGGCAGCGGAACTCGATGCGCTTGGCCTTCGGGCTGCGGGAGTACATCGGGATGCGGATCGAGGCCGAGCGGTTGCGCTGGCTGTAGGCCAGGTTAACCGGTGCTTCAAAGCCGGGGACGAGCCGCTTGTAGCTGTTGGTCGTCGGGTTGGAGAAGCCGCAGATGGCGGGAGCGTGCTTGAGGAGGCCGCCGATGCCATACAAACCGATGTCGGACAGCCCGGCATAGCCAGAGCCGGCGTACAGGTTGGTGCCGCCTTTCCATAGCGACGTGTGCACGTGCATGCCTGTGCCGTTGTCGCCGAAGAGCGGCTTCGGCATGAACGTGGCTGTCTTGCCATGCTGCTTCGCGGTGTTTTTGACGATGTACTTATACTTCATGACCTTGTCGGCCATTTCGAGGAGCGGCGAGAACTTCATGCCGATTTCGCACTGTCCGCCGGTCGCCACTTCGTGGTGCTGCATTTCGACGGGGATGCCGGCATCGATTAGCTTGAGCATGATGTCGGTGCGCAGGTCTTGCAACGTGTCGGTCGGCGGTACGGGGTAGTAGCCTTCTTTGTGGCGAACCTTGTAGCCCAGGTTCGGCTTGTCGGGCGTGCCTTCCCTGCCGGAGTTCCAGATGCCTTCTTCGCTGTCAATGAAGTAGTAGCCGAAGTTGGAGCCGCTATCGACGCGCATGCTATCGAACACGAAGAATTCGAGTTCCGGGCCGAAGTAGGCGGTGTCGGCGATGCCCGAAGCGATCATGTAGTTGATGGCTTTGCGGGCGATGTAGCGCGGGTCGCGCGGATAGTCCATGAAGCTGAGCGGATCCTTCACCGCGCAGATCATCACCAAGGTGTTTTCCTTGAAGAACGGATCGATGAATGCGGTAGACGGATCCGGGATCATGATCATGTCGGATTCGTTGATCGCCTGCCAGCCGCGGATCGACGATCCGTCGAAGCCGACGCCTTCCTCGAAGGTTGATTCCTCAATGTTGGACGCAGGGGTGGTGACATGCTGCCAAGTACCAGGGAAATCGATGAAGCGGAGGTCGACCGCCTTGATCTGTTTTTCCCGGATAAGTGTCAGGACTTCTTTCGGCGTCATCTAAAAGCTCCTCGGGGTTGTAATGATTCAGTGAGTTATACGGAACAGGATATTTGGGAGGGCGATGAAATCAAACGGAATTTCAGATTGCAAATTGCAAATTGGAATACACGACACATGCATTTCAATCTGCAATTTGAAATTTGAATTACGGTCCGATCGCCTGACCGCCGCGTTCCCCGGTACGGATGCGAACGCAATCGTCCATGGGCAGGACGAAAATCTTGCCGTCGCCGATCTTACCGGTCTCGGGCGAGCGTCCGGCGTGGACGATTGCTTCGATGGCGGCGTCTACGAAAGCGTCGTTGACAGCGATTTCGAGTTTGAGTTTCGGCAAGAGGTTGATCTGGATTTCCGTGCCGCGATAGACTTCGGTGAATCCGCGTTGGCGACCGCAACCGCGCACGTCAGTGACGGTCATCAGGTAGACATCGCGTTCAGCCAACGCACGCTGGACGGCATCGAGCTTATCAGGTCGGATAATGGCGACAATCATTTTCATGGAGGATACCTACTATCTATTGTTAGGTCAAAGTGCAAAGGAAAAAAAACCCGCAACTCGCTCCGCCGCGAGTTGCGGTATGGGAGACGTTATGCCTCGATTTTCACCTGGAGAGAGCACTTCAATGATTTTTCGAAGAGTTTTTTCAGGTTTTCTTTCATGGCGTTCTGATCGCCGCCTCGGAACTTGAACCGGTTGCCCTGCACGGTCGTGACGAAGGGATAAACGGCTTTGAACTCAGGTGCCGACGTAGCCGAGGGCTGGCACAAATCTGACCAGACCTTGATGAGGTCACTTTCCTTGGCTCCTTCAACGATGACCTGGAACTTGGAACCAACCGGTGGGACAATCGCCGACTTCGGCTGCGTCGAAGAGATCGCTGGTGCAGTATCGTAGCCGTAGCCGAAATCGAATCCGGCTTCGCCATGCTCGATCTGATCGAGGCCCTGGGTCTCTTCTTCCGGCGTGACCATGAAGCCGATTACGACATCGATAACCTTGATCAAGATCGCACTCACGACGAAGGCGAGAACCGCCGACCCTGTTGCGGCGATGAGTTGGATTTCGACCTGCTTCAGATCGCCGTTGACGAGCATGCCGGGCTGGCCGACGAGCGGGTAGATGAAATCCCATTGGTAGCAGAAGACGCCGGTAAGGACCGCGCCAAGAAAGCCGCCGACGCCGTGAACGCCAAAGGCGTCGAGCGAATCGTCATACCCGAACTTCGGTTTAAAGGTGACGACGAGGTAGCAGACGATGCCGGCGATCGCACCAATGGCGAGCCCGCCACAAGGCAGAACGAAGCCCGCCGCGGGCGTGACGGCAACCAACCCGGCGACGATGCCGGAGGCCAAACCAAGCGCCGTCGGCTTGCCGCGTTGCACCCATTCCGCGACCATCCAAATGAGTCCACCCGCAGCCGCTCCGCATTGCGTGGCGATAAACGCCGTGGTGGCCAAAGCGCTACATTGAAGTCCGCTGCCGGCGTTGAAGCCGAACCATCCGAACCAAAGCAAACCAGCGCCAGTGAGGGTCAACACCATGCTATTCGGATGCATGGCGTGTTCGGGGTAGCCTACGCGTTTGGGTAGAATCAGGATTGCCGCCAGGGCGGAAAAGCCAGCAGCGATATGGACTACGGTGCCGCCGGCGAAATCGAGCGCACTCATCTTGCCCAGGATTCCGACAGCGTTGGTACCTGCGTCCGCCGCTGCGGTCCAAAAATCCATCGCCCAAACGGCATGGGCGAGCGGGCAATAGACCAGGGTGATCCAAAGGATGAGAAAGAGGCAATAGGGTTTGAATCGAATACGTTCCGCGATTGCGCCGCTGATTAGTGCGGGAGTGATAATCGCGAACATACCTTGATAGGCCATGTGCAGGTAAACAGGTATACCGTTCCCCGGCAGTACGTCATAGGGATTGACACCCTGCATGAAGACGAGTTTCTTGCTGAAACCAAGGACGCTGCCCATGGTTCCGACTGTGATGAGCGGATCACCGAACGCGAGAGAGTACCCAATCGCGACCCAGAAAACGCCAACGACGGCGAGCGCGACCATGCTATGCATCATCGTCGCCAGGACATTTTTGCGTCGGACCATGCCGGCGTAGAAAAGGGCCAAACCCGGGACCATGAAAAGCACAAATGCCGTGGAGACCATCATCCAGGCGGTATCGGCCTGGTTGATGTCTTTCGTAAGTTCTGCGGCGCGTGCCTTTACCTTTTCGGTTTCGATCTCCTCCCGCGTCTTGGGCGCCTCCACCTTGGCCGGTTCTTCCTTCTTCTCTTTGACATCTTGCGTCAAAGCGGGCGCCGCCAGCAGTAGTAAAGTGCAGAAAACAAAGAATAGCAACAGACGCTTAAGCACAACATGCCCTCCCGGGGTAGAACTGAAGACGGTAATACGATCAGCCGTCGAGCCGATCGACGTGCGATTACAGGCTCTCCAATCCGATCCTGCCGTCCTCAGGGAGGGGAATTGAAATGCTCCAAAAAATGGAGGATGACAACTCATTCCTAGCGCGGAAGTTCACGGGAGCGTTCAACCTTAGAGGAGCAATAGAGCAAAAACGCCCCGACCCACGTTCATTGCGCAAGGTGAGTGAGGCTTGCCGAGAACACCCTATTGATGCCTAGAAGGCGCCGACACTGGAGAGAGCGTGGAACCTTTGCGGAATATTCATTACGCAAGTGGGATGCCAAATAGGTAGGTGTATCGGAACATTTCCGCAACTCAATGGTAAATAAATGGTTGCGAAACAGGCATTTATTGATTTCCAATAGACCGAAACCGCCGAATGCCTACTTACCAGGCACGGGATGCCCGCGTCCTGTGCAGCTTGATGGCGATAGTTGTTCGCAGTGTATTATTTAGTTGACGATAAACGGGGAAATCGTGGCGAACTTTACCGATTGTACAGCATCAGCCGAGCATGTCGCCTTTGATAATTCCCGTTTTATGACAATATTGCGTAGGCGTTTCTCCGATAAGCACACGTAGAGCGGCCAAAGATATCACTCAAGCCTGAAGCATGGAACCTTCAAATTCCAATATCTAACTTGCTGAGTTGATGCGGCGAGGCACGCCATGGAAGGCCTTTACGCTTGCTGCCGAAAAACGCATCAGCTCCATGTCGGGCTGAATGGATTCAGAATCCCCAACGCAAGGAGAATGAGAAAATGATCTGCAAGACACTCTTGCTCAGTGCCGTATTACTAACGGCCGGGCAAACGCCGACGCCGGCGATCACCCCAATCCCCGCAGCGAACGCCGCCTCGTTCGGCGGCCAGGGGACCTACCTTTCGCCTAGCTCGCCTACCGCGTTAGCCGGTGCAGCATGCGGACCGAACGGTTGTGCGGATGGCTGCAACGGCTGCGGCATTCCGTGGTTCGGATTCAGCCGACCGGGCAACGCTTGCGCCTCTGGAGGCTTCCTGAGCAAAATCCTCCACTGCCAAACTCCCAAAGATAAAAATGGTAATGGAGACGGCAAAGCCAAGAACGGCAACGGCAAGGATGATGCCAAAGACAAGAACGGCAACGGTGATGCCAAAGCCGACGACGAAAAGAAAGACGACGAAGGCCCCTGGCGCCTCTTCCCAAATGAAGTCGCCGGCTTCAAAACCACCGGCTGGATGTACGGCACCGGCGTATACAACGCCTCCAACGGCAGCGGCACACGCTACAACGGCCCCATGTCGTCCAACGACCAGGAAGGCGTCTACCTCAACCAACTCTGGTTGAATGTCAACCGCCCTCTCAAGGACGAACTCAGCTGGGGTGCGAACCTTGACTTCGTCTTCGGCAACGATTACATCTCCAGCCAAAGCCGCGGCTTTGAAAACGCCAATAACCGCGGCTGGCTGCCCGCGTGGAACCGCAATACTGACTACGGTATCGCCATCCCGCAAGCCTATGTGGAAGCCGGCACCACGAAAGCTTCCATTAAGGTTGGACACTTCTACACTCCCCACGGGTACATGGTCATCCAGGCCCCCAGCAACTTCTTCAACACCCTGCCCTGGGGCTTCATGATGACCAATCCCTACACCCACTGGGGCGCGATCGGCACCGCCAACCTCTCCGACGATTGGACCGTCATGGCCGGCGTCGTCAACGGCTGGGATGCGCTCGATCGCCCCGTGAATGAAGGCGCCATCTTGGGTGGTGTCAAGTACAACTTCCAGGAAAAGAAAGGCTTCCTCAGCGTCAATGTGATGTCTGGCCGAGAACCGGAGAACCTCGGCGCCGGCTATGCGAATCGCACGCTCGTGACGACCATCCTCGATTACAAAGTCACTGACGACTTTAATTTCGTCTTCGAGCAAAACATCGGCTGGCAGCAAAATAACGGCCTAGACACGGATGTCTTCTACAACTTCTCCCCCTACGCCTTCTACAAAATCAACGATCGCGTGAAGGCCGGTCTCCGTTATGAATACTTCCGCGATCCGTCCGGCTTCACGGCTTCGGAGCGAGTTAACAACCCGAACAACGGCCCGATCCCCGCAAACAATCTCGGCGGCCCGTACTCCGGAACGTTCCAAACAGTCGCCGTCGGCCTGAATTGGGCACCGTGCGGTAGCTCCAACCTCATGATTCGTCCCGAAATACGTTATGACTGGTTCCAAGGCTCCGGCACGCCTTTCAACGCCGGGCAAAGCAAGCACCAAGTCATGTTCGTTCTCGGTGCGTTCTACCAGTTCTAAGGAATTCCGAAATAACAACTTCCCGAGTTGCCGCTTGCGGCTTAGCGCTCGGGTGGCGCCTTGCGAGCGCTAAGCCGCAA
>CAMAUE010000237.1 GCA_945861245.1 Singulisphaera sp. GP187
ATGATTCCTCGTCTCTTGAAACGACGTCGGCGGACCAGGCGAGCATGGCATCCAAGATTTAGGCCGACCATCCTGAGTACGCTGTGAACAGTCGTCGTTCGTAGGGGAAGTCGCCAGACTTCCGATTTTTCGCGACGCCAAACTGGAAATCTGGCGACTTCCGCTACAAGAAATCGATTGCATACGAACCGGGCATCGACCTGAGTATTCGCTCCGCCGGAGGCTTTCTATGAAGAGCATTCTTACGCTTGGCCTATTGCTGCTCGGCGTGCTCGCCGTCGCCCTGGTCCCGGCTCACAGCCAGGACAAGCCCGCGCGCGAACCGGACGTCATCTACGTTCCCACGCCGAATGAGGTTGTGGACAAGATGTTCGAACTCGCCGATATCCGCCCCGGCGAGATCGTCTACGACCTCGGCTGTGGCGACGGACGCATTCCCGTGATGGCGGCGAAGAAGTTTGGCGTTCGCACCTGGGGCTTCGACATCAACCCCGTGCGCGTGCGAGAATCACTCGAAAACGTCAAAAAGAATCGCGTCGAGAATCTCGTCACCATCAAACAGCAAGACATCTTCGAGTTAGACCTCGCCAAGGCGGACGTCATTACCTTGTACCTTCTGCCTCGGCTCAACGTGAAGCTGATCCCGCAACTCGACAAGCTCAAGCCCGGTTGCCGAATTGTGTCGCACGATTTTAACATGGAAGGCGTAAGGCCCAAACGCGAGATCAGCTTCCGCCCCAGCGACGGCAGCCGCGAGCACCGTGTGTATCTGTGGGTGACGCCGTTGGAGAAGGAACGCCCGGGCACGCCGTGAATGGTTTTTCGTTTAGCCGCTCGCCTTTGGCGAGCGCGGACGGGATGTACGTGCATTCGTGGTCCGCACTCGCCAAAGGCGAGCGGCTAAACGTCTCAATGGGTCCGCACATCATGTTACGCAACCTCTGTTTCGGAATCGCACTTTTCGTTGCATTTGACGCCGACGCGGGCGATCCGAAAAAGAAGACATCAACGCCGACCGAACCCGAAGGCCTGAAGGCGTTACAGCACCCCGATGCAAAAGTGCGCTACCGTGCCGCGCAGACGCTGGCCGACCTCGGTCCGACGGCAAAGTTTGCGCTGCCCGAATTGTTTGCCACGTTGAAGGACAAGAATGTGCAGGTGCGTGTGAAGGCTGCGGAAGCGATCTGGAAGATCGAAGCGCCGCCGGTGTCATCGCTCATGCCGACGCTCTTGGCCGCGTTGAAGGACGCTGACGCGAACGGCCGCGCCGCCGCCCCGCCGGTGATCGCGCTCTTTGAGACCAAGGCGAAGCCCGCCGTTCCCGCCATGATCGAGTTGCTGAATGACAAACAGATAAACGTAAGGATGTCCGCGATCGGTGCCCTCGGCGAATTAGGCCCGACAGCAAAATCGGCTGCGGGACCATTGCTTGATCTGTCAGCGGACAAGGAATTCTTCCTGCTCGAACCGTTCGTCGGGGCGGCATTGGCGAACCTTGGTAGTGACCCAATCTTACTGCTCGCTGAGGCGCTGGCCCATAAATTGCCGGAGCGCCGACGAGTCGCGGCGTATGCCCTAGGCGCGATGGGGCCAGGGGCGATTTGGGCAACCCAAGACCTTGTCAAAGCCATGAGCCATGCCGATCCGGCGACGCGGCGTGGTGCCGCATTCGCATTGGGGAAGATCGGTCCTCCGGCGCGAGCCGCCCTGCCCACGATCACCTCAAAACTCGGCGACCCGGATGTATATATGCGTATTGATGCCGCTCTGGCATCCTGGCGTATCTCTGGAAACGCCGACTATTCGTCTCACATTGATGGCGTTCTAGCTGGCAGCAAATCCACTGATGTGCGTGACGCCGCCTGCCAGGCCTTGGGCTCTATGAAGGCGGCCGGCAAGTTGGCCGTCTTCTCGGTGACCGAACTGCTCGCGGACAAAGAACTGCGGGTCCGTGCTATTACGACGCTCGGCGCGATCGGCCCCGGCGCGAACTCGGCTGTGATGGAGCTTCGTAAAGGGTTCAAGGACAAGGACGCCGAGGTTCAGCTCTGGACCGCCTACGCCGTTTGGCAGATCACGGGCGACACGAAGGAGACGCTGCCGATCATCGAAGAGGCGCTTGCCTCCGAGACGCTCGATCGTCAAGCCGCCCACTTGCTCGGCGAGATGGGCGCCGCCGCCCAGCCTGCCTTACGATCGCTCATCGCGATCTATCGTGAGGACGACGACGCTCGTTTTCGCCAGGCTGTCGGCGCCGCCATCAAAAAGATCGACCCGCGGATAGGGATGAAATTGGGGATAAGATAAAACAGCCCGTAGTCCGTGGTCCGTTGCGAAGTCCTTGTGATTGGGCTACGATTAGGCGGTATCAACAATCTGTTGTTGCGACGGACCACGGACTACGGACTACGGACAATACGAAACATGCAAAACACCTCCGCATCCGTTCCTGACATTCACGGCCGATTCGGGCCTTATGGCGGACGCTATGTTCCCGAAACGCTCATGTTCGCGCTTCGGCAACTGACCGAGCACTACAAGGCGGCCCAGCAGGATCCCGAGTTCCAAAAGCAACTCGATTACTACCTGCGCTACTACGTCGGTCGTCCGTCGCAACTCTACTTTGCCGAGCGATTAACGAAGGAAGCCGGCGGGGCACGCATCTACCTCAAACGCGAAGACCTCAACCACACCGGCGCGCACAAGATCAACAACTGCCTTGGCCAGGCTCTGTTGTGCAAACGCATGGGTAAGCCGCGCATCATCGCCGAGACTGGGGCCGGCCAGCATGGCGTCGCCACGGCCACGGCCGCAGCGCTGTTCGGATTCCAGTGTCAAGTTTACATGGGCGAAGAGGATGTGCGTCGGCAGAAGCTCAACGTCTTCAAGATGCGTGCTATGGGTGCGGAGGTCGTCTCCGTCACCTCCGGCAGCCGAACATTGCGCGACGCCATCAACGAAGCGATGCGCGATTGGATGGCGAGCGTCGAGAACACACATTACATTATCGGCAGCGTTGTCGGACCTCATCCGTTTCCGATGATGGTGCGCGACTTCCAATCGGTTATCGGCGCCGAGACCAAGCGCCAATGCCACGAGCAGATCGGCCGACTACCTGACGTCGTCATCGCCTGCGTCGGCGGCGGGAGCAACGCGGCGGGCATGTTTTATCCGTTCGTCGGCGATACGTCGGTCGAACTCATCGGCGTCGAAGCCGGCGGCCGCGGGGCCAAAGAAGGCGAACACGCTTCGACCTTAAGTCATGGCAAACCCGGTGTGCTCCACGGCTCTATGAGCTACGTGCTCCAGTCCGGCGACGGACAAACTGCCAACGTGCACTCCGTCTCCGCCGGTCTCGATTACCCAGGCGTCGGGCCGGAGCACAGCTACTGGAAAGACGCCAAGCGAGTCCACTACACCAGCGTCAACGACGATGACGCGCTCAAGGCGTTTTCCCTGTGCAGCCGACTCGAAGGCATCTTGCCTGCATTGGAAACGTCGCACGCCATCGTCGAAGCAATGCGCGTCGCCGCCAAACGCAGCCATGAGGACGTCGTGGTCGTCTGCTTCTCCGGCCGCGGCGACAAGGACTGCTTCGAGGTGGCGCGGTTGATGGGGGAGGATATTGAGGAGTAGGGCGGTTTCGGATGATTTTGACCGACGTATTAGGCCTCTTGTGAATCCAGTAAGTTCGGCTGCTTGACAAACCGATTTTCAAGGATGTTCTGCAATTCCGCGATAATCTCCAGGTCTTTTGGCCGACCAGCGGCTCGCTTCAACTGGATCAGCATATCGAGAGTTACAACGAGGCATCGAACGCCAAATGCTTCGAGTTCGACCGTGAAGGGAACGATCTGCTCGTAAAGCCCGCCGCCGGGGACATCGGCTAATAGATCAACATCGCCGATGGTTGTCGTCAACGTAAAGTTCAGACCGCCTTGCAGCGTTCGCTCATCCCAGATAAACGGCAGTCCGGGCGGAACGCCCCGAAGGTATGGTTTGTACGGCTTCAGCGCGGCAACGATTCTAGCGAGGTTCTCTGCGTTTCGAGCATATACTACGTTAACATCGTAGGTCATTCGTGCCGCGCCATGCACGATCGCAGCGCCGTCGCCAATCACGATAAATTGAACGTCATGGCTGACAAGCAGCGGCAATATTTCGTGAAAATTCGGCCCCGCGTTTACGCTCCTTCCCGCAGTCGTTGCCCCGCCTTGCGCAATTCCTGAGCGAACTCCCAAAGTTTGCGGTGTTTCTCGAATCGCTCGGTGACCGTCAGCTTCAAATTCTCGCGGATCAACGTCATGTCCACATCTTTTTTATACGCCTCGACGACCGGATCGAAGAAATCCGGCGGCGGCAGGTTGGGACTGTAGGGCAATGGTTTCTGTAGATCGGAATCGGCCGACATCGCTGTGCCTCTGTATCGGAATTTTTTGAGCGACGGTTCACAGAAGCGTTGGAACAGCCGATCACGGGTGGCTCCAACGCTTCTGTGAACCGTCGCTCAACGATGCGGTTACTTCTTCACGCGGTCAAGCATGAGGAGCAGAAACGAATTATCGCCGTCTTTCCCTGCGAAAATCGTGGGGCGGACGTCCTTGCCCGGTTCGTTCGCGCACCATTCCAGTTTGTCGCCTTCAACTTTGACGATGCCGAGCGAAACCTTGCCCTTGAATGTCTTTGCTTCCGCAGACGTTCCACCCGTGACGGTCATGTCGATCGTGTTCGGCTTGGCCTTGGCGTCGGTTTTGTAGGTTCCGGAAAAACTCTCGCTTTTTTCGTCACGAGCCTTGGTGAGGGTAAATTTGTTGTCTTTGGTGAACTCGAGCTTGACCGTGCCCGTGCCGCGTGTCGCGCTCCATGAGCCGACGAGGCCCTTTTCCTTGGCGGCTTCACCGGCGTTCATCCAGCTGGCGATACCGAGAAGAATAACGGCAATGGCCAAAGCGTTCGAGAGACGATGCTGCATAGTGGCACTCCAAGAAGGGAAATGGTTAGAATATCGCCGTCACCGGTCGCCCGTCGCAGATGTGCACGGGGCGGCTTTCGCGGTCGTGGACCACGCCGTCGGGGCGGATGCCCATGCCGTGGTACATCGTCGCCAGGATGTCCTCCGGCGTCACCGGATTGTCGGTCGGGTAGGCGGCGATGCGGTCGCTGCGGCCATACGTCTGCCCACCGCGCACGCCACCACCGGAGAACGCGACGGTGTAGCATGGCCCCCAATGCTCGCGGCCTTGATTCGGATTGAGCCTTGGCGTGCGGCCGAACTCGCCCATGGCGACGACAAGTGTGTCCTCTAATAAGCCACGAACGTGTAGATCTTCAAGAAGGGCGGAGTACGCACGATCAAGCGACGGCAAGCAATATTGAGCACGGAGCATGCTCCACCCGGTCGCACCTTCGGGGATGCCCACGCCGCCGTGCGCGTCCCATACGTTCGACACGACTCCGGTCGGCGAAATGTACATCCAGATGACCGATACCATTCGCACATCGGCCTCAATCAGACGGCGAGCGAGAAGGAAGCTTTCGCCATACTCATTGCGGCCATAGCGATCGCGCACCCAGCTAGGCTCTTGGTCGATATGAAATGCCCGCCGTGCTTGAGGCGACGTCAACATGCGAAAGGCTTGTTCGTGATAGCTGCTCAGGCCTTCGGTCACCCGGCTATTTTGGAAGTTACGGTCAGTCTGATCGATGACGTTCAGTAAGCCGCGGCGCATTTGCAACCGCGTCGTCGGCATGTCAGCTGGCAGTTCGACCGGCGTGGCGTAGCGATCCGGTGCGTTCGGCGCTTCGCGAATCTCCATCGGATCGTGGCGTGGTCCCAGCCAGCCCGCGTAGGTTCCGGTGTAGGTTACGCCGCCGTGCCCGATCGGACGCGGGATTGTTACCGTCGTCGGCATCCCACCCGGCGGCGTCAAGGCGCTGACCATGGCGGCGACGTTTGGGAAGTCGCGTCGATTGCGTTGATTGCGCGGTACCACCAGCGTGTTGTCGATCTTCCCGGTCAGTGTGCGATACACCGATGGCTCATGCGAATTGCTCGGATGGGTAACGGAACGCACGAATGCCAGCTTGTCGGCTTGCTGAGCGAGCATCGGCATATGGTCGCAAACGTGCATGCCAGTCACGTTCGTCTGGATCGGCGCAAACGCGCTGCGGATACCCTCCGGCGCATCGGGCTTCATGTCCCACATGTCTTGTTGAGGAGGTCCGCCCCAGAGATAGAGCAGGATGCACGATTTACGCCGGGCCGAGGTCGGACTCGCGGCGGCAGCCTGCAAGAAGCCGGGCAGAGCGAGTGAGCCTACGCCGGCTTGGCCCAGGCGGATCATGGCATCGCGACGGTTGAGCAT
>CAMAUE010000238.1 GCA_945861245.1 Singulisphaera sp. GP187
GCGTAATAGGTCCGCATTTCGTAAACGCGTTCGGATTTCTCGCCGGCGTGGGCGGCCGATTGAATTGCGACCAGGGCCACTGTCAGCATCACCGCCGTTGTGGGAAGTTTCATGTTGTGGTCTCCAAAAAGAAGTGAATAGTCAAATAACTGCCGACGGCGGCTCAGCGCTCGCGTGGGATAATGCGAGCGCTAAGCCGCAAGCGGCAGACGGGAAGTTCCTGCATTACTCCGCGGTGCCGCCCTGCCAATCGAGCGAGCGGAACGGCGACGCGGGCAGGCCTTCCTTGTTCATCAGGTTCGGGTTGGCCATGTTGCGCCAACCGTAGCGAACCTGGGTCGGTTCAGCCACGCCTGTGGCCTGCACGACGACGGTGCCGCCATTGATGGTCGCCTCGGCCGGCACGAACTTGCCATCCTTGCCGGCGATCTCGAATTCGCTGAGCGCTTTGCCGCCGCGTGCTTGCAGCCCCCCGCCGACGTGAGCGAAGGAGACATGAATCTTGGCGCCTTCGATCTTGATGCTCTTGTAAAGCGGGCCGGAGTAGACGAGGTCCTTTTTGCCGTAATCCTTGGCCAAGGCCCAGAGAGCGAGACGTTCGCCGTAGGGCTGCTTGTTGCCGGGATGGATGTCCTTGACGTTGTCCACGAGATCGGTGCAGACGACCATGCCGGTTTGCGGAATCTTGAGGCTGGCGACCTGGGCCTCCCAGAGCGGCGGCAGCTTGTCGGCCCCGTAGCCCGAAAACGGCGCGATCTGCACATGATAGAACGGCAGCTCGGCACCCCAGACGCGGCGCCAGCCCTTGATGAGCGTTTCCATCTTGTCTCGGTATTTCATCCCTTCGCCGACGTTGCTTTCGCCTTGATACCAGGTGATCCCACGCAAGGCGAATGGTTGCACCGGAGCGATCATGCCGTTGTACATGCCGCCGGACGATTTCTCCTCGACCAGCCACGGCTCAATGCGCGACCCGCCCCACGAGGCGTTGATGAGACCGACCGGGACGTTCAGTTCGCTCTGCAACTTCGCGCCGAAATGGTAGAGCACGGCGGAGAACCCCCCGACGCTCTTGGACGAGCAGACGGCCCATTTCGCCTTGACGTCTTGGGCGGGCTTACTGTTCTGCACGAGCGGAACATTGAAGAGGCGAATCTGCGGTTTGTCGGCAGCGGCGGTGTATTCCTTGGCGCGTTGCGATTGATTGATCGACCATTGCATATTGGACTGCCCGGAACCGAGCCAGACTTCGCCGATGAGCAAGTCTTCGAGAACGATCTTGTTCTTGCCAACGATGGTCATGGTATGTGCCTTGCCGTCGGCCTGCACCGGCTTCAGCGTGACCTGCCAACGTCCCTTGTCGTCGGCCTTGGCGCTGGCTTTCTGGGCGTCCAGCGTCACGGTAACTTCCTCGCCGGGGTCAGCCCAGCCCCAGATCGGCAGCGGACGATCACGCTGCAGCACCATGTGGCTGTCGAGCACCGCCGGCAACTTGACGTCGGCGCGAGCCATGCTTGCGAAACTCAAACTGAGTGCCGCAAGACCAACGGAGAACAGAAAACTTTTCATGACGGTCCTTTCACGTGTGCTTTTGGAGTATTATGGATTGCCTGCCCGTGAATAGTTTACGACCTGCGGAATGGAAAAACTAAGGAGTTATTCCAAAGATTTCACGCGCAGACTTCGGAAATAAACTATGCTGCCCGGATCGTGCCCCTGCAGTGCGAACGTGCCGCTCGAAAGGCTGCGGCCGGTTTTCGCGCCCTGGGGCAGGGTTGTGTCAACCATGGTTTCGCCGTTGACTTTGAGGACGACCTTGTTGCCCTTGACGATGAGGTAACACTCGAACCACTCATCGTCCTTGGTGACGACGCGGTCCAGCGGCTTGGCCGGGTAAATGCTGCCGGTCCGAAATGCTTTGTCGCTGCCGGTATTGTTGATCTGAAATTCGAATCCCTTGTTCGGGAATCCTTTGGTTTGAAACTCGGTGTGAAAAACGATCCCTGAGTTTCCCTTGTGGCGCGTCTTGACCTCGGCTTTCAACTCGAAATTGGTGAACTTCGCATTCTGGACAGGGCCAACGTAAAACAGATGCGTCAATTTAGTTCCACCCGCAACGATCAGGCCATCCTCGACTTTGAACGCCTTCGGTTCGTCGGCAGCTTTCCAGCCGTCGAGCGACTTGCCATCGAACAAGCGATACCAGCCGTCCTTGTCCGGCGTCGGTCCTTGAGCATGGCTCGCCGGTAGGCCTGCGAAAAGTCCAAGCAACACAGCCAGAATGCATCGATCCATATTCGTTCTCCAAAGTCGTTCGGGAATGCAACATTATTCGATCGAACACGCGAGTCGATAGAGGATGTCGGCGGCGGCCTGCACTTCGTCGAGCGGAACCCATTCGTCGATGGTATGGGCCTTGGCGATGTCGCCCGGACCGAACACGACCGATGGGATGCCAGCCCAGGCGAGCGTCGCGGCATCGGTCCCGTACGGCACGGGGTGCACCTTATGGCTGCCGCGCTCGGCGTCGATGGCGTTGCCGAGCAGCTGTTGAATTTGCTCGGAGCCTGTAGGCTGAAGCGCGGGCATGCGGATCCACGGTTCGGTCAGCTCGACGGGGAAGTCGATGCCTTCTTGTGTTTTCAGAAAGGCCATGAGGTGCCCCGAGGCCTCGTTCGGATTCTCTCCGCCGACGAGTCGGCGATCGATCTCGATGGTGCAGCGATCGGGCACGGTGTTGACGCTGACGCCGCCGCCGATGCGACCGACGCTGATCGTTCCCTTACCGAGGAGCGGATCGTTTGGCATCGCACCGAGTTGTTGGGCGAATCGTTCGATGCCGACGAGCACCTTGCCCATGCGGTAAATCGCATTCACGCCTTGTTCCGGCGTGGAGCTATGGCAGGATCGTCCGGTCGTCGCCATGTTCCAGCGGACGATGCCTTTGTGCGAATGGACGATGTTGAGATTCGTCGGTTCAGCGACGACGGCGAAGTCGGCCTTCGTCCGCTTGGCGAGTTCGACGACGCCGAGCATCGTGTGTTCTTCGTCGACCGAGCAGGCCATGATGACGTTGCAGCAATGCTTCGGCTTTTCTCGCACGAGCCGAGCGAAGGCGGAGAGCATCGCCGTCATGCCGCCTTTGATGTCGCACGATCCGCGGCCGTACAGTCGGTTGCCTTCGATCTTCGCGCCGAACGGTTCGACGATCATGCCATCGATCGGCACGGTGTCCTGGTGGGCTTCGAGCATGAGGGTGCGTTTAGCGCCGGGCACGTCGAATCGAGCGACGATGTTGTCGCGATTCGGCGCCGCCGTTTGTCGTTCGTAAGAGACGCCGAGCGAGCGGAAGAATTTCTCGAGGTAGGCCGTCACGCGATGTTCGAGCGTAATGTCCGCGGGAATATCCGGGCGCATCGGATTGACGCTGGGCAACATCACGAGATCGCGAAGGAGTGCGGTGGTTTCCGTCATGGTGTGATACTCGGATTTAATAACCCCCAGGAATCGCTGCGCTCATCCTGGGGTTTGGGTCTTGTCAAGTGAGATTGTAATCGATTTGAGGGGGAACGAGCATATTTGTCACGAAACAAAAAACCCACGGAGGACGGATCCGTGGGTTCGTAGGCAGGAGAGAAAACCGGGAGAATCGATTAGTTCGCACGCAATTTCGGTGCGGAGTGGGAGTAATTTTCGGCAGCGCTGGCGAGGTCGAGCAACGATTCCATGGGTGGCGTCAGCAGGTGGCGATACGATTTGCCAACGCGTTCCGCCGTCCGCGCCAAATCGAGCAAGGCAACCATCGACGGCGCCATTTTCTTGCCACACGCACGACAAATCGGTTCATCGTCATCGTCGGCAAACAGCGCCAGGCCGTTTGGGCCGGCAGCGGGATCGCCACACTTGGGGCAAGCGCCGCGTGCCGACTCTTCAAACATCCGAATCGTGAAACATTCCATACGATCGCACCCTGGACTATGTTCGATAAACTCTCCCATGTTGAGAAAGGGTCAGCCTGACCTGACAAGGGCAATGATCGGCATTTGACCGCACCACTTCGGAGCAACGCGAATATTTTCGTCGAGGTTTTAGCAGGCAATCTTCCGAAGGGCGCTCTTCCGAAGGCGTTTCCTACAACAGCGGCTAGGGAAACATCGCAAACGCTGGAATTGACGCAAAGATTGCGAGTTGTTTCGGTCGTGCAGGCGTGAACCCGAGATGAATGATGAGGTGGGGCAAGGTATGGCGATAATGCCGCAGAAGCATTGTTTAGCCGCTCGCCTTTGGCGAGCGCGAACTGCGTACTGTTCGGAATTTGTTCGCGCTCGCCAAAGGCGAGCGGCTAAACGGACATGCGTTTTTACTTTTGTTTGTCGCTCTTCTTCAGTTCTTTCTTCTCGCCGACGACCCACAGGTGCAATTCGTATTCGTAGCTATCCTCGCCCTTGACGGTGAGGGTCTTGGTCGGCGCCCAATCGCCGAGCGTGAAGCGGTGCGACACGATGCGAGCACCGGGTTTCAGCGTCTTCTGCAGAACCGGGCTGAGGCGTTCGCCAAGGTCGTCGCCAATGTAGAGTAGAACCACGCTGGCATCGGAAAGGTCCTTGACGTTGAGGATGTCGCCAACGCGGAGGTCGAGTTTGTCTTCGAGCTTGGCTTCCTTGGCCTTCTTCTTGGCGATTTCGATCATCTTCGGATCGATGTCGATACCGACGCCCTTCTTCGCGCCAAATTTCTTGATCGGCAGGATGAGCATGACGGCATCGCCGCAGCCGAGGTCATAGACGATGTCGTTCTTGGTGATTTTGGCGATTTCGCCCATCTTAATAACGATGTCGTCGGGCGTCGGAACCCAGCGAACAACGATCTTGTCGGTCTTCTTATCCTTGATTGTGAGATCGAGCTTGGCGTTCACGCCCGCTTTGACGATGATTGACTTGGTGCGCGTGATTTTCGTGTAGTTGTTCGGCTCGATGAGCGCTTCGATCGTTAACTTTGCTTCCTTGCCTTTTTCGAGGACGGCCTTGTACTTGCGGGTCCCGCCTTCGCCGTCGATGACTTTGCCGTTGACCTTGATGATCGTTTCGGCATGTCCCGCGGGAGGCACGAGGATGGTGATTTCGGAGCTGGATTTTTCCTGCGCGACGTTGAACGCAGAAATTCCCAGCAACAAAATGAAGCAAGCAGCAATGCGAGTAGTAAGTTTCATGACTCGTCGGTTTGAAAGAGGTTGGGAGAGGAAAAGACCGAATACACACGATCCTTTCATCTATGATTCCATCGTATGAATGACGGCGGGCGCGGCCATGATATTCAAAGGTGATGAATTCGGAATCCGGTCCCAACAAACGACAGCCCGAGGATGCTAGAGCACAACGCTGCTGCGACGGATTCATATCTTGATCCCCATGAGCAAAACTTTTACTACGCGCAACGTACTTCACCACGGCGATTGCGTCGCCGGCATGGCCAAACTCGAGGCCGGATCGGTCGATCTCGTCTTTGCCGATCCGCCGTTCAATATTGGCTACAAGTATGACGTCTACGAAGACCGCAAGTCGGCGGACGACTACCTCGCCTGGTCACAATCCTGGGCCGAGCAGGTCCACCGCGTGCTCAAACCGACAGGCACGTTTTGGCTGGCGATCGGCGACGACTTCGCAGCGGAACTCAAAGTCGCCTTCCAGCGCGAGCTTGGGTTCCATTGCCGAAGCTGGGTTATCTGGTATTACACGTTTGGCGTGAATTGCACGCGCAAGTTCAATCGCAGCCATACGCATCTGTTCCACTTCGTCAAAGACAACGAGAAGTTCACGTTCAATGCCGACCCGATCCGAGTTCCGTCGGCACGGCAACTCGTTTACGGCGACGCGCGTGCGAATCCGAAGGGCCGCTTGCCTGACGATACGTGGGTTCTCCGCCCGCAGGACTTGCCCGAGGGGTTCTCTGCCGACGAGGACACGTGGTATTACCCGCGAGTGTGTGGCACGTTCAAGGAGCGAGCGGGATTTCACGGTTGCCAAATGCCCGAGCGCGTGCTGGGGCGGATCATCGAGGCGTCATCGAATCCGGGTGAGCTGGTGCTCGATCCGTTCGCCGGCTCTGGCAGTTCGCTGATTGTCGCCAAGAAGCTCAAGCGTGATTATCTCGGCTTTGAGTTTTCGGAAAACTACTTCCAACGTGTTCGCGATCGGCTTGATGCGACGAAGCCCGGCGATTCGCTCGATGGTGCAGCGGACCCCTTGCGAAGCGTGCCGGGTACGGCTGACGGCCGACGATTGAGCGACAAAGTA
>CAMAUE010000239.1 GCA_945861245.1 Singulisphaera sp. GP187
GGGGGGAGTAGTTAAATGCCAATCGCTTCCAGCTTTTTTCGCGCCACTTCAGCGGCACGGGATCGTGCCGCTGGCGTGCGGATCGGCGCTGGTGCGTTGCCTGTGTCGCCCGTCAGCGCCGCCGAGAATCGCTCGATTGCTTCATGGGAGGTGAGCCATCGCCCGCCAAGTCGGACCGCTTCCAAGCGAACGCGCGTGCCGTCGATGGCGCGTACTCCGCCGGTGATCCAGCGGCAAATAGTGCAGAGATTGAGCTTTTTCCCCGCGCGAGAAGAAGGGAGTAGCCGACACGCATCGTGCAGGCTGAGAGTTGATTCGACCAATATCGTGGACATAAAAAAACCTCGTTTGATTCAAATTGCAATCGCAACACTTGAATCGTAACGAGGTTTGAGGGCCTGAACAGTTTCCCCAAAGTCCCCTTAGTTCCCGATTGTTGGGAACTTTGGGGAATCCGTAAAAGTTCTTAGTTCCTTCCATTGTACTTCCCTTGATCTTTCAGCGTGCGAAGAATTTGCCGCGTCGTTTGCGGACGTTGTCCATTGCCGCTTGCGGTTAGCGTGGCGATGATTTTTTTGACGCTGGCGTGATGCCCTTTGGGATCTTTGCCGAGTTCGTTGATGATCGAGAGCACGGCTTTCGTTCTTTCGGCATCGCTGGGGCGTAGTCCACGCTTTTGATCGTGCGCCGGTCCGCTCGGCTCGGCTTGGCTCGCCAACGATGACCGACCTTCCCAAAGTCGATCCACTAATTCATTCGCCGCAACCGACGTTGCGAAGAGCGTAGGATTTTGCGGGAATGAGGCGAGTTTCAGGCAGGCAGGCCACCAATATGCGTCCTCATGCGAGCGAAATACATCGGGGAATAGCCCACCCTCGAAGATCAGACGACAGTAGTTTCCCGATACCGCAATCGCATTCCCATCGTTGCCGATTTCGTTTGCCCAGTGTTCAAGGAACCGCGTAGCCGCGACGTGGGCCTTGTTCAGTTCCGCCACGGCATTGCGTCGCGCCGATTCGGTCCAATCGACCTGCGAGCCAAATATATCCCCCAGGCGTGGCCCTAGACGCTTGGCGATGGCATTGATCTTGGCGAGTCGCAACGGATAGCTTCTCCAGATACTCCGCGCCAATGCGATCCCGTTTCCGATCCAATCGGTTTGTTGTGTTGCGAACGCTTCGCTGGCAAGCGCCATCTCGTGGGCAATCGCCGTGAGTTCATCGGCGGTAGACGTGCGAACGGTTGAACGTGCCATGATGCCGGTTTCCTGTGTTCCGGTTCCTGATGAACGAAGATGAAGGGCAGGCGCTCAGGATTGCGCTTTTCGGCTCATGACTTCCTATCCCTTCTGTGTCCATTATATGCGGGTCGTTACCCGACCTTCCCCATCGCACCGATGGCCGCTTGAATGTCCAATCCGGCGTAATGTTCGGTCATCGCCGGTTGTTGATGGCCGAGAACGGCGCGGGCCACGTCCAGGCCGAATTCTCGTTTCAGTTCCAACGCTCGGAGATGCCGTAGCTGGTTTGGCCGCCACTGGGGGATATGTTCGCCATCGGGCTTGTCCTTGTTGTGCTGGGTGATGGCGTTGCGAATGGATCGACCGTAGCTTTCGACCGTCCAACCGTCCGTAGGCCGACGCTTGGCGTTCTTCTTTCGCCGATCCAACTGACTTGGCTGGACTCTCGTTTTCCTAACACGCCTTCGCGCTTCGCGTCGCTCTTCCATCATCGTTGCGGGGGAAAACAGGAGCGATTCGGTTGCCAAGCCGAGATGCCTTTGCAGTATGGCTTTTGCTTTCGGTCCGATGACGATGTTTCGTTCGATACCGTGGTGAAGGGTCTTGTGAATCGTCGGGCGATAAATCCAGAGCGCCCCGCTCATGTCAATGTCGCACGTCCGCATTGAAACGAGTTCGCCCGGTCGCATTCCCGTTTCGAGTTGAATCGTCACCATGTCGGCAACCATCGGCGAGAGGATCGGCAGCGTATCCTCGACAACAGCCCGCGCGATGGCCTTGACGCCCTTGGATTCGTCGGCCTTTGTCCTGCCACGTTTCAACGGATCAAGCGATTGCAACCGTGTCAGCGTGTCGGGCGCAACGAGGTCTTTACTCACGCCCCATTTGAACATTCGCCGAATCCGCTTCACGCGGCTGTTGATCGACGCTCGGCTTATCCGTGGTTGCTCGCCGTACTTTTTGTGAACGTAGCCATCGATCATCAGCTGGCGAGCCGTGTTGAGTTGAGTAGCGCCGAATTCTTTGAGTTGCATGTCGCCGTAGAGGTATGCCAACGGGCGCAGTGAATGCAGGATGCAATGGACTTCACTGGTTTGCTTGCCATCGATTCGGCGATAGTAGTCCTCGACATGATCCCAGTATTGGGCGATAAGTTCGCCAATCGTCGCTTCCCCGCACGATGCTGGCGTAGCTGGCAAGGTATGCCCGTTGGCGAGCCATTCAGCCACGAGGCGACGATATTCGGCCTTACTTGCTGAACTGCCGAAAGCTCCGAGCAGCACGTCACGACGCCCGCCACGGCCATCGGGAAGCGTTACCACGGCCTGCCCGCTTTGTTTGTGATGCCTGTAGGATGGAATGCGGTTTTTCATAGAACGGCCTTTCCGCGCGGAATCTTCCGCGCAAAAGTGTCTCCTTGGCCGCTCTATCCGACGTGGATAGGTACGCTTAACTAGCGTTCGGACTTGATGTTACGTCATTACCCCCGGCAGGACTCGAACCTGCGACCTGGTGCTTAGAAGGCACCTGCTCTATCCAGCTGAGCTACGGAGGCGTATGTCATTTCATTTTATTACCTGCGATGTGCGGCGGCGGCCTATCTTTTGGACACCGCAAACTTCTTCCAGGTTCGGGCCGACATTTCCTTGCATCCGGTTTCCGGTTGCGTGATAATAAACTCAACTCAAACCTTTGGAGAAATCGTATGTCGCGTCGTTTGCATCGTCGTCGTTTTCTACAAGCCTCTGCCTCTTTCGGGGCGGCGGGCTATTTCATCAATCCGCTGATCGCCGGTGAGCAGCCGCCGCGGGCGAATGAGCGGATTCGCGTCGGCATCATCGGCGTCGCTGGCAAAGGCGGCGATAATCTCAATCACGTCGAACGCTCCGGCTTGGCCGACGTTGTCGCGCTGTGCGATGTAGATACGAACCGCGCGGCTCCCGTGCGGCAGCGTTTTCCCAACGCGCGGTTCTTCGACGATTATCGTCGGCTGATCGAAATGAAGGATATCCAGGCTGTCGTCATTTCCACGCCGGACCATCATCATGCGCTCGCGGCGCTGCAAGCGATCCGGGCACGCAAGCATGTTTATTGCGAGAAGCCGCTCGCTCATTCGGTGCAGGAGGTTCGCCTGATGATGGAGGCGGCGGCGCGCGAGAAAGTCGTCACGCAGATGGGCACGCAGATTCACGCCGGCGACAACTATCGCCGAGTGGTTGAGATCGTGCAGTCCGGTGCGCTTGGCCCGATCACGCGGGTGAAGGTCTGGTGCAACTCGCAGGTGCAGGCCGGCTTTCGCGTCAATCCCCCGCAGGCTGCTCCGCGCGGGTTGAACTTCGATCTGTGGCTTGGTCCCGCGCCGCAGCTGGGCCATCCGCCGTTTCGCACGGGCACGGACACTTCGGTACACTTCCATTGGCGCTGGTGGTGGGAGTTCGGCGGCGGCGTACTCGCGGATATGGCGTGCCATTACATGGACTTGCCGCACTGGGCGCTGAACCTGCGGCATCCGACCGTCGTCACTGCGGTGGGCCAAATTACACACAAGGGCGACAACCCAATGCCCGATAAGATGCAGGTCGAGTACGAATATCCCGCGCGTGGCCCTTTGCCCGCCGTTCGCTTGACGTGGTATCACGGCGTCAACGGGCCGGACCTCGATGGCAAAGTGACCCATGCGGGCTATGGGTCCGGGGTGATCTTTGAAGGCGAGCGAGGCAGCTTGATCGCGAACTACGGGCAGCATCGCTTCTTGCAGGAGCCTCGCGATTTCGTCAGGCCCAAGCCGACGATCGCCGCATCGATCGGGCATCAGCGCGAATGGCTGCAAGCGATCCGCACCGGCGGAACCACGACGTGCAACTTCGATTACTCCGGCGCTCTCGCCGAGACGGTGCTGCTCGGCAACGTTGCCTACCGCGCCGGCGGCAAATTGCAATACGACGGCCGCACCGGACGAGTGACGGGCAACGCCAACGCCGAGCGCTATCTGCGGCGCGAGTATCGCAAGGGGTGGGGGCTGTGAGAAGAAGCTATCAGCTATAAGCTGTCAGTTATCAGCCGTGACGACCTCTCGGGCAATTCATGGCGGGTTGCTACGGACGGTAGGAACCAACCGGGAGTAATTCGGCATCAATTCATTGATCACAGGAGCATCGGTATGCGTGCCAAGAAGGAAATGACGCTCGAACGACTCACTATCACGTCGGGTCATGGCAAGCCGAGCATGGTGCTTGAGGCGGACGCCCAAAGTGGAATGCCGTCTATCTATTTCTGGGATGATACTGGTCTCCGTTTTCGGGTTGGGATGGCGGGCGACGAATTTCCGAATATTTCGATGCAACTAGCGAACGGTGAGGACGTTCTTTCATTGCATGCCGCGGACGAAGGGTATATTGCGATTGTCCTCAATTATCACAACGGGAATCCCGCACTTCACGTAGTCGTGAGACCTGATGAAAACATTGAGGTAACCAAGTATGATCGCGAAGGAAGGCTGTTGCAGTGAATGGCTCAGCTTTGCATGGCAGCCCGTATACAAAGCCCGTTTGCGGGAATCACGCCGTCGCACCATTTTGAATCGTCCCGTTGTCCTGTATGCGTTGATCGCACAGCGTCCGCATGTAACTTGCCTCAAAATCGAAGCGGAGACATAACCCGCCTTTGAGCCAAAACGGCAACGTCGGCAACGCTCCACCAACGATGATCGGTTCATGCCAAATCTGCAGGTCCGTGTCACCATCCGCCGATACGGGCCGATAGGAAGCCGTCCATAGGTCGGACGGCACAACCCCCCTTTGAGCTATCCGCTGCATCAGTTCCGCAAAAATGTCGGCGCGGCGATTCGTGACGACGTCAACCGCAACCAAGCCAATCCCCTGTTGCAAAAGGCTCGCGCATTTTGAAACGAAGGCGTCGCGCGCGGATGCCTGATCCTTATTGGCCGAGCTGATAAGCTCGAATGCGCCGATCAAGACGGGGCCTTCTTGCGAGGAAAAGACGTTCACCTCGACTACGTCCGTAAGCATCGCCATCGGGGCGACCATCGTCGGCGCCAGTGGATTCCAATGCATCTCCGGCGAAGCATCGGGCGTCTCCTCAAAGGTCGCAACATCGATCTCAATACCGAACGCCACATTCGGGTCGGCAAAATAGCCCGCCGGCAGTTTTCGATTCAATTCGACGGCAATCGATGCTGCCCAGGCATGATGAAATGAATGCCATTGACGGCGCAGATTTAGCGGCGCATGGAAATGATCGAGCAACGGCATGACTACGCCTCCGGGTGTGGTCGTTCTATTACGCCACGCCAAAAGCAATGAGGCCATGCTCATTATACCGGGTGAACAGTAATTGGGCCTAGCGCTCGGATTCTCCGGCGTGAGCGCTAAGCCGCAAGCGGAAAACAAGTCTCTATTTCTTCTCGCCGAGTTCAACAAAGCGGATGTTGCGGAAGATGACTTCCATCGACGGGCCGCCGTGGATTTGGAAGGCGATGATGCCTTCGGCGGGCATTTTGGCGAAATCCTCGTCAACGGTCGTCGTGCCATTCAGCTTGATGGTGACGCGCTTGCCGACGCACTTGATGGAGTAGTCGTTGAAGTCTTCAACTTTCAAGATCTTACCGACGAGTTTGCCGTCGGCGGCTTTCATCATGCCGCCGAAGCGTTCGCCGTAGAGGCTGCCCCAGTAGGGTCCGCCCATGTCGCATTGCGGGCCGGCGACGGCGAAGACCTTGGTGTCGGGGATCTTGCTGCGAATCTGGATGCCGCTGTTGCCCGATTTCGTCATCTTGACCTGGAATTGCATCTCGAAGTCTTTATAGACCTTTTTGCTGCAAAGGAAGGTGTTGTAATTGATTCCTTTCGGCGCGGTTGTGCCGACGATGGCACCGTCTTTGACCGACCAGAATTTTTCGATCAGGCCTTCAAAGCCGGCGAGATCCTTGCCGTTGAAGAACGCGCCGGGTTCGCCG
>CAMAUE010000240.1 GCA_945861245.1 Singulisphaera sp. GP187
AGTTTGAGCGAAATCTTGCAAATTCTCAGCATCACGCTTTTCGAGAAAAGCGAGCTTTTTACCGTGTTAAACGCATTCGGCGAACAAGAAGAAAAAACGCCTAGCCATAAACAGTTGACGTTATTCGACATATAACCGGACAGTAGTGAATCGGATTTCAATATTGTTTCGGATTTCGAGTTTTGAATTCCGGTTATGCGCCTGGGCGTCTCTACTTCTTCAAAATCGGCAGTTTGGACAGGTGAATTCAGTAAACTTTCCTGAACGTAAAACTCCTGGCGATTGCATAATGATTCATGGTTGCGGCAAGATAAGGAATTCGCAAGGCATGCGTACCTTCGGGTTGATTCCAGCGGCTGGGAAAAGTCGGCGGATGGGGCTGGCCAAGCTTCTGCTGCCGTTGGCCGGCGCTACCGTGCTTGATCGCGTGCTGGAAGCGGTGCGATTGGCCGGCGTTGCCGAGGTGCTCGTCGTTGTCGCACCGGATGCGGAGGCGTTGGCGACCGTGGCGTCGGCGGCGGGAGCGAGGGTGCTTCGCCTCAACGCCGATACGCCCGACATGCGCGCGACTTGCGAGCACGGCCTAACCTGGCTTGGCGAACATTACATGCCAAGCCCTGACGATGGCTGGCTGCTTCTCCCCGCCGACCATCCGACGGTCGAGCCAACGGTTATTCGAGCGATGATCGCCCATGCCCAAACGGATCGCTCGCATTCCATTTTCGTGCCGACGTTTCAAGGTAAGCGAGGCCATCCGACTTGGCTGCGTTGGCAGCACGCCCAGGCGATTCGGACGTTGCCTCTGGGTCTCGGCTTGAATGCTCACATCCGCGCGGTCGCCAACGAAACGCTCGAGATCGAATGGGAGAACGACGAGATTCTGCGCGACCTGGATACGCCTGGCGACTATGCCGCACTGCTGCGCGACCTTAATGGCTGATGTCCCAATTCGACGATTCGACCGATGCGTATCCGTTGAGAACTGCAAAAACGTCGTGAAGAGCAGAAAGTGAAGCCTCACGGCATCTTCCATTCGTTCTGCTTCGGCGAGCCCTTGAATTGCATCTCGTTCACCGAAAATCGTTCGGCGATTTGCAGCAGGGGCAACGCTGCGTCAAGTTCCGTGCGCTGGTAGCCTGCTCGCTCCAAGATTAGCCGCGCGACCTGGTGCGGGTTCGGCGGCGTGAGTTTGCGCGCCGTCGACTTGGGAAATTGCTTTTCATAGCGGGCCAGCTCGATCTGCTTCAGTGGATCCGATTCCCGGCTGTCGGTTCCATTCCCGATCGGCAGATGGATCGGTAGTAGGCGTTCGGGTTGCCGCACCTGGTCGGCGACGGTCGCTTCGCGCTCTGCCACCATGCGTCCCAGCTGCTGCGCCAGCACGGCGGCGAGATTGCCATCGTTTTGACACTGCCGAACGAGCGTGTCGGTGATGAATATCTGTTGCAACGTGGTATGAAAGACTTCTGGATCGGTTGACGTAATGGCCGTAACGTTGGGACTGAGGCCCAGCTGCGGGTTGGCATCGATCAACTTCGCTCGCGCCAATTCCACGCGAAATGAAACCTCCCGTGCCGCCGGTGCATAACTGGCACGCCTCGGCATTGGCTTCTTCGTCTCGGCGAACGGCATGTCGGCGACCTGCATCGTAGGTGGATCGTTTGGCAGCGTCCCCAACGGCACGCACCCGACGCACGCCAAGAGCAGCATCGTCAGCATTCGTCGCATGTTCGGACTCCTCGGTTTAGCCGCTCGCCTTTGGCGAGCGCGGACTGTGCGATATGCAATCGCAAACAACACGCCCCCGCTCGTCAAAGGCGAACGGATAAACAATATCATACCGCCGCATCGTGTCCAGCCGAAACCTTCGCCCACCGCGCCAAATTGGGCGGCGTGCATAAGCTATACCTTTCACGGGTGAGTCTGACGTATTTCCGAGCCGCGACGGTAAGGGAGCGGCCGACAGGATGCCGTGCGGTTTATGTCGGCCGCTCCCTTACCGTCGCGGCTCGGAAATGTTTTGATCGATTCGGAAAAGCGACAATTTCTACCGTGCGAAGTATAGGTGCATTCAATAACCCCATGCGCGGAGTAGGTCCATGAAGAAAAACCTCACTTGGCTCCAAGACAACGACGACGCCCTCATTGCCGACCTGGGCAAACTCGTCGGCATTCCGAGCATCAGCACCGATGGCGATCACCAAACGCAGATCACGCAATGTGCCGAGCTTACCTGCGAACTCATGCGCACCGCCGGCCTCAATAATGTGCAAGTTCTCAAGACGGGTAACTCGAATCCCTACAGCTACGGCGAATGGCTTGGCGCGCCGGGCAAACCGACGGTCTTCCTCTACGCCCATCACGACGTGCAGCCAATCAACTATGTGCAGGATTGGCTTTCCGACCCGTGGACGCTGACCGCGCGCGACGGCCGCCTCTACGGCCGCGGCGCCGCCGATGACAAAGGCGCCATCGTCACCCAACTCGGCGCCATCGCGTCGTTCCTCAAGACCCACGGCAGTCTGCCCGTCAATATCAAGATGCTCGTCGAAGGCGAAGAAGAAGTCGGTTCCAGTAATCTCCAGGCGTTCTTTGCCGAGAACAAAGAACGCCTGATGTCCGACGTCATCGTCGTGTGCGACACCGGCAACGTCGAAGTCGGCCTGCCTTGCATCACCTATTCCCTTCGCGGCATCGTCGGATTGCATGTCGAAGTGCAAAGCGCGAGCAAACCGGTTCACAGCGGATCGTCCGGTGGTTGGCTGGCGGATGCCGTCATCGCGCTCAACGTCATTCTCTCCCGCCTCTACTGGAACCACAAGAAAATCCCCGTTCCCGGCCTATACGATAAAGTTCGTAAGCTTACTGGAACTGAGAAGCGTGCCTTCCGCAAGCTCCCCGGCGACGACGCCAAGTGGCGTAGCGACCTCGGCGTGCTCGAAGGAGTCGAGTTCGCACTCGAGACCAACACCCATCCGCACGAAGCAACCTGGCGAAAGCCGTCGATCACGATCATCGCCCAGGAAGCCAGCTCGATCAAGGGCGCATCGAATCAGGTGCTGCCGACGGCGCAGGCGATCGTCAGCTGCCGAATCGTGCCCGATCAAGAGCCGGAGGAAGTTTACGAACAGATCAAGGCATTGCTCGTGAAGGATCCGCCCTGGGGTGTCAAGGTAAACGTGAAGCCCGCAGGCAATGTAAAGTGGTGGATGACCGACCCCGAAGGCCCAGCATTCTCGGCAGCCGTCAAGGCGCTGAAGAAAGGCTTCGGCGTCAAACCCGTGCCGATCGGGTGCGGCGGTTCGATCGGCTTCGTCGGCCCGCTAGCGGAACTTTTTGGCGGCGCCCCGGCATTGCTGCTCGGCATCGAAGACCCGCTGTCGAACGCGCACGCACCCAACGAAAGCCTGCACGCCGGCGATTTCCGCAAACTGACCGTGTCGCTCGCGCACCTCTTCAACGAACTCGGCAGCCTCCCGGACGGGAAAGTGAAATAGTCCTTAGTCCGTCGTCCTTTGTCCTTAGTCATTAGCAAAGTAAGCTCAGTGGATCTATCAGTGATTCGCGGATGGTTTGTTGCATTTTTGCTAAGGACTAATGACTAAGGACCACGGACTATGTGCTAGCCAAAATGTGCATAATATCGCCGTCCTGCACGATGTAGGTCTTGCCTTCGAGGCGATAGACGCCATGGGTTTTCGCTTCTTTCATGGAGCGGTGTTTTTGGAAATCGGTGTAGCCGACGACTTCCGCGCGGACGAAGCCGCGTTCGAGATCGCTATGGATTTGGCCCGCGCCTTGCGGGCCGGTCGAGCCTTTCGGAATCGCCCACGATCGGCACTCGTCCTCGCCGACCGTGAAGAAGACGATCTGGTTCATGCCTGCGAAAATCTTGTGGATGTTGTCATCGCGCGACAAGTCGGTCATGTTCAAGTCGGCCATGAAGGCTTTGCGATCCTCTTCACCTAATTCCGCCAATTCTAGTTCGAGCTTCACCGGGGCATAGAACGCCGCCGGCGCGAGTTTGAGCAGCGCTTCAGGTAACGGCTTGCCGATCGCATCGTCTCCGATGTTGACGAACACGAGCTCCGGCTTGAGCGTCAAAAGCTGGAAACTGCGGATCATCTTTTCTTCATCCACCTTCAAATTGGCGGCGGCGGCGCCCTGGCCACCTTCAAGTACGCCGGCGATTCGTGTCAGCAGGGCGTGCTCTAACTCGTCGAGTTCCTTGAGCTTGGCCGGCTTCGATTTCTTGAGTTGATCCTTGACCTTGTCGATGCGATTGGTGATGACTTCAAGATCAGCGAACAAAAGCTCTTCGCGAAATCGCCGCAGCGCGTCGGCAAGGTTCTCACCGGAGAAACCGTTGAGCACGACCATCAGCCCGCCGGCGTCGCGCAGGATCGCCAGGCGGCGCGGGTTGTCGCGCCGTTCGGTCGGATGTAAGCCGGGCGTGTCGAGCAATTCCATGCGCGTAAAGGTCGTTTTCTTGGGGTTGAACAGCGACGCCAAAAAATTGAGCCTCGGGTCGGGAACTGCGGGGTTGCCGACTTGGCCCTGCTGCAAGCGCGACGGATCGGGCTTCTCGCCGGTCAGCCATTCGAAAACGGTGCTCTTGCCCGAACCGGAAAAACCCGCGATGCCGATCTTCATGATGAAATCACTCGTTCAATAGATTGCTGAAACGGAAGAGCGTATTATATGGACGCTTCGATTGGTCCGTAGTGCTTCGTGCTTTGTACTTGGAACTTTGTACTTGGCACTTGGTGCATTCGAGGGCGGCGAGTCGCCTGGTGCGTTTTGCCAAGTTCCAAGTACCAAGCACTACGGACTAATAAGTTGCCCGCCCGCCCGAAATATCGTAGCACTGCCCGGTCGTGAAGCTTGCCTCGGCACTGGCGAGGAAATGCACGAGGGCGGCGACTTCCTCGGGTTTCCCAACGCGGCCCATTGGGATTTTCGAGATCATGTAATCGACTGTCGATTGCGGCATGCCGGCCAAGATCGGCGTAGCGATGACGGCGGGCGAAATCGCGTTGACGGTGATGTCGCCATTCCCGACAAGCTCTTTGGCCAGCGATTTCGTGAAGCAGATCACTGCCGCCTTGCTCGCCGAATAAGGGCCAAGCGTCGGGTTGCCTTCTTTGCCGGCGATGGAGGCGATGTTGACGATTCGGCCATACTTGCGCTCGCGCATCAGGTTGACGACGGCTTTGCAGCAAAGGACCGGGCCGACGACGTTGATGTCGAGGACGCTCTCCCAGTCGGCTTTGGAGAGTTCCCAGAGTTTGCCCGCTTTGCCCGTGATGCCTGCGTTGTTGACGAGGATATCGATCGGGCCAAGCTGCTCGCAAACATCGTCGACAGCGGTCTCGACATCGGCCTCGGAGCAGACATCGCCGGCGACGGCGTGCCCGCCGATGTCGAGCGCGACGCGCTGAGCGGCGGAGGCGTTGCGATCAAAGACGCCGACCTTTGCGCCCGCCTGCGCCAACCGTCGGCAGATCGCCTCGCCGATGCCCTGCCCGCCGCCCGTGACGAACGCGACTTTGCCTGTTAAATCGAAAAATGTGTTCATGCCAAGAATCCAAAAGCCCAAGGGTGAGGTACTCCGAACCCTAGGGATAGGTCGCTGAGCAATTCAGCGATTGTAGGGTGCGTCAAGCGCCAGCGCCGACGCACCGTTGCTTGCGGGTTCTGGTGCGTCGGCGCTGGCGCTTGACGCACCCTACAAATCGCTCAATTTGTTATTTCGCATTTTACTAGATGCTTACAATGATCCTATGAAAATCTTCGTCATCGAAGCCAGTGGGCTTTCCGCGGCCTTCATCGGATGCTATGGCAACGACTGGGTGGCGACGCCGAATATCGATCGGCTCGCGGCTGAGGGCGTTGTCTTTGATTGGCATATCGCAGATCAACCGGAGCTGTTGCGCGATCGGCCCTGGGCGGAACGCAGCATCGCCAGCGGTCGACACTCCGGCGGGCCTGTGGTGTTTTCGCCGAGCGTTGTGCGTTGTCCGAACTTGGTAGGCTTTGCCAACGATGCGATACGGGCGATCAACTGCAACGCGGAATGTTT
>CAMAUE010000241.1 GCA_945861245.1 Singulisphaera sp. GP187
TTTTTTACGCCTCGTGAAATCGCCGTCAAGCATCTGATACGCGAGTTTGTGATTTTTTGCACAAACTTGTTTTGGGCAATCGGCATGCCGAGGTGTTCCGTTTCGATAGGATTTTGGGAACGATATGGAGATTTCTATATATTTCGAACGGTAGAAATTGTTGCTTTTTCGAGCCGATCCAAACATTTCCGAGCCGCGACCGTAAGGGAGCGGCCGACAGGATGCCGTGCGGATTATGTCGGCCGCTCCCTTACGGTCGCGGCTCGGAAAAGCGTCAAATCACCCGTCAAAGGTAAAGTCCGCCATAAATGGCGGGCTATATATCAATGCAATACTCCGCCGGCCGCTTTCTGCAACTTCTGGGCATGCTCATTCTGCCGATCGCCATGGCCGGCGAGATCGCGGAATCGCATGGCCTGGGCCGAATGTTGCAATGGGCAGTCGTCGGGATCGTCGTTTTCGGCATCGGCTGGACGATGACGCAATATTCGGGGAAGAAGTAGGAAGGGATATCGCTGCTACCCATATCTCCAGAGCCGGAAGCGTAAGCGACGGTGTATTCTTGACCATTGCTTACGCTTCCGGCTCTGATGATTGTCGTCACGCACTCGATTGATGCTAAGGACCACGGACATCCTTACCAATCCCCGCTACCGACGCGCTCGAACGCTTTGCCAACGCCCAGGCGGTAGCAAAATTGCTCGAAGCTTTCGCGATGGCTCGGATCGGTGCTGTGGAGATGCTCGGCTTCGGTGATGAGCTTCATCTTGTCATTGCGGCGGATGCCGTGCTCTTTCATCACCTGCTCGAATGGCTTCAGGTTGGCTGCATAGACGACAAGGAGCTTGTGTTCGTCGAACTGGACTTCCATCGGCCCTTCGGTGGACATGATGGCGATGCCGGTGCAGCCGTCGTGGGTCAGAAGGTCTTCGTAGTCGCAGCAATTGCTTTTGATAACGGGGAGATCCATCGCCTCGCGGAAGAGGTCTTGATGCTTGTGGCCCTTGGCGTCGTGGCTGGTTTCGAGGACGACATCAACAACATCGCCCAGAGGATCGAGCAGATCGAGGAAGACTTCGAAGAGCCGAGCTCGCGAGATGGACGCGGCGAGAACCGGGACTTCGAACTTCGCCTTGGCGTCGCGGTAGGTCTCGATGCGATAGCCCTGCGTCGGGGTCACCGTCAACGCCTGACCGGGACGGATCGCATCCGTCAACCAAAAGTCGCCGTATCGATCCACCAGCAAATGATCGGACATGGATGTTCTTTCCATCGCGTTCGCACCCTGCGATCGGATAATGAGGACTTGCCCGGCTACTCAATTCCGACCGCGCGGGGAAATGCGGCAAAGAAATCATAGCTCGCGAAACCGGCCGGGGCCAACACTCCGATCAAATTCTACGCAGGAACTTGAACGAAAACCGAAAAACATCGCGAAATATTCGGATGTTCCGTACAGACCTTTCGGGATAGGTAATTCCCAAGCTACCGCGTACACAGGACCTGGAAAACGGCGGCAACATGCGCGGCGGTAGCGATTCTGCGGAATTTAGGGGGGTTGCTGATTTCGGCAACCAATGTGCTCCTGTGACCGTGGCCATCGGCGACCTTGTCTGGAGGCTCACCCATGCGACTTCTCATTATCGGCGGCGGACTGTTTGGCTCGCTGGCGGCCGTGCATGCGCGATCACACGGCATCGAAACGCTCGTCTTCGATCCGGGTCTCGACGGCGCTGCCTCGCCCGCCGCCGCCGGGATTTTCTCGTCCAACTGGATCAGCGCCAAGATGAGGGCGCATTTCGACAGCGCCCTGCCGATGCTCGATCGACATTTCGGTATCCAGCAAATCGACCTGGCTCACGACGACGGACGCTGTGAGAAATTCTCGTTTGTGTCGCCTTCGCAAATCTTGGATCCTGTGCCGATCCGAAAAACCGTCACCGCGGTCGGCGATGGCTGGCTGGAGGCAGACGGCGAACGCTACGCCGGCTGGGTCTACGTTGCCGCGGGTGTCTGGTGCAGTCAATTCGCGTCCGACCTGCAAATCACAAGCAAAGCCGGGGCGGCGTATGTGTTCGCCGGCGAAAGGCCCGCCCGCATCCGCCAGATCGCCTATGGGCGTCAGGCCATCGCCTTCGTGCGCGATGCCGGGACAACGCATTTCACCGATGGCACCGCCGAAGCCGATTATTCCGACATGCACGACGATGCCACGTTAGAGCGAGCGCGACAACTTGGGCTGACCGAAACGCCGATCACTCGAATCTGGGGCCGTCGGCCTTACACGCCCGGCGGCCCAGTCTTCAAACAGCTCGGCGCGAAAACCTGGCTCGCCACCGGCGGACGAAAGTTGGGAACCATCCTCGGCGCATCCTTCGCACGCCGATTGGTGGAGGAGGAATTCACGAGGACTCGTTAGCCGGCCAGGGCAATTGATATGATTGTAATGAAGGTGACTGCCGCGTCGGGAGAACGGAAACAACATCTTCCCTTCTTTACCGCTTGCGGCTAAGCGTCCACGTCACGCCTTATGAGCGCTAAGCCGCAAGCGGCCACAAATTCGGGAAGTTAATACTTGAATTTTCCTTTAGTTCCTATTTCTGGGCAAGCCAATGAGCGCAATACAGAACGACCTAACCAAGTACAGATTCGCGAAGACCTTTGTCCTTCCGGGACTTTCTGTCTTCCTTGCCCCGATCCTGTCGCTCTGTTTCTTTGTTTACGGACAAGATCGCATCGATCGCGACGCCCGTGAAGCCATCTTGAAAAACATTCACAAGGACAGTCTTCTAAGCCCAAACGCTAAAGCGCAATTGTCGGAATTATACGAAAAAGTATTCTTTTCCGAACTTGTGACTCATAGTGAATTCGCCCAGAACCTGGACACGAGGACCAAATTCGATTTCCTCACCTTCCGCTGGATGATCCGGATTTCAAAATGGTCGATCATCGCCGGCATCCTCGTTTTCGCCGTGGGCGGCATTTGTGTCGCATTGTCCTTACGATCGCAGTTCGTGCAATATCTCAGCCTTTCGATCGGCTGGCATGTGCTGCGAATCTTCAGTGCCTTGCAGACCATCGCCCAGGGAACGATGTTGGTGGCTCTTTCCTACTGGGTCACCGCCCTGTGGTTCAATGTCTACGTCCCCAAATTGATCGGTATCGTCGCAATTCTTGCGGTGGTGGCCATGTTCATGGTGATCAAGGCTATTTTCACGACGCCTCATTCGGATTTCGTGGTCGGAGGCAAAGTCATCGACAAGAGCCAATCGCCCAAGCTGTGGGAACGATTGCAGATGATTTGCGACAAGGTGGGGACAGGTCCGCCAGACCAGGTGATTGCGGGGATTGATGACAATTTCTTCGTCACGGAGCACCCCGTCACGGTGCAAGGAATGAAGTATGGCGGACGCACTTTGTTCATCAGTCTGGCGTTGCTCAAGCAATTGCAAAGCACGGAGGCCGACGCGATTCTGGCACACGAAATGGCCCACTTCAGCGGCAACGACACCTTGTACTCACGGAAGATTTCGCCGCTCTTGCAGCGTTACGACAGCTACTTGCAAGCCCTTTCGGACGGCGCCGCGCTGCCGATTTTCTATTTCATGCTTTGCTTCCGAGCACTTTTTGAGTTATCGCTAGGTGCGCTCAGTCGAAAACGTGAATTTCGAGCCGACAAGATCGCCGCTGATACGACTTCCGCGAATGATATGGCCGGCGCCTTGTTGCGGACGACCGCCTATTCCCGCTATCGAACCACTGTCGAAAACGATCTGTTCAACAATGAGCGCGCACTCGAATCGGCCAACATATCCGAAAGAGTCGAACGGGGGTTTCCGGAGTTCGCCGTCGGATTCGCGTCAGACCCAAAGCTAGCATCGGCTGAGGCCTCGCACCCTTTTGATTCTCATCCACCCTTGCAAATGCGCCTCGAAGCCGTCGGGTTGCCCAAGCTATCCGATGCGGCACAAGCCTTGCTCACGCAGCCCGGCGATGGGGGTTGGTATCAAAATATCGAGAACGCAGAGGTATTAGAACGCGAACAATGGCAGCAATTTGAAGAAAGCTTTCGAGCACTTCACGAACAGTCCTTGCCGTACCGATTTTTGCCGCAAACCGACCAGGAGCGAACGATTGTGGTACGAGCATTTCCCGAGATCCTTTTCGAGGGCAAGGACGGCACTTTGATCGTCGATTATCTGCAAATCCAAAGTGCCACCTGGGCCGAGCCTGTTCTCATCAGCGAGATCAGGAATCTCGAATTGGATGACTACGGTCTATTAACCATTGATCTGGCACCAAACGGGAAAAAGCTAACTCTCAAAACAGCGCAATTCCCCGACAAACAATTAGTGATCGACACGATCGGTCGCTACTATGGCCGATATATTGCGGCCCTTGAATATCAAAAATTCAAAGCGAAAGAGGCCGAATCGAAATGACACTTCTCGCTGATCCCCACCATTAACTTCACCACAGAGACACAGAGGCACCGAGAAAAGCATCGGAAAAATGCGAAACTGCTCCCTATGAATGGCTGACTGTAGTCAACATAAATCAGTAGTGTCCTACTCCCAGTTCTTCGCATTCTCTCTGTGTCTCTGTGCCTCTGTGGTTAATGTTGGAGTGAAGATGGGTGAGAAGTGTCATCGAAATCGGGCAATTCTTCCGAACAGCAACGCTGATCGACTTGCCATGATTCCTGGCGGTCCCCCAACCGAGTTATTTTTCAATGTATACATTGAACGGCTAGACTTGTCCGATCAATTGACCGGTGGCGCAGACATTCCTGTCTGTGCCACCAATGCGACAATTCAAACCGCGCGAAGTGTAGTCCTAGAAAAAAACGAACCCCGCGAGGGTCACTCGCGAGGTTCATCGTCCCCCAATCCGGTTGCTTCTATCGATTTTGGTACCAATAACTCGGTACTTGAGTGGGGACATAACCGACGGGCTGAATGGACGTCCCGTAAGTTGAATAGCCGGTCCGGTGCTGGGTGAGCATCGAATTCGGCGGCGTTTGCGGGGCGCGCCCTTGCTTCGGCGCTTCATTCGTAGAACCTGGCGGCTGGCCCTGTGGCGGGAATTGCGTAGGCCAAGGCGGGTAAGGACTGGTCTGCGGCGACATCTGCGAACGCGGATCGGCTGGAAAGTAGGCGTACCACGGTGCCGTTGGTCGTTGAATCTCTGGTCCGAATTTAACTTCCACACGAAACTGAAACACCGTGTTGACTTTTACCGGGGGCCGTTCCCACGCATGCACTTCGCCGGATGTGATAAGGCACATCAATCCGAGAACCCCAAGCCACCAAAAGCGGCGGGCAGATACTCCCTCCATGCGAATCCTTTCCGAGTTGCGAGGCATAGTTACTGGACCCCTTCCCTTCGGAAGGCTGCTCAAGCATTACCCATAATTCCCTATCAGGTTGGTTTCTTGATGCGACGGATGGGAGTTTATCGCGACCGGACGTCGCCTTTCCGACAGGACGCATTCGACGTGCAAAAACGAAAAGGCCGAATCTTTCGATTCGGCCATGACATCTGTTCCAATGTGACTTGGGTTGATGTGCGTCGCGGGTTGCTTGGAACGTTGCAATAATCAGGTTACGGGTTTAAACGCAATACCGTTCAATTGACAGTGCAAAAAAAGCAGCCTCCCGCCATGATGGT
Organism: Singulisphaera sp. GP187; assembly: GCA_945861245.1. Taxonomy (GTDB): domain Bacteria; phylum Planctomycetota; class Planctomycetia; order Gemmatales; family Gemmataceae; genus SIAQ01. Next base: position 5,671 of record CAMAUE010000241.1, read on the forward strand.
GTGACCTAAACCCCATCTGGCAAGGAGGCTACGATGCTTGGTCTTAACAAGGAAGTTTGTCGCGTTGCGGCACTGCCCTCGGACGAACGCGTCGCGGGTCTGAAGCGTATCATTTCCCGCAAAACCGTGCAAGCAGTTTTGCGGCGGTGTCATCCGAACCAACGCTACTGCAAACGGTTGCCACGCCTTTTCGTCGTCTGGTTTGTCATCGGAATGGCGATTCATAGCTCTGACTGTTATAGGCAAGTGTTCCGATGGTTGCATCGCCGCCAAACGCAGGTTCCGGGAGCCACCACTTTGTGCGAGGCACGCCAAAGCGTTGGCGTGGCACCTC
>CAMAUE010000242.1 GCA_945861245.1 Singulisphaera sp. GP187
AGGTCATCCCACGCCAGACGTTGAGGCGGAAAGAATGACTCCAATGTACGACCGAGTTGAAATCGAAAACAGCCATAACCGAACCTAGGTCATTGTTGTAGCATAACTTGCGTCAAAATCTAAAACCGTTAGCCGGACAGCAGTGATCCAAGTTGTTTTCCCACACACGGTTGCCTTTCCTCGGCGTTCTTTGCGGCGAATAATTCGGGCCAAGCCGCGCACGGGAAACGCGTCATATAATGCCGATATGCTGAATCTGCATGCACCCAGTCCGGAGCGTTGGTTGACGCAAGTATCCACCAACATCGACGAGTTGTTGATTGACCACGCGCACTGCGAGAAGAAAGCAGCTGGCGTGGCGATGAATTTGCTGTTCGCGTATGTCGATCACACCGATCTCGTGCGGGCGATGAGCGACATCGTGCAGGAGGAACTGAGCCATTTCCGCCTGGTGCTCGATTTGCTGGATCGCCGAGGCATCCGCTTCCGCAAGCTGCCGCCCAGCCAATATGGCGCACGTCTGCACGCCATGATCGACAAGCAAGAACCCGCACGTGCGGTCGATCGCTTGTTGGTGGCCGCGCTGATCGAGGCGAGGTCGTGCGAACGTTTCGGCCTATTGCGCGATCATCTGCCCGATGCCGAGCTGGCGAAATTCTTCGGCGACCTGTTCGAGTCGGAGGCGAGGCATCACAGCACCTACGTCCGCCTGGCGACCGAGTTCGCGCACGAGGACAAAGTGAAAGCCCGCCTGGCCGAGCTGGCGATTGCGGAATCAGCGATTATCGCGGAAGGCGAGGACCTCGTACGGGTGCATAGCTGATCGGAAATATTCACCACAGAGAGCACAGAGAGCACAGAGAAATGCCAGGAAAGAGTGTGAGATGAGCTAGAATTATCGAATCGTTTTTTTCAGAAAACTCTTCAGTCAAAGTGTGTCGTCGTAGATAATGTTCTTGTTTCTCTCGGTGTCCTCTGTGCTCTCTGTGGTGAGTTCTTAAGCCTAACCCACCGACCTAAAAGGAAGTCTGTAATGGCGACACGATTCTTCGTCACTGCGATCATCAGTCTGTTCGCATTCGCCTCGCCCATTCTGGCCCAGGAGAAAGCGCCGAAGCGGGTTCCTAACGTCATCGTTATCTATGCCGATGACATGGGCTACGGCGATCTCGCTTGCTTCGGCAACAAGAAGATCAAGACGCCGAACCTCGATCGCATGGCCAAACAGGGCGTGCGGTTCACCAGCTTTTACGTGTCGCAGGCGGTTTGCTCGGCGTCGCGGGCCGCGCTGATGACGGGCAAATACTCCAATCGCACGGGCATCCTCGGAGCGCTCGGTCCCGCATCCAAGGCCGGCCTGGCCCGCGAACATATGACCATAGCCGAGATGCTCAAAACCCTCGGCTATGCGACCGGCATGGTCGGCAAATGGCATCTTGGCCATCTCCGCGAATACCTGCCGACGCAACGCGGGTTCGATGAATACTACGGCCTGCCTTACTCTAACGACATGTGGCCCAAGCACCCGACGGCAAAGTTCCCCGACTTGCCGTTGATTAGCGGCGAGAAGACGATCGAGTTTAATCCCGACCAAACGAAGCTGACGACCGAATACACGCAGCGAGCCGTGCAGTTCATCCAAAAGAACAAGGATCGGCCGTTCTTCCTGTACGTCGCGCACAACATGCCGCACGTGCCGTTGTTTGTCTCGGAACGGCACAAGGGCAAGTCGGCGGCGGGGTTGTATGGCGACGTCATCGACGAGATCGACTGGTCGGTCGGCGAGCTTCTCAATGCCTTGAAACTGGCGGGCATCGACGACGACACGCTTGTCATCTTCACCTCCGACAATGGCCCCTGGCTGAGCTATGGCAACCACTCGGGTATCGCGGGGTTGCTGCGCGAAGGCAAAGGCACGGCGTGGGAAGGCGGCGTCCGCGTGCCGTTCATCGCCCGCTGGCCGGGCCGAATCCCCGCCGACAAAACGCAACACGAACCCGCGATGACGATCGACATCCTGCCGACGCTCGCCCGCTTGACCGGTGCGAAGCTACCCGCCGGCAAGATCGATGGCAAAGACATCATGCCGTTGTTGAGGAGCGAACCCAACGCCAAAAGCCCGCACGACGCCTACTTCTTCTATTGGGGCAGCGAACTGCACGGCGTCCGCTCCGGCGATTGGAAGCTCTACTTTCCGCGCACCTATCGCACGATGGAAGGCAACAAGCCGGGCGCGGACGGTCAACCGGGGCTGTACAAGAACGTCAAAGCGGGCCTGGAGCTTTTCAATCTGGCCAATGACCTGAGCGAGAAGACCGACGTCGCCGCAGGCAACCCCGATGTCGTGCGACGGCTCGAAATGCTGGCGGATCGGATGCGCGCGGATCTGGGCGATTCGTTGCGGAAGAAGAAGTGAGGGCCCGTTTAGCCGCTCGCCTTTGGCGAGCGCGGGGATGAAGCTCGCCAACGCCGGCAAGAGTGCCGCGCTCACCAAAGGCGAGCGGCTAAACGAAATCGCCGTGCGGATCATATATTGCATTCATGGCTCTTTTTCAGGGAAAACACGTCCGAACCGCGCGACTCGACGACGGCGTCGCCGGTCTGGTTCTGGATCATCCAGGCAGTGCCGACAACGCTCTTGATCTGGCGATGCTTGACGACATCGACCGTGCTCTCGATGCGCTGGCTAGTGACGGCTTCCGCCTACTCATCCTCCAATCCGCCAAGCCCGGCGTGTTCTGCACCGGAACAACCTATGCTCGCTGCAAGGATTGGACGCCCGAACAGTTTCGACATTGGTGTGAGCGCGGCCAGCAGGTGTGCCGAAAGCTCGCCGAGTCGCCGATTGTTAGCGTCGCGGTGATCGGCGGCACATGCCACGACGAGGGACTGGAGCTGGCGCTGGCGTGCGACTATCGCGTGGCGCTGGCTCGTGGCGAGGTCGACTTTATCTTCACAGCGCAGAACTGGGGCAAAGTGCCGTGCTGGGGCGCAACCTTTCGGCTGCCTCGGCGCGTCGGCCTGGCCAACTCCATGGCGCTGTGGCTGTTCGGCGATCACTACACGGCTCGCCGAGCTTGGCTGGAAGGTCTGGTGGATGAAGTTGTCGAGGATTTCGACAGTGATCCGCCATCATTTCTTGAGTCGCCTCAGAAACGCGATCCATCATCGTTTCCGTCTCGAACCTGGCGACAACGCTGGCTGGAGAACACGCGTCTGGGCCGAGGGTTCATGATGCGTGGTTACGAACGCATGTTGCGCACGCGCATACCCAGTGGGATGATGTCGTTTGCGATTCTCCTGCAACGCCTGCGCGATACTTATGCGAATAAGCCGATCGACGTCTGCGAGGCCGGCGAGCGTGACGCGATAGCTCAGATCGCCGCCTCGCCGATGATGCACCATTTTCTGCGGCTGCTCAATCGCCGAGATCGCTGGCGCGAACGTGCTCCCCAGAAATCTGGAAAACAAAAAAAGCAAACCGTCGGCATCATCGGCGCGGACGATGCCGCGCTCACGCTGCTTCTGCAATGTGTCTCGGCAAATTATCACGTCGTAATGCAAGCGCCGGACGAAGCGGCACTCGGCACCGCGATGACGGGGATCGCCCAATTTCTCGCCAAGAATGTCGAAGTCGGCCTCATGACGTCCGACGCCGCGCGAGCCTTTACCAGCAAATTGAAAGGCACGACCAACTGGGGCCATTTCCAGGATGTCGAATTCGTGCTCGATCCGAGCACGGGAGAGGTTTTGCACACGACGGAATTGTATCAACGGGCTGAGAAGGAGATCCCAGCCAAGGCAGTGATCGTGTCGCTTCACGCAACCCATGAAATGGCGACGCTGGCCAAGAAGCTGCGCGAGCCGACGCGATTGCTCGGTTTGCGCACATTCAAATCGTGGGAACCGAGCACGCTTGCCGAGATCGTTCCCTTCGCAAAAACACCGGCGGAGAATGTCAACCGCGTTCGTAATCTGGCAAGCGATCTCGGTTATTCCTGCCTCAACGTAGCCGATCGCGCAGGCGGCCTGGCGCTGCGGGTTTGGCTGCCGATGTTCAACGAAGTCGGCGTGCTCATTCGCGAAGGCGTGCGTATCGCCGACATCGACGCCGCCATGATCCGTTTCGGCATGAAAGAGGGGCCGTGCGAAATCATGGATCCGTACGGCCTGGATCGAATCGCCGACGCGATCAAGCAGATGCAACCGATTTTCGGCGAACGGATTCGCTTTGAAACCGGCTTCGTGCTCATGACCAAAAAAGGCTGGACCGGAGCAAACGGCGATCAAGGCTTCTACCGCTCCCAAGCCAGGTTCCCGCGGCCAAGCTTGGAGAGCCAAGAGCTTTGGCAAGCGCAAAGCCAGGGCGAGCCGACCACGCCGATGCCTTTTCTTTCGCGCGATGAGTTATTCACGTGGATACAGAATCGGCTCGTCACGTTGACGGTGTTGGAAGCGCACCGCTGCCTCGCCGAGCGGATCGTGGACGACGCCGACGATCTCGATTGCGCTATTAGCCTGACGGGTTGGGCCACGCATCGCGGCGGTCCGCTCGGCTACGCGGCGGATGTTGGGGCGGAGGCGTTCGCTCAGCGCTGCCGCGAGTTGGCGGCGAAACATGGAGCGCGGTATCTGCAGATCGGGCCTCCCAACGTTTAGCCGCTTGCCTTTGGCGAGCGCGGACGCGGCGCTTACCCGTTCGTTGCGAATGGGAATTGTCCGCGCTCGCCGAAGGCGAGCGGCTAAACGTATACTAACGCCATGACCAACTACGCACAGCACGAGCATCACGACTTCCCCGGTGCGTCCGCGCAAGCCCTCGCCGATCCCGTATTGCAAACGGCGCTAACTCGGCTCACCGATACGCTCCTCGCGGGCAATCGCCGTGGGTATGCGGCGTTGGCAGATTCGAGCGACCTTCGCGATCACGCCAAGCGCATCAAGGAGCACACGCTCGCCCATCTCGACACCTATCTCGAACAACTCGAAGCGTCGGTGCAAAGGCTCGGCGGCAAGGTTCATTGGGCAGCCGATGCCGACGAAGCTCGCCGAATCGTCGTCGAGATCGCCAAGGCGGGCAAGTGCAAGCTCGCTGTCAAATCGAAGTCGATGACTTCCGAGGAAATCCATCTCAACCCAGCTCTCGAACAGGCCGGCGTCGAAGTCGCGGAGACCGATTTCGGCGAGTACATCATCCAACTCGCCAACGAACGCCCGTCGCATCTCGTCGCGCCGGCGGTGCACCATACGCGCGAAAGCATCGCCCGCATCATGTCGCAGCATCTCGGCGAATTGCTCGCCGACGATCCGAAGTCGCTGGCGATGAAGGGCCGGGTGGTCTTGCGCGAAAAGTTTCGCCGAGCCGACCTCGGCATCACCGGAGCGAACTTCGCCGTCGCCGAGACCGGCACGATTGTGTTGGTGACAAACGAAGGCAACGGCCGACTGACGACGACCTGCCCGCGCATCCACGTCGCGATCATGGGCATCGAGAAAGTGATACCGCGTTTTGAAGACCTGCCTGCCTTCCTCAAACTGCTCGCCCGCGCCGCCACCGGGCAGACGCTTTCCGTTTACACGACGATCATCACTGGCCCGCGCAAAGCCGACGAACTCGACGGGCCGGACGAATTCCACCTTGTGCTACTCGACAATGGCCGATCGCGCGTGCTGGCGACGCCGTTCCGCGAAAGTCTCCAGTGCATCCGCTGCGGCGCGTGCCTGAACGCCTGCCCCGTCTATCGCCGCATCGGCGGTCATGCTTACGGCGGCGTTTATTCCGGGCCGATCGGCAGCATCCTGACGCCGCTCTACGACAGCGTCGCCGAGAATCCGCACCTGCCGCACGTGTCGTCGTTGTGCGGCGCGTGCCAGTCAGCGTGTCCGGTGAAGATCAACATTCCGCATATGCTCATTGGCTTACGCGAATTGCAACACCACTACAAAAAGAACCGCTGGGAACGCTGGGCCTACGGACTCTGGGC
>CAMAUE010000243.1 GCA_945861245.1 Singulisphaera sp. GP187
GGCCAGGCCATTGCGGATCGCCTCGGCGCCAATGGCAGCCTGGTAATCTACACCGATCTCGATCCGGCCGCGACGGAAGCCGCCGCTGCACGAACCGCCGGCGCGAAAGGGCTGCGCATGGATGTCACCCGCGCGGACGAGATCGAAGCGGTCATCGGCCAAGTGGTCGCGGAGTTCGGCCGGCTCGACATTCTCGTCAATAATGCCGGCGTCAACACGCTCGCCCATCGGGTCACGATCGATGAGTTTCCCCGCGCGGAGTGGGATCGTCTCTTGAGCGTCGATCTGACGGGCCTCTACGAGGTGAGCCGCTTCGCCGCCCGGGTGATGCGAAAACAGGGCGTCGGGCGCATCATCAACATCGCGTCCATTGTCGGGCTGGTTCCGCTGCGGCTGCAGTGCGCCTTCGTGGCGGCCAAGGCCGGCGTCGTGAACCTTACGCGCGCCATGGCCCTGGAACTGGGACCGCACGGCATTCTCGTCAACGGCATCGCTCCCGGCTCGACGCTCACCGAAGGAACCAGGCAATTGTTTTATGCCGAAGGGGGCAAGTTCCGCGACAACGTCCAGCGGATGCTCGACCACGTCCCGCTCGGCCGACCTGGAACGACCGACGAGATCGCCGTCGCCGCCCTGTTTTTGGCCGACCCGGAAAACAGCTACATGAACGGCCACATCCTCACCGTCGATGGCGGCTGGACGGCCGGGTATACACGGGATTTTTGACGGAGACTGGCTGTTGTTTATTGCGAACGGTAGAAATCAATGGTCTTGCGCATCCCATCAAGCAACGACGTAGCCTGCCAGTCCGGAAACAAGGTGGTGATCCAGCGCAGATGTGGCGGGATGTTCAAAGGGATCGGCAGCCCGTCGATCCGTAGCGATGCCCCGGGGACGACCGTCTTGATGGCGGCAACGATCTCGTCGACCGTGACCTGCGAACTCGGCAGATCGACCACGTTCGCTCCGGGCGGCGTCTCCAGGGCGGCGCGGACGAAGGCCTTGGCCACATCCTCGACGTAATCGTACCCCGCTCGGCCCGTGTAGTTGATCGTGTACGGTTCCCCATGGGCCACGGCGCGAGCCGCAAGCGAGGGGCCGGCCGTCAGTCCCTGATCACGTTCGGGACCATAAACGACATGCGGCCTGACGCCTAACGAGGCGATGCCGAAGTGACGCCAGTATTGCTCGGCAATGATCTCGAACGCCTTCTTGAACGCCCCGTAGAAGTTCGGAGGTTGATTGCCGGTTCCGAGGGCGGACGAGCCCGCATCGTCGGGTTCCGAACCGAAAATGCCGATGCTGCTGGCGTAGGCGAGACCGCGAATCTGGCCGGCCAGCCGCCGCGCCTCCTCGAACAGCGCCACGCCGGCGAGGACGTTGACTTGGCAGCCGGCCCAGGGATCGCGCTGGCATGCCGGCGTGAGCAGTGCCGCCAGGTGAATGAAACGCGTGACGCGATGCTCGTCGCATACCTGATGCAGGCGCTCTCGATCGAGCAGGCTGCCCTGGACGAAGATAACCCTGTCTGCACTTGCGTCCAGGATTCGCCGCCAGCGGTCCGGCTGATCGGCCACGTCAAAAACGACGGGCGAAAGATCACGAGCCAGTAGCTCGCGCAGAACCCAGGTTCCGATAAAGCCACTGCCGCCGCTTACCAAGACGACCTCTTTCATGATTCTCCTCAGTGATCAAATCGAATGAAAATCTCCGCCGTTTAGTGCAGCGCGATCGCTCGGCCTGGTCCACCGTGGCAGCCTTGAATCTTTCCCGCGGCGAACAGGAAGTAGGCGTCCCCCGGCAAATTGCTGAGGTTGGTCAGGAACTCGACGCCGACCATGCCGTTGCTTCCAAGCGCCCAGTAGGTCCATAGGGCGCGCTTCGGCTCGACACCGCCAAGGCTCGGTGCGTCGGTCGCGACGCAGCGGATGCCTTTGCCTGCTAGATACTGAATCGCGTCAGGCCCTGGTGCCGGCCAACCTTCTCGCGTACCGTTGAGCGGTTCCTCCATGCAGGCGCTGCCTTTCGGGAGCGGCTTGTAGTATTGGTCGCTCCAGCCGCTCTGGAAGATGACGATGTCGCCGGCCTTCAACGGTCCGTACTTCTTTTCGTGCTTTTGAATTTCAGCTTTTGTGATCTCCGGCGAGGCAGGCCATTGGTCCTTCGGGATGGTGCCGAGGAGGTGCTTGACATCGATGACGCGCGCCGGCCCGCAGGTCTGCGCGATCGGAACCTTCTCTGCGGTGACGTCGCTCGTCCCGCGCGGACCATATTTTTTTTCGTACTCGCTCAACCATTCCTGAACGTTGGGAGCGTAATTCTTGGAATCGAACCCTTTCGGCGGCAGCGCGTAGGCCGGGGGCACAAGGTGCGTGCCGGCGTTGCTGTCGAACATGTGCATCGGGAACGCGGTGCGGGTGTTGGGGTTCTTGCCGAAGAAGATGGTCATGTAGGCCTGGCGATGATTACCGACGCCCCGGCCGGGCCATGATGTCGGCAAGTTGTCCGCGAGGCCGACGGACAGGTCCACCACATTCTTCTTACGTGCGGACGCGATCAAGCGTTTGGCGAGTGGGCCGCCGACAATCGCGAAGGCCCGGCCTTCCGAATAGGGATCGCCGACGTGCTTGGGACCCATCATGCAATAGAACGCCCCGGTCGTCGGCAAGGCGCCAAGCCCCGTCGCGCTTTCCGTCCAGATCATCCCGTGTTTCAGACCGGCGTAGTGCGTCGGCTCGGCCAGGTCGGGCATCGGCCCCATGCTGGTGCTGTCGATCCCCAGCGTCATCACCTTGCGAGTCGCGAGATACTCCATGCAGCCAGGATCAGGACCGGGCCAACCCGGCGACTTGCCGGCGACCGGGTCGGCGGCGAATCCGCGGCCTTCGGGGAGCGGCTTGTAGTGCTTGTCGCTGAACCCGCTGCGGAAGAGAACGACGTCGCCCGGTCCCAGCGGTCGATTTTTCTTTTCCCAAAGCTTGATCCTTTCTTGGGTGATCAGGCCGCTGCGGCCGTTCGGAGTCGAATCGAGCAAGTCCGTGCAATGAACGACGCACGCCTCGCCGACGAACTGCCAGGCGGGCACTTTCTCGGTTGTCACCGCGCCGGCCCAGCCGGCGTTGGGAAATCCGGAATTCGGCGGCGTCACCGAATGGGCAGGAACGTCGAGCTGCGTGCCGGTGTTGCCGTCCATCACCAGGATGTCGCTGTTATAGGCGCTGCGCGGGCCGATCTGCTGGTAATGGTTGATCTGAAACGCGGGAAACGTCGGCCAGGTGCAGGGATAGTCGGGCGCGACCAGCAGCGACAAATCGACGAACCGGGAAGACTCGTCTCCCGCTTGCGCCGGACGCGCGAGTGGACGATGGTCGATCAAGAGCAACACGGCAACCGCCGCCAATAGCGCCGCCGCGGCGCTGCGTTGCACGGTTAGCTTTCCCCTGTATTGAGTCGGGGTCATGAACCACCTCCGTATTTTTGAACGAATCGCCATAATATCAGATAATACTACAATCGACCTTGGCAAGAACCAAACGGAAAACAGCACGGGGTAGGTCGCGCGTGCTGCTCCCAGGAAGCGAGAGTGGTGGATGTCGGACATCGTCAACACCGCGGCAACATCGATGAACGTGCCGAGCGAGGCAGCCGTCTTCCGCAAGGTGGCATGGCGGCTTCTACCTTTTCTCTTCTTGCTGTATGTCATCAACCTGATTGACCGAACCAACATCGGCATCGCTCGCTTGCAGATGGTTGGCCAGCAGCTCACCCCTGAGACTTTAGCTGCAATCACGGTGGGATTGATGGGTTCACCGCTCGGAGACGGGCCGATCCTGACGGCTTCCGCACTTTGCCCCCGAAGACCTGACGTGCTCGACGAAGGGGCCTACGCGCTGGGAGCGGGCATCTTCTACGTCGGCTACCTTCTCTTCGAGGTGCCGAGCAATCTCATCCTGCTGCGAATGGGGGCGCGCGCATGGATCGCGCGCATCCTGGTCAGCTGGGGCCTCATCTCGGCGGCGATGATGTTCGTTACCGGCCCGTGGAGCTTTGCCGCACTGCGCGTGTTGCTCGGCGTGGCCGAGGCCGGCTTTTTTCCTGGCATCATTTTCTACCTGAGCGACTGGTTCCCGGCCCGGGTGCGTGCCCGCGCAGTTGCAAATTTCATGCTGGGCGGCGTCATCGCAGGGATGATCGGCAACCCCATCTCGGGTTTCATTCTCGAGTTTATGGACCAGGTCGGCGGATTGTGGGGCTGGCAATGGGTCTTCTTGCTCGAAGGGCTGCCCGCCGTGGCCCTGGGATTCGTTACGCTTGCATACCTCACCGACCGCCCCGAGCAAGCCGCCTGGCTGACCCCCGCCGAGCGAACCTGGCTAGTTCAGCAAATCGAGAGCGACCGCAGCCAATCGTCGCACGGTCGAAGTCACTCGCTCGGGGCCGCGTTTCTCGATCCTCGCGTCTGGCTGTTGATCGCCATCTATTTCACGGTCGCCATGGGCGACAACAGCTACGGTTTCTACATTCCGACGTTTCTGAAAAGCCAGTTTCCGGATTGGTCGCCTTTCCAGATCGGCCTGCTCGCGGCGGCCCCGAGCGTGATCGCCATGGTCGGCATGATTCTTGTCGGCAGACACTCCGACCAAACCGGCGAACGCCGCTGGCATGTCGCTTGTTCGGCCTTTGCCGCGGCACTGGGCTGGTTGACGATTGCCATGGCAGCCTCTGGGTCGTTGGCCATCCCCGGCCTTGATTCGCGTTGGCTCTTCGTCGCGGGAGTGGCCGTGACGCTCACCGGCATGAAGTCGATGTTACCGACGTTCTGGACGCTGCCACCGCAGTTCCTCACCGGCGCCGCCGCCGCGGGAGGCATCGCCCTCATCAACTCCGTCGCCAACCTGGGCGGCATGTTGGGGCCGCAGATCGTGGGATACGTAAAGACGGCTACCGGCAGCTTCACCGCTGGCTACCTGGTTCTGGCCGCGACCCTCTTCATCGGCGGCCTGCTCGTCCTGAACGTCAAGAACCGCCCCGAGAATGAATAAGGTAAAGTCCGAGGAAAAGTTGCAATCGGGCGGCGAAAGCGCGAGTCGATGGGTTACTTAAAGCTGTTGCGTTATCAACGATGGAGGCGTCCATGAATCCAACCTGTGCGGCTATTCCGTTCGCTGGCCTTCTGCAAGCCTCACCGCTTTGGTTCGTGGCAAAGCAAGAACTTCGTGAGCGTTGGAAGCAGTGTTCCCTCGCCTCCCCGCGACGCCCCCTCTTGCTCCGCGCCACCGTTGGCGCTGACGAATGCGTCAATAACTGGGGAATGAAAGCTGCCTTGATATTCGAGCATCGCCCGCGCTACTTCCAGCTTCATGATCCTTTTGGTGGACTCTGCCACCCCGAGATGAGGAAGTCGTCGGGATCCCTGTCGGCCCCGAACCACACGGCTGCCAAGATTGCCACAGGACAGCCTGGGAGGGCAAAATGAGGACGACATCGAAGTTGCTTTGCGTGTACGTTGCGGTTTTCTCTTCACCTCGGCGACATTCATCGTTTTCAACCTGATCGTTTGAAGGGGCTCGGAGTCGTTCGGAGTCCGTTTGAACCTAACGCACGCGGAAAAAAATGCGTGGGAAATGCGTGGCATATTGCCCGCCCATACGCAACGTGCGTACAATGTAAACGAAGCCCTCAGAGCACGCAAGAGTCGTTTCAAACAGCATTTGCAACGCAGTCGACCTGCAAATGCAACGTACGTGAAATGTGGAAGAAGTAGCTTCGAATCCTAGTACCCCAGCTTA
>CAMAUE010000244.1 GCA_945861245.1 Singulisphaera sp. GP187
TTTAACGAAGTTGTAGCCGAAGATACCGAAGCGTCGATAGAGTAGGATGGTGGACATGCGATCTCCTCATGGTTTGTTGTGATAACCCCATGAAATGAAAGCATGTTCACTTTTTCAACTACAGAATACGCGTTTTTCGGATGAACCCACAGAGGTGCAGAGACACAGAGAGAATGTGAAGAACTGGGAGTTGGGCACTACTGGTTTTTGTTGGCTACAGTCGTCAATTCTTAGGGAGCAGCTTCGCATTTTTCCGATGCCCTTCTCGGTGCCTTTGTGTCTCTGTGGTGAAGTTCATGGTTGGGATCAGCGAGTAGTGTCCTTACATTCTGCCAAATTCCCGATGCAGTGAAGGCCGGCAAGGTCAAGGACCTCACCGACGAAGACCGCATGACGGTGACTTCGGCGGCGCGGCGTCCATTCCTTGACATGCTCAGCAACGGCCGCGAAGCCGACGCCCTTCTGGGCTGGCTATTGATTGGCCGAAACACTGCAACCATGCAACCTTTCTCACGTCTTAGGGGGCTACCATACGTCAAATCCCATATTCGACCTATGAAGTCTTTGACCTCTCGCATTTGACCAATCATGAATTTGCCATCAGATGCGTATGTTTCTTCTGCAAGCTTATGGCATCCCAGCACATGCTGACCGAAGGCGCCCCCACCAACTCCCGGCGGCGGTATTAGTGAAGGCAACTATCCTGGAAGTCTGGGCCTCGGCGGTTAAGGCACGTTCGGATTCGGTCGGCAAATGCTACTGTTGCGGCTAAAAGGGCCCTACCGCGATCCGGTTGGCACGTTCCGCGCCTCGAAGCAGAAGTCGCGGCGCTCAAGGAACATTGCAACCATGCAACCTACCTTAGCTCTTAGGGCCTCCGCTCAAGGAACATTGCAACCATGCAACCTACCTCCGCTCTTAGGGACTCCCAGGAATCGCTGCGATCATCCTGGGGCTTGAGGAGGAAGTTGCACGCTTTTCGTAATCGCTTTATCGCCGATGTCTTTGCGGTAGAAGCCGCCGGGGAAGCTGATTTTGGCGATGGCTTCGTAGGCGCGGGCCTTGGCGTCGGCGAGGGTGTCGCCGATCGCGGTGACGCCGAGGACGCGGCCGCCGTCGGTGGTGACCATGCCGCCGGGTTCGAGTTTCGTGCCGGCGTGGAAGACTTTGACATCGGGAACCTTGGCGGCGTCTTCGAGGCCCTGGATCATTTTGCCGCGGACGTACTGGCCGGGGTAGCCGCCGCTCGCCATGACGACGCAGATGGCGGGGCGCGGGTCCCAGACGATTTGTTCGGGCGTGAAGTCGCCGAGTGTGTCGTCAACGACGGCTTCGAGCAGTTCGCAGAGGTCGCTCTTGAGCCGCATGAGAACCGGCTGCGTTTCGGGATCGCCGAGCCGACAGTTGTATTCGAGGACACGCGGGCCTTGATTGCTGACGAGTACGCCGGCGTAGAGGAGGCCGCGGAAGGGGGTTCGCGCCCGCTTCATGGCATGTACGATGGGGATGAATGCTTGCGTTTCGATTTCGCTGAGCAGCTCGGGTGTGGCGAGCGGGGCAGGGGAGTAGGCGCCCATGCCGCCGGTGTTGGGCCCGGTGTCGCCGTCGAAAGCTCGTTTGTGATCCTGCGCCGGCGCGAGCGGCACGATCGTTCGGCCAGCGACCAAGGCGAGAACGCTGACTTCTTCGCCATCGAGTCGCTTTTCGACGACGATCTGTCGGCCCGCGGCTCGGCCAAACTCCTCGCGTACCATGATGCGGTTGACGGCCTCGATCGCTTCCTCTTTCGTGCTGCAAACGATGACGCCCTTGCCCGCGGCCAATCCATCTGCCTTGACGACGACGGGATACTCGCGGGTTTCGATCCAGGCCCGCGCTGTCTCCGGATGATCGAATAGCTTAAACTCGGCCGTCGGCACGTCCGCGTGACGCATCATTTTTTTTGCGAAGACCTTGCTGCCTTCGAGTTTGGCCGCGGATTTGGCAGGGCCGAAAATGCGCAGCCCATGAGCCTGAAACGCATCGACGATGCCATTACAGAGCGGGTCCTCGGGACCGACGACGGTCAGGCCGATCGCCTCTTTTTTGGCAAAGCGGAGGAGCGACTCGAAGTCGTTGGGATCGATCGGCACGTTGATGCCGTCGATACCCGTGCCAGCATTGCCCGGAGCGCAGAAGACCTGATCGACGCGCGGCGACTGGGCCAGTTTCCAGACCAAAGCGTGCTCGCGCCCGCCTTTACCAATAACGAGGACTTTCATGAAAACCCGCCAAGCCCAGGGGTGAGGTACTCCGAACCCCTGGGGTGAACTTATTCCAACGATTGAGGGCAGGGGTTCGGAGTACCTCACCCCTGCCGCTTGTGTTTAATCTATTTTTTTTCGCCGCCCGATTCCACAATAGCGTAATCGACGAAGCCGATCATCATTTCTTCCCAGGTCTGTTCGCCCCAGAAAACGTAGGCTTTCGGATTGGGATTGTTCGGGTTCTTCGGCGAGTTGTCGAACTTGGCCGTGCATTCGATGCGCGTGCCGGCGGGCAATCGCAGCGGCTTTTCGAGGATGTAGTTCGACTGCCAACCGAAATCGTAGTGCGGCACGTTGAGCAGCACCTCACGGCGTTTGTCGGGATAGATCGCCTCGAAACTGAAACTCTTACCGCGCAGATGCATGTGTGGGAACAGGCTGTAGAGTACGGCGTCCTTGGCAAACGTCGTCGCGCTGACGACTTTGTGATCGCCGGCGTTGGGCGGGATCATGAAGAGTTGCTGGGTGATGGCGCGGGTTCGGATTTCGTTTTCTGGTGGCTTCTTGGCGAAGATCAGGCCGATGGACGACTTGTCGGTTTGCTCGGTTCCGGTCGGCGTGTAGTGCATTTGCAATACGATCTCCGCGCCTTTGGGCAGTTTCTTGGCGCCGCCCGCCGGGAAGATCGAGCCGAGATCGCCAGGAGCATAGGCAACGAGCATGCCGCTGCCGATGCCGTCGGATGCGCTCTTCAAACGCTTCCCGCTCTGGGCGATGTAAGCGATGATATGGTGCACGACCTCATAATTGCCAGGCCTGGCTTCGACGGCTTGAATCCAGCGATCCTCGGCGAAGTTCGTGGGAATCCGCATATGCTTGTACGGTATCGAATTCCGCACCGATTTCGCGGGCACGGTGAAGGCTTGCGGCATTGTCAGAACGACATCGGGTTGGCCAATCGACCAGCCTTGCACGAACCTGCGAGGTTCGGGCAGGTCCTTGGCGTCGCCTTCGGGGCAACCGGCGTCGATCCAGGCGAGAAATGTCGAGCGGTCGGATTCCGAAAGCCGGCGGTCATTCCTGAACTTGCCATGTTTCGGATCGGCATGCCACGGTGGCATTCGTTGCTCGTCGATCACTTCGCGGATCATCAGCGACCACGACGCCACGTCGTCATACGTCAACAACGGCATCGGCCCGATCTGTCCGGCGCGATGACACTCTTGGCAGCGATTCTGCACGATGCGCGATACGTCCTTCGTATACGTCACGTCCGACTTTTTCTTTGCCGCGGGCACGCGCGTGATGAAACAGCCTTGCACCGATGTCGATGCCGTGGTCACGCCTTTGCCGGCGAGCACTTCGTCGATGGCGATGGCGAGATCGCGCCGCGTCGCCGCCGGCTTGGTATGGCCGATGCCGAACTGATCGTCGATGCGGCCCTGGTAGAGGATCATGTACTTGTCATCGAGCAGATACACGATGGGATGCCGTTCCGCCCGGAAGCGATTCGCAACAACGTGTTTGTCGTCGCGGAGCACGGGAAACGTCAGCTTGTACTTGCGTGCGTGTTTGGCAACGCTATCGAGCGAATCGTGTTCGTTGGAATTGATCGCGACAAACTGCACCCCCTTGTCGCGATACTTGGTTTCGAGTTCGACGAGCCGCGGCATGTAGGCGTTGTTGATCGGGCATTGCGTGCCGATGAAAGCAATGACGATCGCCTTGTTCTTGCAAGCGGCGAGCGACCAGTCCTTGCCAGTGACATCTCTGAGCATGAAGTTGGCGACGGTCCTGGCGGGCGGATCGTTCTGTGCTAACGCCTGATTCAACGATCCAAGGGCCAAGACTACCAGTAAGAACGAACGACGCATCGGACCTTCCTCGAATTCATTGGACATATTCGGCAATGCGTATTATACCGGATTGGAACGGGCGTGGTTTCAATAATAGCACTAGGTTCACGGAGCAATGCGTTATGACGACAATTAGCACAATCACTCGGCGAAGTTTTCTCGCGACCGCCTCCGCTGGAGTCGCGGCGCCGCTCATCCTCGATGGCCAGTTGCTTGGCCAAAACGCTCAAGCGCCGAGCAATCGCATCAACCTTGGCTTCATTGGCATCGGCATGATGGGCCGCGGGCATCTCGGCGGGTTCCTTGGCAACCGTCAGACGCAGGTCGTCGCCATTTGCGATGTGCATCGCGTTCGCCGGGAGGACGCCATCGAGCGAGTCCACCGCGCCTATGCCGCGGAACGCAAGGCCGGCACGTATCGCGGCTGCGCGGCGTATGTCGATTTCCGCGAGATGCTTCAGCGTCGTGACATCGACGCCGTCGTTATCAGTACGCCAGACCATTGGCATGCGATCCCCGCGATTCTCGCCGCCCGCGCCCGCAAGGACATCTACTGTGAAAAGCCGCTCTCGCTGACGATTGCTGAGTCTCGCGCGATGGTGACGGCGGCACGCGAGAACAACGTCGTCTTCCAAACCGGCAGCCAGCAACGCACGGAGTTCGGCGGCAAATTCCGCCAGGCTGTTGAGCTGGTCCGCAGCGGTCGCATTGGCCGAGTACGCACGGTTCGCATCGGCGTCGGCGCTCCCAATCGGCCCTGCGACTTGGCGAACGAAGCGACACCCGATGGCGTGAACTGGGATCTCTGGAATGGCCCATCACCGGCGAGGGCGTTCAATCATGTGCTTTGCCCGCTCAATATCCACTCGCACTTCCCGGCCTGGCGCAACTATCGCGAATACGCCGGCGGCATGCTGGCGGACATGGGCGCGCATCACTTCGACATCGCCCAATGGGCGCTCGACATGGACGCCAGCGGGCCGACCGAAATCCACCCCCCCGAACGCGGCGACACCGGCCTTCGCTACGTCTACGCCAACGGCATCGAGATGTTCCACGGTGGCCCAAGCGGCTGCACGTTTGAAGGGGCTGACGGCACGATCTACGTCGATCGCAGCGTCATCCGCTCGACGCCGACGAGCATCCTGACAACACCGCTCGGTGCACGCGATTTTCGTTTGCCTGTTGTCGGCAACAGCCATCGGCAGAATTGGCTCGACTGCATTCGCTCCCGCCAACGGCCCGTCGCCGACGTCGAGATCGGCGCACGCACTTCGCAAGTCTGTCAGCTTGGCAACATCGGTTACCAATTGCGTCGCCGACTGACGTGGGATCCGGTGCGTGAAGAGTTCCGCAACGACGCCGAGGCGAACCGCCTCCGCAGCCGCGAAAATCGGGCTCCGTGGGCGACGATTTAGTCTTGCGTATTGCCGCTTGCGGCTTAGCGTCCACGTAACGTCGCGCGAGCGCTAAGCTGTAAGCGGTAAAAGGCGTTGGGCCTGTTCGCATGAACGAACAGGCCCAACGATATCGAA
>CAMAUE010000245.1 GCA_945861245.1 Singulisphaera sp. GP187
CGCCGCCAGAGTTTTGGCGAGATCGATCCGGCGCTGGTGGGATTGCGGGATGTCAATCAGGCTGGGCCTCTCTCGGAGATTTTGGCGTGACACGATCTTTCCTAAAGCTCTGGCGAACCTTGTTGCCAGTATTCGTTCTGGTGTCGGTCCATCCGTCCGATGTCCGAGCCCAGAGTTCGTCTGACGTGACGAAGGTCATCGTGCCCTTCGTCCAGAAGCATTGCGTCCAGTGCCACGGCGAGAAGAAGCCCAAGGGCGACCTGTCGCTGCACACCTTCAAGGACGACGCTTCGATCCTCAGAGCGAACAAGATATGGCTGACGGTCGTGGAAAAGGTCCGCTCCGGCGAGATGCCGCCCAAGGGCAAACCCCGACCGTCGCCGCAAGAAATCGAGCAGTTCGAGAAGGGGGTGAAAGGCGTCTTTGAACGTTACGCACGTTCGGGCAAGCGCGACCCCGGTCGGGTGACGATGCGCCGGCTCAGCAAGTTCGAGTATCAGACGACCATTCGCGATCTGCTCGGCGTTAGGATTCCGGTGGCGGATGACTTTCCGGGCGATGTCGTTGCGCACGGCTTCGACAACCTCGGCGACGCGAACGCTCTTTCGCCGCATTATCTGGACCGCTACATGGCCGCCGCCGAGTTGCTCGTGCGGGCGGCCATCGTCATCGGCGAACCGCCGCCGCCACCCAGGCAAGGCCGTGCCGGCGTGCATGGCTTGCAGCCGGGGCCGCCGAAGGGACGCAACAACCAGGGCCGACTCACCACCGACGCTGAGGGCAAACCGCTCAAACCGCCGGTGCCGAACTTTCCCGGCGACGGCTGGCGGTTGCATTGCGAGAAGACGCCGATCGAAGCCAATCTCCTCGACCTACTCGATCCCGGTGAATACAAGTTCGTCGCACGCCTGCAGGGATACAAGGCCGGTAAGGAAGCTCCCAAGTTCGCCCTGCTGGTCAATGGCAAGGAGGTTTTCCAGGGCGTGTGCGGCGAGGCGACCGAGGAACATGTCGTTCCCTTGCGATTGAAGCCGGGCAAGATGCGAATCGGCGTGGCGCTGCTGAACGAGGACGCCGACCCGAAGGACCCACGGAACAAGAGCGGGGTCATCGTGCATGAGATCGCGCTGATTGGTCCTCTCATGCCGCCGATGCATGCCGAGTTGTTGGCGGCTCCCAAGGAACAGGAAGGAGACGCCAAATCGCGGCACGTCCTTGAGCGCTTCGCCGGCCGCGCCTATCGCCGGCCGGCCAGGAAGGTCGAAGTCGATCGCTTGATGAAGATCGTCAAGATGGCGGAGCAGATTCCGCAGTACAAGTTGACCGAAGCCAACATGAAGAAGCTGCGCGAGCTGAAAGTGCCGGGTGAGGTTTTGCAAGAACTTCAGCGGGCCTTCAACCCATCGCCCAAATCGAAATTCATGGAGGAGGATGCGTTCGTCAAGGCCATCCGCAGCCGGCTATCGGCTGCACAGTGGAAGGAACATCAGAAGACGATTCTGACCAATGTCGAAACGCAGAAACGGCCGTGGGAGAGTGGAATCGCACTCGCGATGCAGGCCGTGATCAGTTCCCCCGATTTCCTCTTCCGGGTCGAGGCCGAGGTGCCCGGCGCCGGTCCCCAACCGCTCGACGATTACGCCCTGGCTTCGCGGCTTTCGTACTTTCTGTGGAGTTCGATGCCCGACCAGGAACTCTTCGATCTCGCCGCCAAGAAGCAGCTTCACCAGAACCTTTTCGCCCAGGTCAAGCGAATGCTGGCGGATCCGAAGTCCGCGGCTCTGGTCGAAAACTTCGCCGCCCAGTGGCTGAAGCTTCGATCGCTTTCCAAGTTCGAAGTCGATACCAAGGTGTTTCCGGAATTCGAAACGAAAATCTCACTCAACGCGACCGGCAGATGGGAGCCGCTGCGGAACGACATGCTCACCGAGACGAACCTGTTTCTGCAAGCCCTCATCCAGGAAGATCGTAGCGTTCTCGAATTGATCGACAGCGACTTCACGTTCCTCAACGCTCGTCTCGCCCGCCATTACAACATTCGCGATACGAAAGGGAACCCAATTCGCGATGTGAGCGGCAAAGAGATCAAGAATCCCGCAAATCCCGGTGAGCCGATTCCCGAAGACGCCTTTGTGAGGGTCCAACTGCATGGCACCGGTCGCGGCGGGCTGTTGACACAAGCCAGTGTGCTGACGCTGACGTCGCTTCCTTCGCGAACCTCGCCGGTGGTGCGCGGCGTCTGGATTCTCGACCGCATCCTCGGCACGCCGCCGCCGCCTCCGCCTCCCGACGTGCCGAGCCTAGAGGAGAAGAAGAAAGTGGAGGCGACGTCGCTGCGCCAACGGTTAGAGCAACATCGCGCCAACGTCGCTTGTGGCGCCTGCCATGCCCGCATCGACCCGCTTGGATTCGCCTTCGAGAACTTCGATGCGATCGGCCGGTTTCGCGAGAAGGTGGGTAAGGAGCCGATTGACGTATCGGCCGAACTGCCCGGCGGCAGGAAATTCAAGGGAGCGGGGGAACTCAAGACGATCTTGCTCGAACAGAAGAAGCTGTTTGCCCGCAATTTGGCCGAGAAGATGTTCATCTATGCCGTGGGCCGCAGCACCGAATTCTACGATCTGCCCGTGCTCGACGACGTCGTCATGAATCTGGAGAAGAACGATTACCGCTTTCACGCTCTGATTAGCGCGATTGCACAAAGTGATGCATTCCGAATGGTTCGGGGTACCGAACCCAAAAAGGAGACGAAGAAATGAAACAGGTACTATCTCGTCGAACCGTACTCAAAGGTCTCGGCGCTGCCGTCACGCTGCCGTGGCTTGAGGCCATGAGTCCGAATGCCTGGGGGAGCGGCGAACAACGCCATCCCACGCGCATGGCGATGTTTTACGTTCCTCACGGAGTCCTCAAACGCGACTGGGCGATTTCCGAGGTTGGCCGTCTTCCGGAACGATTGCCCCCCATCCTGGAACCGCTCGCGAACCTGCGGAGCGAGTTCAGCGTGCTTTCGAACTTGCACAACAACGCCTGTCAGGCGCGCGACAACGAGGCCCACATTCGCCCGCAGTCGGCATTCTTGACGGGAGTTTGCCCGCGGCAGACTATGGATTCCGACATTCGCCTGGGTGTGTCCGCCGATCAGATTGCCGCCGCCCGCGTCGGCGACCAGACCCGGCTGCCGTCGCTGGAATTGCGAGCGGATGGCGATGGCACCCACGAGGGGCGTTACAGTCAGCGCTACATGAATCTGTCCTGGAAGGATGCGACCACGCCGGTGATGTCCATGCAATCGCCCCGGCAGGTATTCGATCGGCTGTTCTCGACGGACGAAGGCGACCGCGTTCGCCGCGAGGAACGCCACAGCATCCTTGATTTCGTCCGTGAACAGGCCGCCGACCTACAGACACGGATCGGCACGGCGGACCGCCGCAAGCTTGACGAATATTTCACCGCGATTCGCGACATCGAGACACGCATCGAGCGAGCTTTGCGCTGGCAGACACCCACGCCCAACCAACCGGCTCCCGAAAGCCGTATTCCGGAGAATTGGGAGCAACATGTTCGCCTGCTCGGCGACCTGATGGTGCTCGCCTTCCAGACCGACAGCACCCGCATCTGCACCTTCACGTTCACCAACGAACTCGACTCGGCGTCGAGGTACCGGGAGATCGGCATCACGGATGGTCACCACAACACGTCGCACTACGGGAACGATAACGAACTGAAGCAGAAATACGCTCGCATTGCGCGATATCACGTGACCCAACTGGCGTATATTCTGCAAAAATTGAAGGACATCCGGGAAGGCGAAGGCACCCTGCTGGACCACTGCATGATCGCCTATGGCTCGGGGATCAACGACGGCCAGGCCCATAGCTACTACGACGTTCCGATCCTCCTCGCTGGTCGCGGCAACGGCACGCTGAACCCCGGCCGGCATATTCGCTACGAAAGCGAGCAGCCGGTTTGCAATCTTTGGCTCAGCATGCTCGACCGCATGGGGGCGCCGGTGGAACGAGTCGGCAACAGCACGGGAGTGCTGCGTGGGATGTAGGTCATGCTTTCCAGCATGACGACGGGGATCCATTTGAAGGGACAATGCATCATGATGAGTTTTCGTGTTTTGGTGTGTTCGTTATGCTTGGCTTCGTTGCTGGCGTTGGGCGACATCGTTCAAGCCGACGATCTGAAGCCGGCACCCGCTCCGTTGCGGATGTGGCACGTCGGGAACAGTTGGTCCGCCACGTTGCCGTTCGAAGCAATGGGGTTGCCGCGAGTGTTCTACCACCACACTCACAACTTCGGACACAACAAACTAGAGGACATCCTGACCAAGGGCTGGATCGGCGAGGCGCTGAAGAAGGACAAGGCGCAGAAAAACCTCCTGGAAAAGGGCGACTTCGATGTGGTCTACCTCGGATTCGTGCAACTCCACTCACCGCTCCCGGCCATGGACGAATTCTTCGACATCGTCCAAAAGCACAAACCGGGCGTGCGGATCTACCTACAGCACGCCTGGGCGCACGGCGGCTACAAGGGTACGCATGACGAGGACGACCTGGACAAATACGACGCCGAATGGGCGAAAAGGCGAGCTGCAATCGAGGCCGTGGTCGATACGGCCAACAAGCGGTCTGGCAAGCAAGTGGTGTTCATCATTCCGCTGCACGACGCCGTGATGAAGATGCGGCGGATGGTCGCGGCGGGACAGTTTCCGAAGGTAACGAAGCAGGAGCAATTGTTTGTCAGTTTCGATGGCAAACGCGACGAACATGGCAACAATCAAATCTATGCTCTGGGTGCGTATTGCGCATACGCGGCGATCCACGGCAAATCGCCGGAAGGGATGCGACCTAAATTCCCCGCCGACGGGAATCTTGTCGGCAAACGAGACGCGCAGGTTCCGCTTGACGACGAGCAAAATGCCGTGCTCCAGAAAATTGCGTGGGAGACGGTGTCGAAGTATCCGTATGCGGGTGTCGCCGCAGCCCTAGATCCGAAATCGCAACTTGCCAAATGATCTGCCGGCGGCCTGCGCGTGGCGGGGGCGCCCACAGGCCAGGCCGACACATTCGCTACGCCAATGAAACGCCGCTCGCCAACCTTTGGCTCAGAATGCTCAACAGCGTCGGCGCACCGGTCGATCGCTTCGGCGATAGCACCGGGCGGCTGAACGATCTGTAATCTGTCCCGCCGCAAGCGGCGACTTTCGTGTCCTTTTTGAGGGTTTTCATGTATCGCAACGCTTTTCTGTTTTCCTTTGTCGCAGGTTTGGTTTGTACTCTCAACGTCCACGCCGCTCCGCAGCCTGGTCGGGTTGTCGAAGTGATTGACGGCGACACGCTCAAGGTCGTTAGCCTCGACGGTAACGGCAAGGAGTCGGACAAGCCGGCGACCTTTGGCATCCGTGGGGTCGCAGCGCCGGCGCTGGATCAACCGTTCGGCAAACAGGCCCTGGCTCGCCTCAAAGAAATGGTGGAAGGAAAGACAATCATATGGAACGGCCCCGTTCTACGTGCGCACAAGGAAGGGCGATCGCTCCATTTTCGGACCGAGAACGGCAAGTCCCTCGCTTTGCAGATGCT
>CAMAUE010000246.1 GCA_945861245.1 Singulisphaera sp. GP187
CCGACGACTCCGCCTACCGCCGACGCCCGTTTACGGGCGTTTGAACCGTGCACCGTGTAGCCCCGCTGTTTACAGCGGGGTGGCGGCAGGCGAGTGTGTTCCCGAAAGGCCGTTTACGGTCCTTCGCGTCTTGGCCGGCTTTAGCCGCGGACAGCGCCGATTGCGTGCGCAGCTCTTACGGCCAAAATCAAACCGCTCACTGCGTGCGCGGCTCAGATACGATTGCACCGTCGATTCCGTGATTGTCATCAACGCGTTCGTCGCCCTTGTGTTGGGCGAAGAGAAGAAATCCTCAAAACTCAAGTGAGACGGAGATATCATCATTGCTTCTGCTACCCCAAGCGCTCCACGAATTCCGCGTGCTCCGGCGAGACGAGGCCGTCGTGCAGGACGGCGAGAACGCGCCGCAGGTCGTCGCTGTGCAGAGCTGCCACGTCGAGCCATAGGCCTGGGAAGACTTCACTTTTAAGTATTCCTTGCTCGTCAGGTTGCAGACTCTCAAACTCGCCCGAGCGAAGGACGAACCAGTCGAGCCTCTTGTCGAGAACGCTCCAGACGATGTACTCGCGCACGCCATTGCGGCGGTAGACGGTCTTCTTTGCATGTAGATCGAAGCCAGTGCTGCTCGCCGAGATTTCGCCGACCAATTCCGGGGCGAATTCAATGTAATCGTCTGTGGTGATGACCGCCTGTCCGCCCCATTCGGGATCGATCATCAGCAAGCCGTCAGGCTGGTATTCGTTGTCATCGTCAAGTCGCGTGGTGGTATTATCGGCAAACAAAGTCCCCGGTGAGGCAACGTTGTAGGTTCCCAGCCAAAGGATGAAAATGCCGTGCGGCTTACCGTGGCGGCGAACGCGGACAGGAGAAGGCATAAACACAATTCCTTCGATCAACTCGGCTTTCTTCACATGCGGCATTGCTTCGTAGCGTCGCTCGAACTCGGCGCGCGTGAGCCGATCACCGGGATAAAGCGGTGGGACAGCAGGCGGCGACGTGGGTTGAACCGAAGGCATATTTTTCTCATGCATTTGCTATCAATCAGAATAGCACCCGAGAACGACGGTTGTCAATCTCTCCCCGTCTAGCGCCACCGCGATGCCGGAATCCAGCGGGCGCTATGGAAAATCGAATAAACAACTTTCCGATTTCGATTTGCCGCTTGCGGCTTAGCGCTCATGTGGTGCCTATCGAGCGCTAAGCCGCAAGCGGCAAATCGGGATGTTTTTATTTCGGTTCTCCTAAACAAAGATTCACATCACTTCGCAAACGCCAGCACGCGGCCGTCCATGAGCGTCACGACGATGTTGTCGCCAGCACCCGCGAGTGCCAAACCCCACGCGGTGGGCACGCCGGGTAACGGGTGGCGCCAGAGGACGACGCCGGTGTTGATGTCGAGGGCGGCGACTTCCGCGCTATACTTCTCCGCGTTCTTCTTATCGCGATTCAAGCCCGTCACGACGATCGCGTTCTTGGCAATGGCGACAGCGCCGATCTCTTGAAACAGCGGATTCGACCAGACGTTCACGCCTTTGCCGCCCGCCTTGGTCATGCGCAACTCCGACGAGCCAGCCGGGTTGTTTTGCGGCATGCCGAGGACGAGCACGCCGGCGGGGGTTTCGAGTTCCATGGTGCTGATGAACTGATCGTCTTCGGGCCGCCAGTAGAGCGGATAGCCGCTGCCGAGTACTTTGCCCTCGCGGACGTAAAGGTCTTTGCCTCGGCTCGCTTCGCTTGGCGTGAACTTGCCGTCCTTGATGGCATACGATGCGATTGGCGGCGTGTTGCCCGAAGCGAAATGCACGGCGTTATTGTGCAGCAACATTGGCCCTTGCACGCTGACGCCGCCCATCGGCAGATCGTCGCCGTCTTTGGATGCCGCGCTGTGCTGCTGCCATTTGATCTTGCCGGTGCGCGCGTCGAGAGCGAAGACATGCGTGCCGTCGTAGTTGGAGATGCCGGCAGCACCGTAGACGGTACCGTTGTCAACGAGCACGCCGCCGCCGAGCGGCCAGGTGGAGGAGAGGGTGCCATAGATCGGAATCGTGCGTTCAACGGGCGCGGCACGGAAGCGCCAGAGACATTTGCTCGATCCATTGCCGAAGCAATAGATGTAGCCATCGCTCGAACCGACGTAGATACGCTCGTGTGCGAAGGTCGGCGAATACTTGATCGGCCCGCCGGTGTAGGCGGACCAGCCAAGCTTGCCGTCCTTGAGTCTGATCCCGCGCACTGCGCCGTCGTAACCGGCGAGGACGACGTTGTTGTCCACGATGATCGGTGCGGTGGGCATGGTCGGCGCTTTGGGCGTCCAGGTCCAGGCGTGCTTCATTTGGTTGGGGATGTTTTCAAAGATCGTGCCCGATCGGCGGTTGTCGCGGCGATAGGTATGCCATTCTTCGTTGCCGCCGCGTTCGTGGTACTTGCCATCGTAATAGATTTCGCGGCGTTCCTCTTCCTTCGCCATCGCCGTGGCGTCGAACTTGCCGGCCGAGCCGAGGCTGATGACGCCGAGCTGGGTCATGTCGCAACGGCACATCCAGGGGCCCCAGAACGTGTAGCCATGGGCGGTAATGACGCCGTCCTGGCAGGCGGGACGCATCGGCGAGATGAGGCCCATGCGCGGCTCGGTGCTGGAGACGTCGAACGCCGCCGTGCTGCCGCCTTTCCCGCCGCGGGTGAAGATGGTGTCGAAGCAACCGGTGGCGCGGGTGCAGCGGTCACGGCCTGGGAAGGTCGCTAGCACTTCGCCGGTGAGTGGGTGGAATTTATAGCTGCTGTCAACGTTGTTCATGCGTGCCTGGCCGAGAGCGTAGACGCCGTCGGGACGGATGACGAGTTGCACGTTGCCGCCTTCGGTGGGATAGCTTCCGTCCTTGACGCTGCAATCTTTCTTCCAGAGCAGCTTGCCGTCTTTCGCCGACGCGGCGACGAGCATCGGTCGATTCGGGCCGGCGAAGTAGAGCGCATCGTCAGTGCATTTCAGATAAGCGGTGGACGCGAAACCGAGCAACCAGTGCTGGGCGCCCTTCGTCGAGCCGAGCGCGTCGAGCAGCTCTTTGCTCGAATTTTTCCAGAGATGTTTGCCAGTGTTCGTATCGACGCAGGCGAGGAACTTGCCTTCGCTGTAGTAGTAGAGTTTGCCGTTCTTCATCGCCATGCCACGGCTATCGATTGGCTCGGTCTCGCGGACATGCCACAACACTTTCTTCGATTTCGGATCGATGGCGAAGAGGTTCTTGCCCAGGCCGAACTTGTAGTTGTTGATCTTCCACCACGGCCAGCCGGCCCCGCGAATGCGATCGCCCTTGAGCGGTTCGTCGGAGCCTTCCTTTTCGCCGACCATCGCGTAAAGCGTGCCTTTTTCGAGAGCCATCCATTTCCAGGTTGGGCCGTCGGCGTTGGGCTGATCGATGACGATCTCGTCGCGGATCTTGCCCGAGGCGGCATCGATCAACTTGCACGATTTGTCGTCGCCCAGGTACAGCGTATCGGGCGTCGCGATCATCGTATTGCGATGGATCATGAACCCGCGCGACAGGTCGCGCTCCCACAGCACGGTGCCGTTGAACGCGTTCATGCACAGCAGCTTGTTGACCAACGGCTCCTGCGGCTTGGCGCTCGAGCGGTCGCCGAAGACTTTGAACACTCGACCGCCGGAGATGACCGATTGCATCGGCAGCGGGCAGTACCACGGTTCGACCATGTAGTGGGTCATGAATGGCCGTTTGAGCACTTTGTCTTGCGATTGCGGATTATTGTCCGGCCCGTGGTAGGGATGCGACCAGTCATCGGTGTCTTTGCGAAACGGCTTGATGATCGACTTGCCCGCGAGCACCGCCACGCCCTGGGGCCGTGACGCTCGCAGCGCCTCGGATTGCGCGAGTTTGACGTTGCCAAAGGCGAAGACGGCATCGGCAAGATCGTCGGCGAGATAGACCGAGCCAATGCCCTCCTGCACATAGACGCGCCGGCCGAGCAACCCTTCGCGATCGAGTTCGATACGGAGCGCGTCGGCCTTCGCCTTCGGAAGCTGGACGAAGAACGTCCACGCGCTGCGTTTGGCAAGCGGGATCACGAAGCTCGCGGCGTCGTCACTGACAATGGCGACGATGCCCTTGGCCGTGCCGAGGTCCTTGAGCACGTCGGCTACCTGTTGTTCGTTCGCGCCAACAAGCGACGGGTGAGTTACGGCGAGAAGGAAAGCACAGACGGCAAACGAAAGGAGGTTGCGCATGGGATGCTCCGCAGGGTGACGGCGATGGGGGTTATTGTTTCAGATTCCACGGGAAATGCGAGCGAAAATCGGGCGAGACGATAATTATTCTGAATGTAGTAAGACGCGGAGCGTAGTAGTACAATAAATCCAATTACGGGAATATTCTAGCCCCCGTGCATCCGACTAATATCGGCCAAACGATTCGCGGGTGGTTCTCGTCTTTCCCATAAACGAGCATTCTTTTTCAGCGAGACATGTCATGCGTGCGATACCTTTGCTCGTGTTCACATTCGTTGCCGTCATGGGTTGTTCCGACCAGAGGAAGGCGGGTTCAACATTCACGACTGTCGGAAACAAACTCGCCTACAGCGAAAAAAATCCCCAAGCGCCGATGAAAGCCGAGGAGGGCTTCGCCAACAAGAATGGGCGCGGTCACGAGGGCGGCGGTGAGGGCGGCGGTTTTGTCGGCCACGAACAGCCCGGCGAACCGGAAAAGCAAGGCGGCGGCGGGAAGAAACCGAAAATCGAGCAGCCACGCAAGATCAAGTACAGCTCCGAAATGCGGCTCATCGTCGAGCAGTTCTCCACCGCGGAGGACGCCATCAAAATCGCCGTCAAGGATGCCAAAGGCTTTATCGCCCAAGCCGAGGCCAACAACTCGCCGGGCACGCCACGAATGGGGCATTGGCGCGTTCGCATTCCCGTCGAGCATTTCGAGTCGTTCCGCGATGCCATCAAAAAGCTCGGCGATGTCGAACGCAACACCGTCGATTCCGAAGATCTCACCGCTCAGTATTACGATCTCGACGCTCACATCAAGAATCGCCATGTCGAGCGCGACACGATTCGCGACTTGCTCAAGGAGATCGGCAAGAAGGAGCTCAAGTATTACTTGGAAGTCAAACGCGAGCTCGACTCCATCACCGACGACATCAATCGCAAGGAAGGCCAACTCCGCCTCTGGGCCAACCTCACCGATCTGACGACCGTCAATGTGCACATTCGCGAAAAGCAGAAATTCATTGCCGACGAGAAGCCGAAGGAGAAAGAAGTCCCGACGTTCGGCAGCCGCGCCGGCAAGGCGTGGAGCGATTCGTGGGATTCGGTGGTTCATTTCTGTGAGAATGTTGCGATCCTCGCAATTCTGCTGACGCCCTGGCTGCCGATCCCGCTTGGCCTGGCCCTGGTGCTGTGGCTGAGCGCACGTTTTTTGGCCGGCCCCGTCAAACCAGTGACGCCGAAAACAAAGGCGCCGTCGCCGAGTGGCGAACCGGAAGCGTCGCCGCCTGCTAGCTGATCTATTCCGGTCAGAGCCGCGCACGCAGTAAGCGGACTTTCCCAAACCGCTTACTGCGTGCGCGGCTCTG
>CAMAUE010000247.1 GCA_945861245.1 Singulisphaera sp. GP187
TGATTCTTGACCGCGATCCCGACAGAGTACGTGGGCCGGACATAACGCTTTACCTTGAGTCGAAGAAGTATGACGACCTTGAAGCGAAGTACTCAGATCAGATGCCAAACTTGACCGTGGATGTGCAATTGCCCAATGACTAGCGTTCAATAATGTTGCGGCGTGTTAACAAATTCCTGCAGAACGGCGTCGCCATGGCATGGCTGCTCGACCCGGAAGAGCAGACGGTGACGGTATTCCTGCCGAATCAACCGCCCATCGTCTTGGAAGGCGACGAAGAAGTAACGGGCTTCGGCGTCTTGCCCGATTTTAGCTGCAAGGCGAGGGAATTTTTTGAGATGGCGGGGGAGGCGACATGATTTGGGATAATATTTGGATCGTCATCCTCCTCATCATTATCGCGTTCAGCGGTTGGTCGCTCATCCGTTTACTTAGAGCGCAACAGGATTCTGACCGCACGAAGAATCGTGACAGTGGATCAGGGGGCGGTTGCGGTTGCGGCGGAGGTGGGGGCGGGGGCGGTGGTGGTGGCGACGGGGGTGACTGATCGATTGCTAACGACCACTTATTAGGACCAATTTTCACGACGAAGAATCCAACGGAAAACTCACCATGCCAATCATCCTCCTCGGTACGCTCGACACCAAGGGAGTCGAGTTTCAATTTGTGCGGGATCATTTGCACGCGCTTGGGTTGACCACGCTCGTCATCGACGCAGGCGTCACCGGGCCGCCGACTTTTTCGCCCGACGTTCCGCGAGCGTGCGTCTTCGCCGCTGCGGGGACGACGCTTGACGCCGTCGTGAAGGCGAACGATCGCGGCAAAGCGGTCGAAGCCGCGGCGATCGGGGCGGCCAAGCTCGTTAGCGAACTTCACGCTCAGGGCAAGGTCGATGGCGTCCTCGGCCTCGGTGGGTCCGCAGGCACGACCATCGGCACCGCGGCGATGCGTGCCCTGCCCTTCGGCGTGCCCAAGCTCATGGTATCGACGCTCGCCAGCGGACAGGTCAAGTCGTTCGTTGGCGTGCGCGACATTGCCATGCTGTATTCCGTCGTCGATATCAGCGGCATCAATCGCATTAGCCGAACCGTGCTCACGAACGCGGCGAATGCGATGGCGGGAATGGTCCAGTTTAGCCGCTCGCCTTTGGCGAGCGCGAACTCCACGCTCGCCAAAGGCGAACTGCTAAACGGAAATTCGGGAAACGACAAACCGCTCATCACCGCGACGATGTTCGGTGTCACCACGCCTTGCGTCGAGGCCGCTCGCAAGCAGATCGAAACCGCCGGCTACGAGGTCCTCGTATTCCACGCGACCGGCACCGGCGGCATGACCATGGAATCGTTCATCAACGACGGCATCATCGAAGGCGTTCTCGACATCACCACCACAGAATTGGCGGACGAACTCGTCGGCGGCACCCTCACTGCGGGCAAGGATCGCCTGACTGCGGCGGCGATTCGCGGCGTGCCCCAGGTCATTTCCGTCGGCGCGATCGATATGGTCAATTTTGGGCCACGCGAAACCGTGCCTGAAAAGTTCAACGACCGAAAGTTCTACATCCATAATGCCAACGTGACCTTGATGCGCACAACGCCCGCCGAGAACGACAAGCTCGGCAAAGAGATCGCCGAGAAAGCGAGTGCCGCACGTGGCGCGACGGCGATCTTGTTGCCGCTCAAAGGCGTGTCGGCGATCGACCGCGAGGGGCAGCCGTTCTGGTGGCCTGAGGCGGACAAGGCGCTGTTTCAGAGCATTCGTAATTGGGTTGGGCCGCAAGTGAAAGTGATCGAGTTGGACCTGCACATCAACGATCCGGAATTTGCGCGCGTGGCGGCAGAGACGCTCTTGGGCATGTTGCGAAAGTGATTACGTTTAGCCGCTCGCCTTTGGCGAGCGCGAACTCCGCGCTCGCCAAAGGCGAGCGGCTAAACAATGACAAATGACATTCGACCATCACGGTGCAAACGTCGGCGGCGGGATCACCACCTTTTTTGGCGTACCGTCCGGATTCAACTGCAACGTCGCCACCGGCGCTGGTGCGAGTTCCTTCAGTTGAACCGGCGGGAACGTGAAACTCGTCAATTGGGCCTCTACCGTCCTGAGCGGCGCCACGTAATCGCTGATATTTTTCGCGCCGGTTTGCAGATCATGCTTGATCTTGTCGGTATCGAGGTCGGCGTTAACTTTCGTATGCCCCGACCCGCCCGACTCAACGCCGAGTTTATACCAGCCCAAATACCAACCCGTGCCGGCGAAACCGACGACGAGCAAACCGACCAACGCCAAAATGTTCTTCATGGCTTCCTTTCCTTTCCGATCACGCCGCCTCTCCGATTGTGGAGACGCGCGGCGATTCCGTTTCTCGAACCGATTGCTTCACCGAACCGATGACATACGTCGGCCGATGCTTCACTTCCTGAAACATTCGGCGAACATACTCGCCGATGACTGCAAGTGCAAACAATTGAACGCAAGTACAGCCGAGCAAGGCGAGCGTAATGATCCACGAACCGGACAGCTCGCCATCGGCAATGGCCTTTGCCGTCGCCGTGGCACCGAACCCGACGGTAGCCAACAGCATCGCGATTGCCGAATAGGTGACAATACGAATCGGCGCATTGCTAAAACCGAAGACACCGTCCATCGCCAATTGACACAAGGCGCGAAATGTATATTTCGCTTCACCCGCGAATCGGGCGGCTCGTTCGTAGGTCACGCCGATTTGTTTGAAACCGACAAACGAACGCAAGCCGCGCACGAAGCGATTGCGCTCGGGCAGTTGTTTTAGGGCCTCGACGACCTTGCGATCCATCAAGCAGAAATCGCCGGCGTCGAGGGGGATGTCGATATCGCTGACCGCGCGAAACACGCGATAAAACGTCGCATAGCAGCAACGTTTGAACAGACTCTCTTTACGTTTGGTGCGCACGGCATAAACGACGTCATTGCCATCGCGCCAGGCGTCGATGAACGCCGGCAACGCTTCCGGAGGATCTTGCAAATCGCCGTCCATTAGGACCACGGCTTTGCCCTGCGCCTGATCGATCCCAGCGCAAATCGCCGCCTGATGCCCGAAATTGCGGCTCAGGGAAATCACGACCACGCGCGAATCGTTAGCACATATCTCATCCAGCAATCGCGGCGTCGCGTCGCGGCTGCCATCGTTGACAAACACCAACTCGAACGAACCGCCGTCGGCCTCCAGCGTCTTGACGAGACGATCGTAAAGCAGCGACAGGTTCTGCTCCTCGTTGAAAAGCGGCACGACAATGCTGAGCAGCGGTTGATTCGCGATAATTTCGATTCCCATTTCCGCTTCCTTGCGCCGTTTGCCCGACTCACCCATTCCTGTCGAATCATCCAACAAAATGGCATCCGAATCTCACCCATACGTTGCTGCGCGAAAAGAATCAAGGCCGGGTTGGGTGCGTCGCCTCTGTTTTCCTGCCGCTAGCGGCTTAGCGCTCGGATAATACCACGTGAGCGCTAAGCCACATGCGGAAACCCAATAATCGAGCGAACCCGTCCGCGGCATTCGTGTCCCTCCATGCATGGCAAAACGACGCTTCACCGACAAACCACCGACCGACCTGTGCACCGAGCGATCCGCGGAGGACGGCAAGGACCCGCGCTTCGATCCGAAGTTCCCGCCTCGGCCGCCCGCAAATCGCAAGGCATTGCAACTGTGCCGACAGGTCGAACGCGCACTGACGCTATCGCTCGAAGGTGAGGTGTTGCGCGATCTGACCGTGCAATCGGTCGTGCCCGCGCCGGACTCCTCGCGCATGCTGGTGACCGTCGTTTACCACGGCCCGCCAACCGTGGAGACGCCGACGATCCTAGCCACGCTACACGACGCCATCGCCAAACTGCGTGCCGAGGTGGCGGCGAATATTCATCGCCGCAAAACGCCCGACTTTGCGTTTCGGGTGTTGCGTTTCTGAGGCGTTCATATCATCTCTGAAGCATCATCGTTTACGCCGCTTGCGGCTTAGCGCTCGCATGGCGTAAGGCGAGCGCTAAGTCGCAAGCGGCGATTTCGGAGACGTTTCATTATGCGCATCGCACACTTCGATTGTTTCAGCGGCATCTCCGGCGATATGACCTTGGCCGCGCTGTTCGACCTCGGCGTGCCGACCGAACCGGTTTACGCCGGCATTGCGTCGCTCGGCTTGGACGTGCGCGTCGATGCCGAGCGCGTCAACAAAGGCGGTTTCGCAGCGACGCAGGTCTACGTCCACGCGCCGGAGGAAGACGAGCACCGCCATCTGCCCGATATCGAAGCGATCATCAGCAAGGGCAACCTCACGGACAAACAACGCGATTTGGCGCTGAAAATATTCAGGCGACTTGCCGAGGCCGAGGCGAAAGCGCATGGCGTCTCCGTGGACGAGGTACACTTTCACGAAGTCGGTGCACTTGACAGCATTGCTGACATCGTTGGCTCGGCGATCGCTCTCGATTTGCTGGGTGTCGAAAAGTTCACGTCCAGTCCGGTCGCCGTCGGCAGCGGCACGGTGAAGTGTGCACACGGCATCATGCCCGTGCCGACGCCGGCGACCGCGGAACTGCTCAAAGGCGTGCCATGGCGCTCAGCCCCTGCGAAGGGCGAACTGACGACGCCGACCGGTGCCGCTATCTTGACGAGCATCGTCAGCGAATGGCTCGACACACCGACGATGACGATCGAGCGGATCGGCCACGGCGCGGGCAGCAAGGACTTTCTCGAACAACCGAATCTGCTGCGCATTTTCCTCGGGCGAGCCGAGCCGCGTGAGCGGCCGGTTAAAGAATGCGACACCGTCTGGATCCTCGAAGCCAACCTTGACGACGTGCCTGGCGAAATCGTCGGCTACTGCTTCGAGCAACTCTTCGCCGCCGGCGCGCTGGACGTGTGGACGACGCCGATCCAGATGAAAAAGCACCGCCCTGGCATCATGCTAAGCGTGCTGACGGCGGAAGCGAACATTGCCGTGCTGGAGGCGATCATCTTTCGCGAGACGCAAACCTTCGGCATTCGCCGATCTCCCGCGCAACGCCACAAGCTGCAGCGCGAGATCGTGACGGTGGAGACGCCATGGGGACCGGTGGCCGTGAAGCGGGGTTGGCGCGAGGGAGGAACTGTGGTGCTCACGCCGGAGTTTGAAGATTGTGCTCGGATCGCGCGAGACAAGAACGTCATGCTTCGTGAGGTGATGGATTTCGTAAAAATACAAAGTGCGAAGAGCGAAGAGCGAAGAGCGACGAAATGCGACAAGAATGAGGAATGAGAGGTTAGGTTATGCCGCCCTATGACCTTTGTGAGCGAACTTTCGAGTTCTCGTTGGCGATTCTGATCGTATTTCGCTCTTCGTACTTTTGTATTTGTTGACTTCGCTCTTCGCTCTTCGCTCTTCGCTCTTCGCTCTTCGTACTTTGTATTTGTCTTCTTGGTCTTTTGTTACATCGGGATATTTCTCCATGCCGACCTCCAGCGAAATCCGCCAGCAGTTTATCGATTTCTTCGTGCAAAAGTGCGGGCACACTTTCGTGCCGTCGTCCAGCGTCG
>CAMAUE010000248.1 GCA_945861245.1 Singulisphaera sp. GP187
CCAGTTCGGTTAACGACGATGACATTCGGTCTCAGGAGGTACAACACATGGCGCAGGCAACAATAAAAACATTGGCCGACGAGTTTTACGAGAATGGCGTTCGTGAACTAATGATGACACAAGCACGCCAAAAATTCGGCGAGCCGCCCGTGATGATCGAGGATGCCGTTCGCTCTATCGAGAATCTCGCCACACTAAGGCGAATGGGGATACGATTTCTCACCGCCACATCCTGGGCCGAGTTGCTCGATACGCCGTGACCGACGTCGCCACCTACTATCTGGAAATGCGCGATCCGCGAGCCCTTCGCCCCAAACCGACGATCGCGGACACGGCACTCGTGCGCGTCGATCCGCCGATGCCCGAACTCAATCGCTTCTTCTACGCCACCGTCGGCGGCGATTGGCATTGGATTGATCGCCTACCCTGGACCTGGCAACGCTGGTTCGATTATCTCAATCGGCCCGAATTGCAAACCTGGATGCTCACCGAGCGTGGCATTCCCGCCGGCTACTTTGAACTCGAAACCCAGCCCGGCGGCGATGTCGAAATCGCTTACTTCGGCCTGCTGCCCCGTTTCGTCGGCAAAGGTCTCGGCGGCTACCTACTTACCTGCACCATCGAAAAAGCCTGGGCCACGAATGCTCGCCGCGTCTGGGTCCACACCTGCTCGCTGGATCACCCCCAGGCACTCGCGAACTATCTGGCACGCGGGTTCACGAAGTACAAGGAAGAAACGATCCAGATCGACGTCGCGCCACAGCCGATCGGTCCTTGGCTCGGCGCTCGCGGATGAATCTTGCTCGCCCAAATATTTTCTGAAAATATCAGCTTCCAGGCCGGGTTATTTTGTGATAATATCCCATACCATCTACAACAAGCGGATTTTGAGCGATTGAACAGGTGACACCGATGTTCCGATTGTTCTGCGTTTCCTTTATTTCGTCGAGCATTTTTCTTGTTCCACACGCCTCCGCGCAGACCATTCCACGAGATGATGAAGCGAAGATCGATTTCTTTGAACGCAAGGTTCGGCCGATCTTCGCGAGCCATTGCAATAACTGCCATTCCGCCAACACGAACTCCAAAGGCGGACTGCGAGTGGATGATCGCAACGGCCTGACCGTCGGCGGTAATCGCGGGCCGGCCATAGTGCCTGGCGAACCGGGCAAGAGTCTGCTCGTGCAGGCCATTCGCAAAACCGGGTCCAAACTAAAGATGCCGCCCGATCATGATCTGACCGAGCAAGAGATCGCCGACATTACCACTTGGATCAAGAACGGCGCCGCCTGGCCCAAAGTCCGCGTGCCCGCAGCGATCGGTCGGCCCAATCCACAGTACGAAAAACTCCGTAAGGAACACTGGGCCTGGCAGCCGATCGACGGCACTAAGTGGAAATCGCTTGCGGCCACGCAGCGCGATGCGCAATGGGCGCGCGACGATATCGACCGTTTGGTGTTGGCCCAGCTGCAAGCGAAAAAGATTGCGCCCGTGAACGATGCCGACCGGGCCACTCTCATTCGCCGAGTCACGTTCGACCTCACCGGCCTGCCGCCGTCTCCGAAAAAAGTCGCCGATTTCGTAAACGACGAAACGGCAAGCGCGTTTGCAAAAGTCGTAGACCGCTTGCTGGGATCGGTGGCGTTCGCCGAACGTTGGGGCCGACATTGGCTCGATGTCGCTCGCTATGGTGAATCGACCGGTTCGGGCCGCAATCTGCCGTATCCGCACGCTTGGCGGTATCGCGATTACGTCATCGACAGCTTCAACGCAGACAAGCCCTACGACCAGTTTGTCCGCGAGCAAATCGCCGGCGACTTGCTGCCTGCCAAGACGGCTGAGCAACGCGATGCGCAACTGATCGCGACCGGTTTTTTGGTGCTGGGCGTCAAAGATGTCAACCAGCGTTTCAAAGTCCGGTTCATCATGGACAACGTGGATGAACAGATCGATACCGTCACCCGTGCCTTCTTGGCGACCAGTGCCAGCTGTGCGCGATGCCATGACCACAAATTCGATCCGATTCCAACGGCCGACTATTATGCATTAGCCGGCATCTTCACCAGCAGCGATCATTGCGCCGGCCTAAGAAACAAGATGGGCGGCGGCGGACTCGATTACTATGATCCGTCGCTTCTTTTGACGCTAACCAATGTTAGTGTCGGCGTGAAATCAGCCGATCCCAGCCTGGAGGCGCGTATCGCGCATGCCAGGGCTGAGTTTGAAAAAGCCAAGGCAGAGTTCGACAAGATATTTCAGAAACCAGCCGGGAAACAGCTAAACGCCGACGGCAAACCGAAGCAGATGATCGCTCGCCTCGCGATGACGCAGAAAGAGAAGGAGTTGCTAGCGCTCACCGATCCCGGCAGCCGTGGGACCGTCGCGCTCGGCGTTCGCGATGCCAAAGTCGTCGGCGACACCGAGATTCGCATTCGCGGCGAGGCAGAGAAACTCGGTCCGACCGTGCCACGCGGATTCCTTTCGCTCATACATGTGCCGGATGTCGGCAAGATCAATCCCAGCCAAAGCGGGCGCCTGGATCTTGCGAATTGGCTAGCAAGCCCGAAGAATCCGCTGACACCGCGCGTGATGGCCAATCGCATCTGGAAGCACCTGTTTGGCCAAGGCATCGTCAGCAGCATGGACAACTTCGGCGTCACCGGCGATCTGCCCACGAATCCCGAATTGCTCGATCACTTGGCACTGCGATTGATGGATAATGGATGGTCGGTGAAAAAACTTATCCGTGCGATCGTCCTCTCACGCACGTACCAGCTCGGCTATGACGCGCCAAAAGAGCATCTCGCAATCGATCCAGCCAACACATTGCACTGGCGCCATAGCCAGCGCCGCCTCGACGCTGAGGAGATTCGCGACGCCATGCTCGCCGTCGCGGAGAAGCTGGATCGCAGCCGGCCCGTTGCTTCGCCGACTGCCGAGTTGAAAGTGATCGAGATGCGCAACAATGGCCCAGAAGCGAAACGCATCGAAGACGAAGCCATCAAGAGCAATCGCCGAAGCGTATACCTGCCACTCGTGCGTGGCTTGACGCCGCGACCGCTGGAGGTCTTCGACTTCGCCGAGCAGGGGTTCGTGACCGGCAAGCGCGACACGACGATCGTCGCTCCGCAAGCGTTGTATCTGCTGAACGATTCGTTCGTCCGCCAGCAATCGCAAGCGTTGGCGGCTCGGTTGCTCAAGACGCCCGGCGCGGCTGATACCGAGCTCATTCAATTGGCCTATCGACTGACGCTGGGACGAGAGGCAAACGGGAAAGAGATGGAACGCGCGAAGTTCTTCCTGGGCGATGTCGAATCACGCCTTCGCGATGAAACACCGACCACCAAGCTCGACGCCCGCACCACGGCGTGGGGCGTCTTCACGCAAGCGCTCTTGGCGTCGGCGGAGTTCCGGTATGTGCGGTAGTCATATAGCCCGCCATTTATGGTGGATAGACCCAAGACCCGCCATGAATGGCGGGCTATATAATTGATCGAAGATGAATCCTTGAGGAGTTGAAAATATGTTTTCTTCGATGTCGCCTTTGTCCCGTCGTCAATGGCTCAGGACCACCGCCGCCGGTTTCGGCCAAGTCGCGCTCGCCGGGATGCTGGCCGCGCAGGAACGGCGAACGACACGCGATCCTCAGAATCCGCTCGCACCGCGTGAATCGCATTTTCCGGTCAAGGCGAAGCGGATCATTTTCTGCTTCATGGAAGGCGCGATGTCGCAGCTTGACACCATGGAGCACAAGCCGACCTTGCAACGCAGCAATCTCCGCACCGGCCCCGGCGGCGGCGTGTTGACGGCGTCGAAGTTTCGCTTCGCCCAGCACGGGCAGACCGGCACATGGATGTCGAACCTGTTGCCGAACATGTCCCGACATGTGGACAAATTCTGCTGGCTGCGCGGCCTACACACCGATACGCCGGCGCATCCGCAGGCCGTCATTCAGCTTCATACGGGCGTTGCCAATGCGTCGCTCGTGCGGCCATCAATAGGTGCCTGGCTGCTCTACGGCCTGGGCACGGAAAACCAGGACCTTCCCGGATACATCACCGTCAATCCCTCGCCGAACTTCGGCGGCGCGACGAATTACGGCAGCGCGTTTCTGCCCGCCCATTACCAGGGCACGCGCATCAATGACGCTGGTCAGATGGCCAATTTGCGTTCGCCGATCTCGAATTCGCTGCAACGTCGGCAACTCGATCTCATCCAGGGCATGAACCGCGATTTCGCCGGCCAGCCCGGCGCTTCCGAACAGGTTGATGGCGTCATCCAATCGTTTGAATTGGCGTTTCGCATGCAGGACCGCGTGCCAGCCTTGCTCGACATCTCCCGTGAACCCCAGGCCGTTCAGGACATGTACGGCGTTCGTCCCGGACCGCAAGGCAGCTTCGCCCGGCAATGCCTGATGGCACGCCGACTCAGCGAAGCTGGCGTGCGTTTCGTCGAGATCACACAGTCTGGCTGGGACCATCACAGCAACCTGCACCAAGGCCTCATCAACCAAACCAGCATGGTCGATCGCCCGGTCGCCGCCCTGCTCACCGACCTCGAACGGCGTGGCCTGCTCGACGATACGCTTGTCCTCTTCGGCAGCGAATTTGGCCGGATGCCGACACAACAAGGTCCCGATGGCCGTGATCATAACATCACCGGCTACCCGATGATCCTCGCCGGCGCCGGCGTGAAAGCGGGCTACTCCTATGGCGCGACTGACGAAGTCGGCACGCACGCCGTCGAAGGCCGCATGCACATGACCGACCTGCATGCGACACTCTTGGCTCTCATGGGCCTGGACCACGAGCAACTGACCTACCGCTACGGCGGCCGCGATTTCCGCTTGACCGATGTCGCTGGCCGAGTCGTGACGGAAATCATCGATTCCTGATGCACGACCACGACCAGCGATTCAAGTTGCTCATCAAGGAATTCTTCCTCGAATTCCTGATGCTTTTCTTTGCTGTTTGGGCAGAGCGATTGGACTGCGCGAATATCGAATGGCTGGACAAGGAGCTGTTTCTGAATCCACCCGACGGGAATCGCACGATTCTCGATCTCGTAGCCAAAGTGCGCGCACGTCAAGAAATCCCTAACTACACACCCAACGACGCCAACGCCTGGCTGGCGTTATTGAACATCGAGATCGAATCGCCCGATAAGGCGGCACCGCTTAGACCGCGAATGTTTCGTTCGTACACGGAGTTGCGAAAGCAACATGGCCTGCCGGTGTTGCCGATCGCTATTTTTCTCAAAGTCGGCCTGGATGGCATTGGCATTGATGTGTACGAGGAGTATTTCTGGGAGCTGCCCCAAGCGATTTGAATATCTCTATGTTGGCTTGCCGGCCCTGAATGCGGTAGAATATGTGCAAGGAGACAATCCGCTCGGTTGGGCCTTGGCTGCACTCATGAAGATACCGAAAGACCAAGCGGTGACGCTCGGAATGGACGCCTTGCGGCGTT
>CAMAUE010000249.1 GCA_945861245.1 Singulisphaera sp. GP187
CGCCAGGCGGTTTGATGCCGAGCGTGGACATGATGCGAAGGTTCGAGAATTGCGCCGGCAGCGTGCGTTGCACCTCGCGCAGGTGGTTGTCGGAGCCGTTGATGCCCATCGAGCAGGCGCGGGGCCAAATCTGGAAAGCGTAGTAATGCATCCAATGAATGCTAAATCCTTCCGCCTCAGCCACTAGAATGGACTTGTCCCGCCCATCCGTGATTTCCTCGAACTTCACCGTTTTATGTCCCGGGAACGCGGTTTTCGCACCAACGAGCAGCACATAGCTCGTCAGGTGGCCACGCGACTTTGGGTCCTCGGCAACGCGATATTGAAAAGGCATCTTGTCGGCCAATTTCCGGTTGTTCGGCCCGTTCCAAGGCTCCTTAAAGCTGTACTGCTTCAACATTTCTTCTTGGTCAAGGAATTCGAGCAACAACACGCGCCAGCTGTGGGCGGCTTTTCCATCCGCGCCTAACACATAAGCCGGGGGCAAATGCTTATACTTGTCGTGGTAGTCAAAAATCGCTTGGGAAATCTGTAGAAGATTAACGCTAGTCTGGATCGAGGCTCGCACGTCCCGGTCATCGTCGTTGGCACACACCACGAGAACAAGGAGACCACCGCCAAGCAAAGGAGCTACCAACACGGCGATCCAATCGTAGTTAAATACCTGGCGAAATGAGAACATTACTCAACCTCCAAAAGTCGGTTGCGAGGCTTTTTTTATTTTTGCCAAAACGAGCTGCATGCAATTGCCCCCTCTCTCCCCCTGCTTTGTGGCCAATACCCCATAAAACCGCAAAAAAGGCCGGAAAATCGCCAAATCGCTTGGCCATCTGCTGTTGACCAAGCGTCCCCCTTACCATCGCCCCTCCGCGTTCTCTGCGGTTTGTTCTCACCCTACCATCACGCCTGCACGTTGACGCATTCCATCTTGCGTTCGACGCGTTTGAGCAGCCCGGCGAGAACGCGTTGCGGGCCGAGTTCGCAGAATTTGTCGATGCCCACGGCGAGTAGGCCGCGCATGGTGGATTCCCATTGCACAGGTTGAAGGACTTGACGCACGAGCAAGGCGCGGATTTCGGCGGGGTCGGTGTGTGGCTTGGCGTCGACGTTCGACCAGACGGGCAGGCGGGGCGTTTGCAGCGTGGTTTTCTCAAGCGCAGCCGCTAGAGTTTGGTCGGCAGGTTTCATGATGTCGGTGTGGAACGCCCCGGCGACGGCGAGGCGGATCGTCTTCATCGCACCGAAGTCGGGTGCGAGCCGTTCGACTTCGTCGCATGCAGCCTTGGTTCCCGAGACGACGATATTACCTGGACAGAGATGGTTTGCAATGCGCACCATGCCGACGGCGCTGGCCTTGGCACACAGTTCTTCCAACTTCACGAGGTCGACGCCGAGTACGCTGACCATGCCGCTGGAAGTCGCATCGGCGGCGGCCTGCATCGCCTCGCCGCGGGCTTTGACGAGGCGTAAGCCGTCCTCGAAAGTGAAGGCGTCGGCAAAAGCGAGCGCGGTGTATTCGCCGAGACTCAGGCCCGCCGTGGCGATACAGTCGGCTTCCAATGCGGGTTGGGTGGCACGCAGGCTTTCGAGAGCCGCCAGGCTGGCGACGTAAATAGCAGGTTGACTGACGGCAGTGTTGTCGAGGCGTTCCTTCGGGCCTTTCACGCAGACATCGAGTAGGTCATAGCCGAGGATTGAGGTCGCTTCATCGAAGAGCCGTTTGGCGGCAGGCAACGTGTCGCAGAGTTGCTGGGCCATGCCGACGAATTGTGCGCCTTGGCCCGGGAATAGGAATGCGATCTTCGGCATTGACGAGTCCTCCGTGCGGATGTGGGGGTGCGCACTCGTTTAGCCGCTTGCCTTTGGCGAGCGTGAAGAGGTGCCGCACAACGCTAAGGCCGCGCTCGCCGAAGGCGAGCGGCTAAACTAGGTCGGCGACTTACTCCGCCGCAGCGGGAGCACTGGCAGCGAGTTCGTTGACAATCAGTTCGTTGAGGCCCGCGCGGGCGTGCTTGGCAGCGACGGTCAGCGCATTTTCGATGGCGCGTTCTTTGGAACTTCCATGACAAATCATGCAGATGCCGTCGACGCCCAGAAGCGGAGCGCCGCCGAGTTCGTGGTAGTCGTAGCGTTTGAGAATATTCTGCAACGCCAGCTGGGCGAGCGGGATTTCGGTTTTCAGCGTGCTCATTACTTCCTTGGCAACGGCTTTCATGACGAAATCGAAAACGCCTTCGCAGACCTTCAGTACCACGTTGCCGACGAAACCATCGGTGACGATAACTTCACAGACGCCTCTGTTAATATCCCGGCCTTCGACATTGCCGATGAACTGATCCTTGAGCGGGCTGTTTCTAAAAAGTTCTTGTGTGACCTTGGCGAGTTCGTTGCCCTTGTCTTCTTCCGAGCCGACATTGAGCAGGCCGATTTTTGGCTTGTCGATTTTGAGGATATGCTTGGCAAAGATATTGCCCATGACGCCGTATTGATAGAGATGTTCGGGTTTCGGGTGGACATTCGCACCGACATCGAGCAGGACGGACAGGCCTTTTTGGGTGGGCATGAGCGCGGCGATGCCGGGCCGTTTGACGCCTTTGAGGAAGAGGCGCAACAGAAACCCGCCGGCGACCATCGCGCCGGTGTTGCCCGCGCCGACAATGGCATCGACTTTACGCTGCGCTAACAGCTGCCAGCATCGGCTAATGGAATTGTCGGGCTTTTTACGAAACGCCATCGCGGGCGATTCTTCCATAGAAATAACCTGCGAGGCGTGCGAAATCTCAATGCGATTGCGCACATCGCCGGCACCCGCATTCGCGAGGATTGGCTCTATCTGGGCCTGATCACCGACGAGGACGACGAGCATATCGGCATCACAACGCAACGCTTGGACGGCACCCTGCACGATCGGCGCGGGCGCGTAGTCGCCACCCATCGCATCGAGCGCGATTCGCATGGGTTAGCTCTCCTGCGTTTCTTCGATGAGCACTGCTTCCCGCGCCTGCGAGTTCTGCCAACCGCAATTCCAGCACACGAAATGCGGGCGATTTGCTTCGCCACAGCGCGAGCAGTAGGTGTTTTGTTGGACTTTGTGATGTTGATGGCTTCGTCGTTTGCCCTGGCGAGCTCTCGACACACGCCTTTTCGGTACTGCCATGTTTCCGTCACTTTCTTGGAATAATCGCGACCCCGACGGCGAGCGCAGTGAGCCGCCGGGATTATTCGGCATCATCCCAGAGATTTTCTGCGCAAATCCCTGAGGCTATGGGAGTTTTCATTGTACAAACTCAACTCCACCAAAGCAACTTTGCAATATAGACGGAAATTGCAATTTGCGCGATCACGATGCCCCCAAAGAGGATACGAAATGACCCCTTGATGGTTTTGTGGCGGAACAGCCACATCGCCAGCATCGCCGACGGGCTCCCGCCGACGGCGCCGAGCGTGTGCAGGGCCAATTCCGATATTCGAAACCACTGCCAACGAGCGAAGAATTTATCCGCGCCGTAGTAAACAAACGCAACGAGGTTGACAACGAGCAGCCAATGCCCAAGCCAGATGTGCCAGCGATATTGATGGGACGTAAAAAACCACCACGACGCCAACGTGCCGGCAGCACACAGGACAAGTGCAATGATGATTTGCGTACGATTGGAGAAAAACCACATCATTTCGGGGATTCCTGTGAGAATTTCACTATCGGCAGCAGCGCATGCACCGCGATGTTGTTCGGATTCACGTCGACGACGAAGATGCCGTATGTTTCCAGAATACGCAAAATCGCTTGAGCCGCGGGCCAATCGTCACTGAATTGCTCGCGATTTTCCGCCAACCAGTCGGCCATGACGTCGTCGGGAAACACCGCGACATTTTCGAGGTACGCGCCGCCGAAATCGAGAACGTAGGGAGGCGAGACGATTGTCATTTCGAGAACCAAACGGTGATCGTCGAAATAGAGCAATTGCGGCACGCGGCAACCACGAATCTCATTGACGTTTTCTCTGCCAGTCTCAAGTAAATGTCGCGCTCGCGGCGATAGGCTGGTTCCTGCACATGAACCTTCACATCAGGGCCTCAGGGCGGTTTGACGTTTGTTCTTGGCGAATGAAGCACGAGCTGGTAAACAGGTGAAGGTCAAACCGAGGCACGGAGGTCCTTCCAATGTCTGGCCCGCTATCCCTGTTTGAAATTCTTTCCCAAGTTAAAGATCCTCGTTCGCGTCATGGTCGACGCCACCCTTTGTCGGCGATCCTCACGCTGTGGTTGCCATGCTCTCAGGGTATCGCTCAGTTCGGACGCGATCATGGCATCCCGCTGGCACATCTGCTTGGCTTCCGCCGTGGCAAGACGCCGACAAAATCGACCTTCTCCGTGATTTTTCGAGCCCTGGATGTGCCTGCTTTCGAGCGGGCCTTGTCCGGTTGGATTGCGTCGCGGTTGCCCAAGGACCAACAACTGGCTTTCGCGCTCAATGGCAAAACGGCACGCGGCAGTCGCGATGGCGAAGTTTCCGGACAACATTTGGTGGCCGCCTATTGTGCCGTTGCCCGCGTAGGTGCGTGAACGCACCGAGAAAGGAAAAACGACGAGGGAGACGGCACATGGAATTACGAGCCTGCCGCCGGAGCGAGCGAGTCCTAAGCGGATGCTGGAACTAACGCGTGGACATTGGGGCATCGAAAACGGGCTGCACTATCGACGCGATGTGACGATGGGCGAGGAAGCGAGTCGAATTCGCAAGGGAGGCGCACCGCAAGTGATGGCGGCGGTGCGTAACTGCATCGTGCATATATTGCGCGACATCAGTGCGCCCAGCCTTGCCGCTGCCATTCGAAGGATGGGAAATTGCCTTTCCCAAGCCCTGAACCTTCTCGGCGTGCCGCAGGCTGAATAATCAAACCGCCCTGTGGCTTCATGGGGACAACCA
Organism: Singulisphaera sp. GP187; assembly: GCA_945861245.1. Lineage (GTDB taxonomy): Bacteria > Planctomycetota > Planctomycetia > Gemmatales > Gemmataceae > SIAQ01. The sequence goes on from CAMAUE010000249.1 coordinate 4,928, forward strand.
GCTTTTCGGGATTGCTCTTTGTGGGAAATGACGTAAGATTCCCATAGTCAGGCATGGCTGAGGTGCCCCTAGCAAGAATTTACTTGGTTTTGGCTTTCGGCTACACGTTACAGCGTGTAGCCTTTTTGGTTCCAACCCCGTCCGGTTGTAGTGCACAAAGGAACGAGGAAGACGCCAACGAAAACTCAGCAAAAACCTAGTTGCCGAAGTGGCGGAATGGCAGACGCGCTGGACTCAAAATCCAGTACCCGCAAGGGTGTGTGGGTTCAAGTCCCACCTTCGGTACTTCAATTAGGAAAAGGACTTGTGGCGAATAGTCAGTAAACATTCGCCCAATAGGCATTCGTAAGTTCTTGCCTTGTCCGCAGGCCTTGCCTGGTTTATCGACGACTCTTCGTTTTTTCCTTGCGTTTGCTCATCTCGCAATCACGGCACTGCCTACGATTGTAGTGCATGGACGCCAATGA
>CAMAUE010000250.1 GCA_945861245.1 Singulisphaera sp. GP187
CTGTTCCTGAATGGCCGATGGATACGCGATCGCTCGCTGGGGCATGCGTTGCAAGAAGGCTATCGCGGCCTATTGATGACGGGGCGATACGCGGTGGCGTTTCTCTACCTGGAGATACCGCCTGATCAGGTCGATGTGAATGTGCATCCGACGAAGTCCGAGGTGCGGTTCCGCGATTCGAGTGCGCTGTACTCGTTCATCCTGTCGACGGTGCGCAATCGCCTTTCGGAAGAAGAGCTGACGGCACGCATGCAAGCGCCGTCGGCATCGCCGTCGGCGTCCACGAACGGAACCGGATCGTACTTCAGCCCGAAGCCGAGCGAATACTCGCCGTCGCTCTTCGCGATGCCGGGGTTCCCGACGTTTAGCAAACAACCGGCGGGGGGCAGTCAGCAGTCGGCAGTCGGCGGGGGGCAGTCGGCAGTCGGCAGTCAGCAGACGGCAGTCGGCGGCCAGGAGTCGGGTGGCGGGGAGCAAGAAGCAGAATGCGAAGATGTGCTTACGACTACCAAGGACCAAGGACCAGGGACTAAGGACGAATCAGAAGTTCTGAACGCCATCCAGTTGCACAATACCTATCTCGTCGTGGAAACGACGGAGGGGATGTTGGTCATCGATCAACATGCGCTGCATGAACGGGTGCTGTTTGAAGCGATCAAGGGACGCTTGAAGCAGGGCACACTCGAATCGCAGCAACTGTTGATCCCCGAACCGGTCGAGCTTTCGGCGGAACAGGCGGCACTCGTGCTGGAACGTCGGCGCGATCTCGAGGAACTCGGGCTAGGCGTCGAGGATTTCGGCGGCAACACCGTCATCATCACCCGCTACCCCGCGCTGCTGGGCCGACGTTCGCCCGCGGAAATTTTGAAACGCGTCGTCGATCATTTGGTCAGCCAAGACCAAGTGCCGACTCGCGAGCAAATGCTAAACGGCTTGATGAGCTTAATGGCCTGCCACGCGGCAGTCCGATCGGGCGATCCGCTGAATGCGGAGGAGATCAGCGCCCTAGTTGAGATGCGGCATCTTTCCAACGATACGCATCACTGCCCGCACGGGCGTCCGACTGCACTACTGTTTACGCGGCAGGAACTTGACCGCCAATTTCGACGGGTTTGAAAAGTGTGCGGATTTCGATGCAAGCCCAGCGGTGAGGTGCTCCGAACCTCTGGGATGATTCAAACGGAAGCCCAAGGGTTCGGAGCACCTCGCCCCATAAGCACCAACTCAAGGAAACAGTGGCGGACGAATGCAATTCACCACAGAGAACACGGAGAAGATGCCCGGAATTGTGAAATGAATCTTTCACGAATCGGACTGAGCGCCTCATCTCCTATTCTTCGCATTTTCTCTGTGGACTCTGTGTTCTCTGTGGTGAGTTTGTATTTTCCTGAAACCATTCCTTAGGTTGATACCTATGGGGTTCGCAGTACCTCGCCCTTGGGGTTGCATTTTCATGAATTACGGACGTACGCGGACTTCGGTGTAGTAGCCACGCGGACGCAGAACGCCGAAGCTGTAGGTGGTGCGCGTTTCGACAACGGCCGGCACCACAACGACAGCGGGTACGGCATAGTGGACGAGCACCGGGGCTGAGTACGTGACCACCGTCTGCGGCACGACTGGCGGATAGTACGAATACGACGATGAATAGGTCACGGTCGTCGTGGCTGGCGCAACATAATACGTTGTCGTCGGCGGCGGAAGGACGATGACGGGGATATAAGGCCGACCGATGTAAACGACCGTTTGAGCGTCTGCGGCGCTCGACACCCAACTCGCGGTCAACAAGGCCAAAGCGGCAATCATCAGGAAGCGGTGCATCAAAGTTTCTCCTTGGAGTAGGGGCGCCAGATCGTCCGCTACTATTGTACGCACGAAGTCAACTTGGCGAGCCGAAAAAATATAAGCAATGTTTAGAGGGGCCTCGGGTGCACGACAGCACTTGTAACGAAAACAAATGCACAATCACGAAAGGCACGAAAGAACGAAAGCTCAAAAAAATACAGTTCATTGTTTGGTAATCTTCTTTGCGCATAGCAATTCGATTTCCTTTCGTGATTTCGTCCTTTCGGGATTTCGTGATTCGTATTGAAAATCAATGTCTGCAAGTGCTGTCGTGCACCCAGGGGCCTCGCTCAGCCCAAATTGCTCTTCCCCAAAACGCCCGCGAGGTGTAATCTTCACCCACTACATGGACCCGTTTTACGATGCAGGAACCGCGTCATGAAATTCGCTATCCCCTCGTGGCAAAAGTATTTTCTCCGTCTTCTCCTGCTTGCCTGCCTCGCCGCGGCCGTTGTGAATGAGTCGGCATTCGCGCAAGACGGCAAGTCTGCCATTGTGACGGAAGAGCCGGCCGCACCCGTCGACACGTTGGCATTCATCAAGGAACTTTGCGGCAACCTGCTCAATAGTCGAGCGTTGATGGCGACATTGGCCAGGCCGGAATACACGATTCTCGCCTTCGTCGCGCTCAACGTGATCGTTTTCACGGAGACTGGCCTGCTGATCGGCTTCTTCCTGCCAGGCGATTCGTTGCTCGTCATCACGGGCCTGATCGCCGCCAATCCCGCATGTGGATGGAGTGTGCCGCTGCTGCTTCTCACGCTCAGCATTTCCGCGATTGTCGGCGATACCGTCGGCTACTGGATTGGCGTAAAAACAGGGCCGAAGATATTCAATCGCGAGAAGTCGCTGTTCTTCAACAAGGACCACTTGCTGAAGGCACAGCAGTTCTACGAGAAACATGGGCCGATAACGATCATCCTCGCCCGCTTCGTGCCGATCCTGCGCACGTTTGCTCCGGTCGTCGCCGGGGTGGGCAAAATGGAGTATCGCAAATTCATTTTCTACAACGTCGTCGGCGGCGTGGGCTGGGTGTTCAGCATGGTGCTCGCGGGCTACTTCCTACCTTCGGTCATCAACAGGCCGATCGGCGGTATGCTGGGCCGCGAGTTTCACGTTGAGGAGCATATCGAAAAAGTCGTGCTGGTGGTGGTGTTCCTGTCGATCACGCCGGGCATCTACGCCTGGGTGAGGAGCAAGCTGCATGCCCGCCCCGCTGTACCTGTGTCCGTTGAACCGGTGCTGAGCGCGTCGAAGTGAACTCGGCAACGGTATCGAGATTCGTTCCTCACCGTTTACGCAAGCGACATCGGTTCGGGATTGCCGTAGTGATCTCGCTCGGATCCCGAGATTTCTTGCCGTGGGGTACGGTTCTGAAATGCTATAGTTCACACAGTCGGATTTGTCGCATTGTTGGCACCGACATTCAATGGATCGGACAAATCTAGCCATTCAAAGTGTATCTCACCGACGGAAGGCACGTTGGCAACACGCCTAACGAATACAGCGAGTGATGCCAAACACTTGGCGGCTCGCTGCAAAACGCCGAACCAATCGCTTCCGGTTCGTACCCGAGATCATAGCGTTGACGACGCACTGGTGCCCTGTCACAGCTTAAATGTAGGATGTTTGGTTTACGAGCCGTCTGGCATAACCATCCGTTGCCAACGCTTCCGGCTCGTACCCGATATCTTAGTGTTGACAGAACACTAGGCTCGCCATTTCATCGTTTCGACTAACACTTATTCCTGCCGATACGGAATGTTCTTGCGGTACAACTCCAGTCGTCGCCGAGCCTCGGCGTTGTCGCGGAGTTGCGGGTCGAGCATTGCGTTCTCCTGCCAGCGAATTGCGTCGGCGAATTGGCCCAGCTCGGCGTGAGCGGCGGCGAGGGCTTGCAGGACGAATGCGTTGGTACGCTCCAGCTTTCGCGCCTGCTCGGCGAGTGCCAACGCCCGCGTGCCGTCGCGATATTTTGGCTCGTTGCATGACGCTAACCAAAGCGCTGTCTCCGCGGCCCAGTTTGCAATGGTCGGATCGGATTTCAATGCTGAGTTGAAATCGTCCAATGCCTTCGCGTGTTCTTTTTTGGCGGCATAGGCCTTCGCGCGATCGGTCAGGGCTTGTGATGATTTCGGATCGACTTCCAACACCTTGTCGAAGTCGGCGATAGCCTGGTCGTATGCCTTCTTGGAGTGAAACGCGACGCCACGAGCACGATATGCGTTGGGGAATTTCGGCTGAAACTGAATCGCCTTGGTTGCGTCTTCAATGGCCTTGTCGTATTCCTTCATCGCCTGCCAAAGCGTGGCCCGGTTGGCGTAGACGAGGGCAAATTGCGGGCTCATCGCGATCGCCTGGTTGTAGTCGGCCAGCGCTTTCTCATAGTCCTTCTTGGACTGCCAAATCAACGCGCGGTTGTTGTACAACGTAAACTGCGGACTGATCCGAATCGCCTCGGAAGCGTCCTTGATGGCTGCGTCGAGTTCGCCTTTCGAGCGCCACACCGCCGCCCGGCGATTGTAGCCCGACAGGTCGTTCGGAGTCTTCTCGATCTGCTCGGTAAAGACAGCCGCGGCTTCGTCGAGTAGAACGACATCGATTTTTCGCAGCCAGCCAATCAGGCCTTCGCGCGTTTTGACCTGCACATGGTTCGGCCTTTCGACGTAGACGCGGTAAGCCAGCATGTTTGAGAATATGCCATCCTTCGCGTCCACGGCCTGCTCGTTGGGTTCGAGAGCCGGATCGAGACGCACTGCATTGGCCCGCACGTAAACCGTCTTGCCCACCCACGACGTGTCCTTGGGTGCTTCGCGTTCCCGAATCGGCTCGGCGGGGACCAGCGATAAAATCAACAGAGCCACAGCATGCATGAGAGCGACCTCCAGCGGACTGGTATGCGGGGCAGAGAATAAGTTGCCATAGATCGAGGCGAAAGGCAAGTGAAATGTTGGCACTTGGCGGAATAACGTTTCCCTCGCACGGTATACTTCACGCGGTTGGATTTGTCGCATTGTTGGCGCAGACATTCTTGTCTGTGCCAACCGCAAGCACAGATAGGAATGTTTGTGCCACTGCGACGAGGATAATAAAACAAGGTCGAAGTAACCATCAACGCCAGGCGGGACTAGTGGTCCGACCAGCTTGATTTGACAGGTGGGGCCAGGCTTTTCAGCCTGGCCAGGCAGTGGCCAGCCTGGCCCCACGGACCAGTCAGCTTTGCCTTTTCGCACCACTAGCATTTCGCGTGGACCCAAAACCGGGAGGCCAATCACATCAATGATGGATGCGTGTGTGCAACATGTCTAAAGGGCGATATCGGTAATTTGTCCAAGGATCGCTGAATAAATAACTTCCGTGCCAAACTCTAAGAAAATTTTGAGATCGGCAACATTTGGTAATTCCAAAGCGGGAGGATGCTGTCGCGTAGAATGTTCAAAGTTCGTTTGATCTCTTCGGCGACCTTCTTCCCCGTTTCATA
>CAMAUE010000251.1 GCA_945861245.1 Singulisphaera sp. GP187
TCGGCCAGGCGTCGATCAACCGGGCCAGATCGGGATCAATTGGCGTTTCACAGGCCAAGGGATGGGCCAAGGGCGAATCGGCCTCATTCGTAACATGTTCGTTCGATTGTGGTTGTGAAAAATGGCTTGCAGATTGCAAATCCGCCATCCCCGGTTCGAATCCGGGAGGGGCCTCTTTCTCATTTACCTCTGGAAAACAGGCTGCGAGCCTGATTTTTACGCGGTTTCCGTCATCTTGCGCAGCTTGGCGCCGGGACGATGAATGCAACCCAGCAACGTGCTCTAGAGGGGCCTGATAATGGTTGTTCGACTTGCAGTTCGCAAAGCAAAAGATTTGGAAGTTCACGGCCGGTCAGGAAGGCCTGCACGAGAGTAACGAAGGAACGGTCGTTTTTTGTCCAAATAATGGGGTCCACCTTACATTGGATACTCCCGACGGGCCAGCGCATCTCCTCACATGGCTGGCGCCCCCCCCTCTCGCCCGTGAACGAAGCGAGTCTCCGTCGGCGCATCCTCGAGGATGTCGATCTTCCCCGACTTCACATCATAGATCGCGCCGACCACTGCGATCCGCCGTTCACCGATCAGCTTGCGAATCGTGCGGCTCTCCTCGATGATTTCGCGCACGGTGCGCAGCACGTTGCGGCGAGCGACCTCGTCGATGACGTCCGCTTTTTCGTCGTCGGTCTGTGTGGTCACGCGCTGGCAGACGGGCGCGTCCACCGACTTTTGAATTTGGCTGACGATGTGCTCCAGGTGCTGGCAGCCGGTCGCTTGTTCCACGTTCGCTCCGGAGCAGACCAAATCCACCGCCGCGGTCACGGCGCCGCAGCGTGTGTGGCCGATGACGAGAATCAACTTCGCGCCCGCGACCGCGCAGCCATATTCCATGCTGCCGAGCACGTTTTGACTGACGATGTTGCCGGCGATGCGCACGCTGAAGATGTCGCCCAGGCCCAGGTCGAAGATGATTTCCGAGGGCGTGCGCGAATCGATGCAACTGAGCACGACCGCGAGAGGATGTTGTCCCTTGGCGGTGGCGCCGAGTTGTCGGCCGAAATCGCGCGTCAGCCGACGGCCGGTGCGGAAGCGCTCGTTGCCTTCCTGTAGGATCTGCAGGACCTGCTCCGAGGTGAGCAATTCCTGTAGCTCGTGGGTCGAATAATCGACGAACTGAATTTCGTCCTTGAGCTGATACCGGTCGCGGAAGCCGCGCACGCTGAGTTGCACGCCATGCGCGGGGGCAATCGTCTCCTTGAAATCGCGGATCAGGTCGAGCACATCCGGGTCGATGTAATCCGTATGGGTGGCATCGAGCAGCACATGACCGCCGCGCGGCACCTCGCGCAACGTTTTCTCCAGGGCCGCTCGGTTGAGGAAACTGACCTGGCTGGCGAGTTGGATGTGCAGCACTTCGCCGCCCAGATGCCTCTCGACAATACGGCGCAGCGGCCGGCGCAGGTTGCTATTCAGGATGAAGGTGATGCTCACCGCCAAGCCGATCAGGATGCCCTTGAGTAAGTCGGTGAAGACAATCGCTGTCAGCGTCGCCATGAAGGGGATGAATTGATAACGTCCTTCGCTCCACATTCGCATGACTAGCGCCGGGCTGGCGAGTTTGACGCCGGTGACGAGCAGGATCGCTGCCAGGCACGACAGCGGAATCAGATTGAGATAGCCCGGCAGTAGCATTACGCACACGAGCAAGAGAACGCCGTGAAAGATTGCCGACAGTTTCGTCTTCGCGCCGGCGTTGATGTTGACTGAACTGCGGATGATTACCGAGGTCACCGGAATGCCGCCGATCAGGCCGAGGATGACGTTGCCAATCCCCTGCACCAGCAGTTCGCGGTTGGGCGGTGAGACGCGCTGCTGCGGGTCGAGCTTGTCCACGGCGTTCAGGTTCAGCAGTGTTTCCAGCGACGCCACGACCGCCAGCGTGATTCCCGCGGTATAGACGGCCGGGTTGTTCCATTGCGAGAAATTGGGCATCCTCAAGAAGCCAGCGAATTCGCGCATGCTGCTGGCGATCTCCACCTGTACCAGGTGATTCTTCTCGATGTCCAGCGGGCCGCCCAGCCAATCGAAGAAGAGATTGAAGCCAATCCCCATCCCGACGACAATGAGCGGCGCGGGAACAATCGAGTTTTTGAGCCGCTTGTTCTTCTCCCACAAGACCAGCAGGAGGATCGAGAACAAACCGATGATGGCGGCGCCTGGATGCAGGTCATACACCATTTCGACGAATTCGGAAAAGGTGTTTTGTTGATCCGGCTGGAAGAACTCCATCTCTCCTACGGGATCGGTGTCGTGCCCGACGATGTGCGGAATCTGCTTAAGAATAAGAATGACGCCGATGGCCGCCAGCAACCCCTTGATGACGCTGGACGGAAAGAACGCTGACAGAGCACCGGCCCGCGCGATGCCCAGGCCGATCTGGATGAACCCGGCGAGGAACATGGCGAGGAGAAACGTCTCGAAGGAGCCGAGCAGGGCGATCTGGGCGGCGACGACCGCGGTCAACCCGGCCGCGGGCCCGCTGACGCTGGTATGCGAACCGCTGAGCAGTCCGACCACGATGCCGCCGACGATCCCGGCGAGGAGGCCCGAGAACAGTGGCGCGCCGGAAGCAAGAGCAATGCCCAGACACAGCGGCAAAGCAACGAGAAACACCACCACGCCCGCCGTCAGGTCGCGGACGATGTTGGCGGGGGACGAATGCGAATCGGGCATGGAGACTCCTTGGTTGGCTCTGGGCTATGTATGATTCGGCTGGATGGTTACTAGCTCGCCTCGTCGTCGGTCGCCGCCGGCCGACCACCCGAGAACGGTATCTCGGCGAGACACGCCAACAGGCTGGCACCCGACCGCACGCTCCGAGAGCCGCCACCCGATGAGCGAAGGCACGCCCAGCGCCGCGACAAGCACCATAGGGGCGCCGACCACCACGCACCCAAGAATCGTTAGCCGCCGATCGACATCTGGCATGAGCTTCCACAAAAGGAACAAGATCGATAGATTTGCGCGCTTCGGCTGTACTTTTGTCAACAGCACAATCGAATCGGCTAATCGTCACCTCAGATACTGCGGGGAATCCTGCTCACTGCGGTTTCGGTCGTCACAGGCTGGTACTTTGCCAGTGGGACGAACTGCCCAGACTGCAAGTCGTAGGCGAAAACTTCACCCGTTTCGATTTTGTAGACCCAGCCGTGCAGGTGGAGGTCGCCGCGCACCAGTCGGGAGCCGACCGCCGGAAGCGTCCGCAGGTTCTCAAGCTGCACCAGCACGTTCTCCTCGACCGTGGCAGTCAGCAGGCGATCCCCGTCAAGGTGGCCGTAGTTGTCACGGACGATGCGGCGAGTCATCTCGGCGTGTGACAGCCACGACGAGACGGCAGGGAGCGAGGCGACCTGTTCGGGTTGTAGCAATCCCTTCATCGCCCCGCAGTGGGAATGGCCGCAGATGATAATGTCCTTGACACCAAGAGCGGCCACGGCGAACTCGATGGTTGCCGCCTCACCCCCGTTGCCCGCACCGTGCGCCGGGACGATGTTCCCCGCGTTGCGCAGGATGAATAGATCGCCGGGTTGGGCTCTGGTCAGCAGGGTCGGATCGATGCGCGAGTCGGAACAGGTGATGAAAAGGGTTTCGGGATTCTGCCCCTTCGCCAACTCCTCGAACAGCCCTTGCAGCGGCCGGAAACTATCTTGCTGAAACTGGTGAATGCCCTGGATGAGCTTTTGCATGGTCGTGTCACCTCCAAGGAAAGCTGGTGCCGGTCAGCCGCTCGTACGCTTCGACGTACTTGGCCCGCGTGCGCTCGACCACTTCCGCCGGCAACGGCGGCGGCGGGCTTTCCTTGTCCCAGCCGGTTGTCTCCAGCCAGTCGCGCACGAACTGCTTGTCGAACGATGCCTGGCCGCGGCCCGGCTGGTACAGGTCCGCGGGCCAGAAACGCGAGCTATCTGGCGTAAGCACTTCGTCGATCAGAATTAGCTCATCGTCGAACCAGCCCCACTCGAACTTGGTGTCGGCAATGAGGATGCCGCGCTGGCTGGCATAGTCGGCGGCCCGCTGGTACACCTCAAGACTAAGCCGCCGTAACTCATTGGCCGTCTTTTTGCCGATTCGCTCTGCCGTCTGCTCGAAGGAGATGTTCACGTCGTGGCCATGCTCCTCCTTGGTGGAGGGCGTGAAGATCGGCTCGGGCAGCTTGGAATTCTCGAGCAGTCCGTCCGGCAGCGCGATGCCGCACACCGTCTTGCTCTTGCGGTATTCCTTCCAGCCGGAGCCTGCCAAGTAGCCGCGGACCACGCATTCGATGGGGACGACCCTCGCCTTTCGGACCAGCATGCACCGGCCCTCGAGTCCCTGTCCGGTCGAGTCGAACGGCAAATTCATTTGGGCCAAGTCATCGGTGAGCAGATGATTGGGCACGTGCAGCAAGTGGAACCAGAAGAGACTCAGCTGCGTCAACACGCGGCCCTTGTCTGGAATGCCAGTGGGCAACACCCGATCGAACGCACTGATGCGATCGCTTGCCGCCATGAGTAAGGCGTTGCCGAGATCGTACATATCGCGGACCTTGCCACGCCGCGCCGGAATGTTTCCGAGGTTCGTTTCCAAGATCGCTGAATTTGGCATCGTGTTTCCTTCTCCATGGTAGGATCGGTTCGTTCCAAGAATGTCCTGCCGCTGCGGTTGTCAGGTCGCGTCGCTAGTGGCCGCCCAGGCAGCACGGGTCTTCTTGATCGCTTTGCGCAATTGCTCAACGTCCATGCTTTCCTCCTCCAGGAAGCACATCGCCTCCGTCAACCAAGTGGCCAGTTGCGGTTGCCTCAGGTGGTAATAGACCCGTCGGCCTTGGCGACGTTCGGCCACCAGGCGGTGGGCGCGCAGGAGCATCAGGTGCTGGGACACGCCCGAGTGGCTTATGCCCAATGCCTCTTGCAGGGAGTTCACGTCGCGCTCCCCGGTCCGTAACTCTTCAATGATACGGATGCGGTGTGGATGCGAAAGAACGCCCAAGAAGTCCGCAAGTTCCTTCGTGACCAAAATACGGTGAGGCATGGGCCTTCGACCTTTCTGTTAAAAGATTCAAATATTTGAATCTTACAACATCGTAAATCCTATGATCGCGGAACAGGGCTGTCAAGAGCGATCTGCAGAGATGTCGCAACGCAATAGAAATGTCCCCATTTTGGTTGCATTAGAAATGTCCGCAACCATTTCCCTATTCCTTCTCCTTGAACCCTTTTCGCCATGGGTGATTCGTGGCTGGGCGCCGTGGGCTTTTTTGGGTAGTCTCGCCCTTGCCAA
>CAMAUE010000252.1 GCA_945861245.1 Singulisphaera sp. GP187
CGAGCAACACGCACCAACCAAGGCTCGGCCAGGCGAAACGATTACTCAAGTTCATTTGCAACCTCTGGTTGGATGACTTCTTCTCTGTCGCTAAACCGCAAGCGGCCGACGCCCGTTAGGCGATGAGCAACTCCCTGAGCGGTCCGGCAAGCGTCGGATTCTCTCGATCCGCGCCGATCAGGTTAAAGTGGGGCCGTGGATCGCCCACAGCGTGCAAGAGCGTGTTGTACAGCGTGTTGATCGTTGGATTCGCCGACAAGCCTGCGCCGCCGACTCCTCCCGCAATGGTCCGTTCCTGCATCGGGTAAAGCACGATCTGGTTGGTGCGGATGCGGCCGCCGAGATTGCCCAGAAGCACGAACGGCCAGTTGCCCGCGGCGCTGTGCTGGGTCTCGGCGCTGTCGCTCATGAATACGACGAGAGTATTGTCGAGCATCGTGCCGGAATCCTCGGGCGTGTTTCGAAGTGTCTGGAGCAACGCGGCTGTCCGTTCCGCCATATGCCGTCGTACCAGCGTTAGGACTCTCCATCCGGGCATGTTCAGTTCTCTGTCGAAGTCGTTGTGACCGAGCTGGTGCGTAACGAATTCGGAGATGCCGGTGTACTTGCCACGAATCGCGCACAGCTCCGAGGTGATCGTCACCACATTGGTCAGACCGGCCGCCAGGGCCGAGGCGGCAATGTCGAATTGCGCGGTGACCGTGTCTTTCCAGGTGACGGGGAAAGGCGAGGGCAGCCGCGGCGCCGACCTGGTCAGCGTGCCGGCCTCGAACCTTTGAGACAAAGTCGCTTCGCGCCTTGACAGCGATTCGAGGGCGGCGAGGTGATGACCGAGTTGTTCTCTTTCCAGTCCCGTCAAGTTCGCTTCCAGTCTCCTGATGTCGCCGGACATCAAGTCGAGCAGATTCCGACGCGACGCAAAATCATTCCGCGTGGCGCCGGTGCTTCCGAAGAGCGATTGGTAAGCGAGCTCCGGACGGCACTGCGAGGCGATGGGCCGCCCTGGGCCCCAGGCTGAGGAGCAGTAATGCGTCTGGGTCGAGGGCGCTCCCGGATCAATGCCCAGATTCAGAATCGGAAAGATCCCAGGCAGTCTGCGGGCAATGGCGGCGTCGATCGATACGCCCGCCACTCGGGTGAAGCGTTCCGTGCCTCCCCCATTGAAGAGGCCGGAGAGGGCGCCGAAACCGCCGCCGTGATAGGGCATCACTCGCCCGCCGCGCAGGCCATGCACGATGGCCAACCGTTCCTTGTAGGGTCGGAACGGTTCGATGTCGAACGGCAACTCATGCTGGCCCAGCGGGATTTGCCGGGTCTCTCGGCCCGCGAGCGACACGCCCTCGGGAACCGAGCCAAACTCGGGAAAGCCATTGCCGAACATCACGAACACGACCCGTCGTGGAGTCCGGTAGGTTCCCCGTTCCTGGGCATCCAGCTTCTGGAGAAAGGGGGTGAGCAGCATACCGCCGGCGCCAGCGGAAAACTGCTGCAACAGTGTGCGACGATTAATCGTCATGGCATTACTCCTTGGTTCGGATCAGGAATGAATCGGATGTCAACAATGACGCAAGCAGGGCCTTCAAACTGCCGCCGTTGTCCCGGTAGGCCCGATGGGCGGCCACCAGGACGGGACCGTCTTCGACCGTCTCATTGCGGCCCATGAAGAACCGGAACACATGCCGCACGAAGACCTGTTCCACTCGTTCCGAGGCCGCCAATCGGCGGATCAGGTCGAAGGGATCCTTCACCTCGCCGTCGAGCTTGGGATCGCCGGTGCCGTCCAAGACGCCCGTCGTATCGAGTGGCACCTTGGTGTACCTCGTCCCGAGTGCTTTGCCGTCCTTGCCGAGGTTCTTCTTGTCGTTGGTTTTTACCTTATCGACCACCTCTTCGGTGGTCCGGAACACGCCCACGGGGTTGAACTGCTCGAAGGGCAGGCCGAGTGGGTCCATTTGCTTGTGACATTTCCAGCAATATTCCTGCCGAGTCACCTCCATGCGCGACCGCAGGGTGCGGTGCGGTTCGTCGGGCAGCTGGGCGTCGACGGTGATCGGCACGTCCGGAACGCGTTGGCCGAGCAATTTTTCACGAATCCATTTGCCGCGATGGATGGGATGATTGTCGGTATTGTTCGACATCGCAAACAGCCAACTCGGATGAGTCAGAATGCCCATGCGGTGATCGGCTGGCATTTCGTAGATGCGCTCCGGGGTCCAATCGGAGATGGTGTATGTTTTGGAGTCGTACTCCTTGATCTCGTAGATGTTAGCCGGGTGTCGCTCAAAATATGCGGCCTTGATGACCATTGGCTTGTTGGCAGGAACATTTACGAGATTCGCCCTGCGATCGGATTGTCGGCTGGGGAAGTCCGGATTGTACGCGAGTACGAAGATCTTGTTGGTGGTCAGAAGCTGGCGGAGGACATCTTTATCCTCCCTTACCACCCACCGAATCAATTGGTCGGTATCGTTGACGAAGAACTCTGCGTTGAAGCTAGGGTCACTGTTGAGAATGACCTTGAAGCCAAAATTGGGGAGCAACCGTTGCAACGTTCGCTCGTCCTTGAACACTTCCTTAGCGGCGTGGTGACCGAAGTATTCTCGGAAGAACTGGATGATGCGAGGCTTGTCGATGGCCTTGTCGTTCAGAATGCGGACGACCTGCTCGCGAACCTGCTCCACAGTGGAGAGCTTGTTTTCCTTGACCGCCTGGAGCAAGGCGGCGTCGGGTTCGCGGTCGGTGAGAGTGAAGGAAATAGCCCGGGCGACGTCAAGCGGAGCCAGCATCCCCCTGCCGGCTCCTGCCGTCTCGACCCGATAAACCAATCGCGGGGTGCACAGCACTGCGATCAGCAACTGCCGGGCCGCGTCCTCGGCGCCGTTCGCATCCAGCTCTTTCTGGATCACCGCGGAGTAACGAGTCCATTCGTCGGCATCGGGTTCCCGCCCAAGCAGCTTACTGAAGGCTTCCGCTACGGCCGACTTGACCTGATCAGGAGTCGCCTTCTTCCCGGCCTTCATCATGGCGTCGAGCTGCGTGATCCGGTCCCCTTCCTTGTTCTTGCTCGGATTAATCGACTTGCCATTTCTCAATTTCCCCTGGAATTTCAGGAGCATGGCATCGGCCATCGCTTTGGCATTGCGGAGTTGAATCTCAATTTCCGATTCGCCGACGCGTAAGGTCTGAGCATAGTTGGTGAAATCCCATTGTGGAGTGAAGGACCACGGCGCCTTCAACTGCCCTTTCGGCAAGTGTGGCATCCCGAACCCGTACTCTTTCGGTTTCTGGGAACAGAGCGGCAAGTCGAGCTGGAACTGCTGAATCTTCTCGTCGAGGAAGTTCTCGTAGGCCTTGCCGGTCAGTCGCCAAAGGCGAGCCCGGGTGCTGGGAGCGGAAGCCCCCGACTTGCCAATGCCCGTGCCGAACAGAGCGTCGTGATCGACACTATTGCCGCGATTTGCCGCGACGGTCGCGCTCTCGTCCAGTGCCACCCCCATACTTTTGAGCGCTTGCCGCATCCACCGGACGGCTACCGCGCGTTCCACTGCGGGAGGCTGCTTCGCATCCGCGGGCGGCATCTCGCCCCCCTCCACCGTCGCGAACACCCGCTGCCAAAGCTGGACGTCGGGCGATTGATCGAGGGCCACCTTGCCCGATTGCTTCTTCGCATTGTGGCAGCGAACGCAATGGGTATCGAGGAATGAGCGGAGGTGCTGGGAGTCGACCGCCTCCTTCCCCTTCGCCTTCGGCGCCTTGGACGGGGGCTCCTGGGCTACGACCGCGTGGGAGCAGCATGCCAGCGCAAACGACAGAATCAATCTCGGCAAGTGTCGCCGTCCCATCCCGACGCTATTGATATCTGTTGAACGATTCATCTTTTGGCTCTTTGGTTCGGTACAGTCGGACGACCATTGCGAGACCACCTGCGCCTCGGCGGAGTAATGCGGCTAGGCGCTCGCCGAAACGTTATCCAACCAGCTCGCGGATCGTATCCGTATGCTCAAGGAGGTACTGCGGCCGATTGTTCGGGTCCAGTACCGTGGCCTGTGCCGGATCGATACCGAGATGCCGATATAGCGTTGCGAACATCTGCTGGTAGTGGATCGGACGATCGAGGGGACGTTCACCGTAGCGGGTCGTACTGCCGATGACCTGCCCCACATTCAAACCGCCGCCGAACAGGAGCGCGGATGCTGCCGGCGCATAGTGATCGCGCCCAGCATTATTGTTGATGCGCGGCGTACGGCCAAACTCGCCCCACACTAGCACCATAACGTCGTCCAACATGCCCCTCGCTTCGAGGTCGTCGAAAAAGGCGCTGAGGCCGATGTCGAAGGAAGGCAACAACTCATGACGCAGTGCGTTGAAGTTGTCTTGGTGAGTATCCCATCGCCGTGCGCTCCCCTCTTCCCAGGTCAGGTTGACGCAACGCGCTCCGCATTCGATCAACCGACGTGCCATCAGAAACCGGGCATTCTGCAGGCCGAGTATGGTGCCATTATTCATCGGGCTTCTCCCGAACCCGACACCATACCGGTTTCTCACGGCAAGCGGCTCGCGAGTGATGTCGAGCGCCAGAGCGAACTCGCGAGAAGTCACGAATTGAACGGCCCGCTGGGTATAGGCATCCATCGCTTCCATGTTGCCGCGGGCATCGATGTCTCTGCGGATGGTGTCGAACCGTGACAAGAGATCTCGGCGGTCCTGCGTGATATTGCGTGACATCAGGTTGGCACGCCCATCTTCACTGTCCGGAGTGTAACAGTCGAAGGATCGGCCGAGAAACCCTGCAGATCGAAAATACGCCTGCTCGCTGGGGTTATAACCGGAGATCATGGCGACGGCGGTGGGAACATTGCCGTTCGTGGGGCCCTGGATTTTCGAAACGATCGAGCCAATGTTTGGTCGTCCGCCGATGTTGCGCAAACTCCCCGGCGGATAGCCGGTCGCACACATGGCACCGTCATGCGAGTCGACGGTTCCCATGAGTGAGCGAATGAGGGCCATGCGATCCATCCGCTCGGCGATGCGCGGGAGATACTCGCAAATCTGAACGCCCGGCATGCGCGTGGCGATCTGTCGAAACTCCCCGCGAAACTCCACCGGTGCATCCGGCTTCATGTCGAATGTGTCCAGGTGGGACGCACCGCCGGCCAGCCAGACGTTAACGATCGATTTCTTGCGATATGAGCGATCGACTGCGGAACGAGCGTCGGCTCGCAAGAAATCCGCCAGGGTCAAGCCGCAGAACGCCGCGGCCCCCAGTTGAAGAAGCTCGCGCCGGTGAAGACCGTTGCATTTACG
>CAMAUE010000253.1 GCA_945861245.1 Singulisphaera sp. GP187
TTCGCGGACACCTTGGAGGAGTATCAGGAGGGCATCCTGAACTACTACGATTACCGCATCTCAACCGGCCCCTTGGAAGGCACCAACAACAAAATCCGCAAAATGAACGGCCAAGCGTATGGCTACCGCGATCTTGCTTTCTTCAAACCCAAAATCTTGAGCCTACATACGACAAAATACGCATTAGTCGGATGAACCGTAATAATTACCAATTGTTTAGCCGCTCGCCTCTGGCGAGCGCGGACGCGCGATCTCAGTGAAATGATCGCCGCGTCCGCGCCGCCGGTGCGGGCCATCGCAATCGGCGCCGCCAGTTGTGCCACAGAGCTGACAAGCACCGACGCCGTCATGATCTCCGCGCTCGGCATCGGCAGATCGAGAGGATCGCGCACCAGGATTCGACCCGCACGATGCAGGAAGCCGCCCAGCACGACGAGCGCCGATCCCGCCATCGCGTAACCGACCCAGCCTGCTCCCTCCTCGCGCGTCAATCCCGCCAGCACGAGAAAATTCAGCGGCGTCAGCAACATCGCGATCAGCAACAAGCCACGGCTCGTCGATTGGAGCTTCCAGTGGTGCAGCGTATAAAGCCCCGCCCCGAACAATGAACACGTAATAGCCGCGATAATGAAGAACGGCGAAAACGGAATCTGCTCCAGCTTCTGCCAAAAGCTGATGACCAGCGCGACCGAGCAGCCGACGACCAGCGTGCCGCCGATCAACGCGCCCCAGAGGAGGTTGCGTTCCTCCATGAACACGGCAATCCATTCCGCGAAGCTGCGCCGACGAGCGACGGGCGCCACGGGTTCGGGAATCGTGTCCGGTTTTGGCGCAGCGATCGTTACCGCTACGGGTGTCGGCGCGATCGATACCGGCGTCGGCTCGGCGACAGGTCGTGGGAACCATTTCGCCAACGCGGGCTGCGACGCCACGATAGCCGGGTACGCCGACAGCAGCCGCACCATCGCATCGAGCGATTCGCGGGACGGCAGTTTGCTCGCAGTCTCCAAAGCCTCGACGGCGACCTCCGCCAGCAGGTTCAAATCGGTCGGATGTTCAAATACCACCTGATAGGCTCGTCATGCCGACCGCCGCCTGCAATCGCGCAACGCCAAGCAACGCTCGCCTTCGTGTTCTCTGTGTTTTCTGTGGTGAATTGCTTTCGTTCGCCACTGTTTCCTTAAAGGCGGGCTTCGATTCACCTATCAGCATGGTGATCCGTTCACGCTCCGTTGCGCGTCGCGGTTATCCGAATCGACGGACTTCCTTACAAGCCAACCTTGCAAAGCTCGCTCAATGCCGTCACAATGATGTTAGGAGATTATTTCAAGAGGATCGACCATGCAGCGACGGTGGTGGGCGATGACGGCGGTCGTCGTCGGCGTTATTGCGACGCTGGCGTGGCTGTGGCTGCGCACACCGGAGGTTGACCTGCCGCCGGTCGTTCTCCAATCCCCGCCGACGGCCACGCGCACCGTGCAGTTCCGCCGCGATGTGTTGCCGATCCTTTCCAGCAAATGTTACTCCTGTCACGGCCCCGACAGCGGATCACGCAAGGGCGGCCTGCGGCTCGATCAACGCGAGTTCGCCCTGGCCTCCGGTCGATCCGGCGAGACAGCGATTGTTCCAGGCAAGCCAGCCGACAGCGAAGTCGTGCGGCGTATCCACAGCGGCGATGCCAAAGCAATCATGCCGCCGACGAAGACGGGTAAGACGCTGACGGCGAAAGAGAAGCAGACGCTGGAGAAATGGATCGCCGAGGGAGCCGAGTATCAGCAGCACTGGGCATTCGAGTCCGCCGTGCGACCAGCTGTGCCGACCGTGAAGAACATGACCTGGGTGCGTAATCCCATTGATGCCTTCGTGCTGGCGAGGCTCGAAGCGGCAGGCATCGAACCATCGCTTCGCGCGGATCGCGTGACGCTGATTCGGCGGCTGTCGATTGACCTGCGCGGCCTGCCTCCGACAATGGGCGAAGTCGATGCGTTTCTCGCCGACGAGTCACCCGAGGCTTGGGATAAGCTAATCGACCGCATGCTTGCCTCGCCGCACTACGGCGAGAAGATGACGCAAGTCTGGCTCGACCTGTCTCGCTTCGGCGATACGAGCGGGTATCACCAGGACAGCACCCGCCAGATGTGGCTGTGGCGCGATTGGGTCATCAACGCCTTCAACACCAACATGCGCTACGACCAGTTCACAATCGAACAGCTCGCCGGCGACTTGTTGCCCGACGCTACCGTGCACCAAAAGATCGCCACCGGATTCAATCGCAACACGCGATTCAACGAAGAAGGCGGCGTCGATCCCGAGGAATACGTCGTCCGCTACACTGTCGATCGCGTCAACACGCTGGGGCAGATTTGGCTGGGCCTGACGCTCAACTGCGCGGAGTGCCACGATCACAAGTTCGACCCGATCTCGCAGAAGGAATACTACCAGCTCTTCGCGTTTTT
The DNA here is from genome assembly GCA_945861245.1 of Singulisphaera sp. GP187. Taxonomy (GTDB): domain Bacteria; phylum Planctomycetota; class Planctomycetia; order Gemmatales; family Gemmataceae; genus SIAQ01. The sequence goes on from CAMAUE010000253.1 coordinate 2,457, forward strand.
CACGGGTATCAAGGAGCCGATGGTCGAAGGCGCGGCGATTCATGGCAAGCCGCTGCCGCCGATCTTGTCCGTGCCGACGCCGAGGCAGGAGAAGACGTTGGCGGATAGTCGCGCGAAGCAGACGATTGTCGAGAAGGCGATTGCCAAGGAGCTGGATCGCTTCAAGTATGTCGATCCGTTGGATAAGAATCCGAAGCGCTCGCAGGCAGCATGGGAAACGAGCGTGCGCGATTCGCTCGATCCACCGCCCGACATCCGCGCCATCCTGACGATGGCCGAGCCGCAACGCGACGACAAACGCAAACGGCTGCTGCGCGACTACTACCTTCGGCACGTGCATGAGGATGCCAGCGAGGTCATCGGTCCGCTCGATCGCCACCTGGACGAACTTGCCACGCAAATCAAGGACACGGAGGACGCCATCCCCCATGGCATGGTCACCGAGCAAATGGCAAAGCCCAGGCCCGCCTTCGTGCTGAAGCGCGGCGACTTCGCGAGCAAAGGTGAGCGCGTCGAGCCAGGCGTGCCCATCGTCTTTGCCGGTACGAAAGATGCTGCATCAGGCAGCCGCCTCGACCTCGCCCGCTGGCTGATGCGGCCCGATCATCCGCTCACCGGGCGCGTGACGGCCAATAGGCTCTGGGCGCAAATGTTCGGCACCGGACTCGTTCGTACCTTCGGCGACTTCGGCACGCAGGGCGAAGCACCGACGCATCCCGAGCTGCTCGATTGGCTGGCGTGCGAGTTGGCCACGAGCGATTCACCGTGGGATCTGAAGCGGATGCTGCGGCTCATCGCCAACTCGGCGACGTATCAACAGGCGTCGATCTATCGCCCTGGGGTTGCGCGAATCGATCCGCAGAATCGATTGCTCGCACGCATGGGCCGGCATCGCCAAGGCGCGGAGGAGTTGCGCGACGGCGCCCTGGCGATCGCGGGCTTGCTGCAGCGCAACATCGGCGGGCCGTCGTTTCAACCGTATCAACCGCCGGACTTTTATAAGTTCAAGAACGAGGATTGGTCATGGAACCCGAGCGAAGGCGCCGAGCAGTATCGCCGAGGCATTTACGCATTTTGGCGTCGCACGGCTCTACATCCGATGTTCACGATTCTCGATGCTCCGAGTCGGCAGGAGTGCATCGTCGTGCGCGATCGCTCGAACACGCCGTTGCAGGCGTTTGTGCTGCTCAACGATCCGACGTTCGTCGAGTCAGCTCGAGTGCTCGCGGAGAAATTGTTGCAGCAGAACCTCGCACATGACGACCGCCTCAAGCTGCTATTTCGCATGGCGACTTGTCGTGTGCCCGATGCGACGGAGCTGGACATTCTGCGTTCGCGCTGGAGGTCGCTGAATGTGGGGTTTCGCAAGGATCCTAACGCAGCCGGGCGATTCGTCAGCGCGGGGCAATATCCGCGTGACATTAGCATCGATGTTGTGGCGTTAGCGACCTGGACAGCGCTTGCCAACATGGTGCTGAATTTGGATGAAGTCATCATGCGGGAATAAAAACGTGGTCCGTGGTCCGTGGCAATGAACGCTCACCTCATTGCCTCTGGTCTCGGGTTCTTTGCCACGGACTACGGACTACGGACTACGGACCACGGACATGAATTCAGCACGCCGACATTTTTTGACGCGATCCACCGGTTGCCTCGGCATTGCCGCGTTGGCCTCGCTACTCAAGAGCGACGCCCAGGCGCCGGTGCCTGGGCAGCTTGAGCGCACCCATATCGTGCCGCGAGCCCGCAATGTCATATTTCTGTTTATGGGCGGCGGGCCGTCGCATGTCGATACGTTCGACCCGAAACCGATGCTAGTGCGGCGGCACGGCGAGGAAATGCCGCAATCGATCCTTGGCACGCAGCGCGTGACGCTGATGACACGTAGCCAGGGGCATTTCCGCGCCGCCGCCACGCCGTTTCGCTTCCGTAAAGCCGGCCGCGCGGGCCATGACATGAGCGATCTATGGCAACACCTGCCGAGCGTTGCGGACGACCTTACATTCATCCGCTCGATGCACACCGAGCCGATCAACCACGATCCCGCCGTCACGCTCATGCAAACCGGTCGACCGGAATTCGGCATGCCCAACATCGGTTCGTGGTGCAGCTACGGTCTCGGCTCGGAGAATCGCGATCTGCCCGCCTTCATCTTCATGATGTCGGGCAACTTCGATCAGCCGATCACCACGCGCTACTTCGGCAGCGGATTCCTCGAAGGCCGGCATCAGGGCGTGCAGTTCCACCCCGCCAGCGATCCCGTGCAGTATCTCAACAACCCCGCCGGCATGTCACGCGAAATGCGCGGCGACGTCATCGACGGCATCAACGCGCTCAACAGGCATCGCCAGCAGCGAGTCGGCGATCCCGATATCGACGCGCGCATCCATTCCTACGAGATGGCGTTTCGCATGCAGGCCGCCGTGCCCGAATTGCTAGACATCCGCAGCGAAACGGAACGCACGCTAAACCTGTACGGCCCCGACGTGCACAGTCCTGCGACGTTCGCACGCCAATGCCTGCTCGCTCGACGACTGGTCGAACGTGGGGTACGCTTCGTGCAACTCTTTCACCGCGGCTGGGACGCACACAGCGCGGTCACGACCAACCTGCGCCGCCAAGTTCGCGACGTCGATCAGCCGATCACCGCTCTGCTGCGTGATCTCAAGTCGCGTGGCTTGCTCGATTCAACGCTCGTTATTTGGGGAGGGGAGTTTGGCCGAACGGCCTATGGTCAAGGTGATCTGGCCGGCGAATTCGGCCGCGACCATCACCCACGCTGCTTCACGTATTGGCTTGCGGGAGGCGGGATCAAG
>CAMAUE010000254.1 GCA_945861245.1 Singulisphaera sp. GP187
TCAAGCTCGCCGGCATGCGTTGGAGCGAAGAAGGCACGGATGAGATGTGTCATCTACGTGCCATGTTCCGCAGCGAAAGCAATCAGTGGGATGCGTTTTGGACACGCACCTGAACAGGCGCTCTACCAACTAAAGTGACGCCTACCCCCGCAGGCTTTTGGCGAGCGCTGGCGCTAACAACGCGCTCGCCAAAAGCCTGCGGCGAAACGGGGTCTTATTGTTCGTCGGCGCGGAAGCGTGCCTGGGCCTTGGCCCAATCGCCGACTACAGCATTGAGGGCGGTGTTGTCGCGGTTACGCCAAACCTGCAAACGGACGCGCTGGCCGGGCGTTAGGCTGCTGATCAGGTTGATCAAGTGGTTCTCGTTGCGGATCGGGATGTTTTCCAATTGCAAGATCACATCGCTCATGACGAGGCCAGCATCGGCGGCTGGCGTGGCGGGGAACACCTTTTCAACGAGGGCGCCACGGACGCGATCAAGGCCGAGCCGCATTGCTTCGTTGGGGTCGAACGAAAGGGCCAGTTGCATGCCCAGGTAGCCGCGTTGGACGGCTCCTTGCTGGATCAGCTGATTCATTACTTTGCGAACAAGGTTGGAGGGGATGCTGAAAGCGACGCCGCTGTTGGACCCGTTGTGCGAGGCAATGGCGGTGTTGATGCCGATGACCTCGCCCGTCATATCGACGAGAGGTCCGCCGCTGGAACCTGGATTGATGGCGGCGTCGGTCTGCAGAAACTCTTTGATTCGGATCGCATTGCCGAGCGTGACCTGGCCGCGATCGCGTGCGCTGATGATGCCATGCGTGACCGATTGACTCAGCCCGAACGGACTGCCGATGGCGAGTACGAGTCGGCCGACGCGGGCGTTATCGCTGTTGCCCAGGGTTGCCGTTGGTAGTGCCTGTGGGCTGTCGATGGTGAGAATTGCGATGTCGCTTTCGGGGTCAGCGTTGACGACTGTGGGGCGGAACACGCGGCCATCTTGTAGCTGCACAGTGATCTGTTCTGGCTTCGATTGGCTGACGACATGATTGTTGGTGATGACGTAGTAGCCGGCCTTGACGTCGCTCTTCACGATCACGCCAGACCCTGATTCCTCGACCGGCTTGGTGGTCTTAGAGCCAACGAGTCGGGGCGGCTTGATCGCTTCGATCGACACCACCGCCGGCATGACTTTGTTGGCCACGCTCTCATACCGATCGCTGAGCATCACCAGCGGGTCGCCGCCGGCATCGGGGTTCTGCGCAGCAATCAGCCGCGTCTGGGCCACGGCGTGTGAGCCGATCTGCATCGGCAGATGCGCGACAAAACCCAAAGTCAAAAGCAGCGCGGCGCCAGCCACACAGGGCACGAAAATTCGCTTCATGGAATGCATCCACTCCAATTGCACGAACAGACGACGGCCTTGTCGCGATCGTTCGCTTGGGTTAATTAAGAAATCGCTCGGTCCTGAGAAGGCTCACCGAGATCAGCGCTATGGGTGAGTTTGAATGTTCACCATGCTGACACCTGTCCTTGCCGAACGGATGTGTTTCTTCGTCGGCAGGCAATTCTACAGGGCAACCGGAATCGAAATTGAGAAAAAATGAAAGGAATCTAAAAATTGACTCAAGTAGAGCGCAGCGTAAACGCGACAGGCTCGCCATATTCACAGCGAGCCTTTCCGCTTTGAGTGTCTCGATCTGAAAAATCCTCCCCAGACTGCGTGGTTTCCGCTCGCGGCTTGAGCGAAACCAAAAGAGCCGGAAGCGTAAGCGACGGTGTATTTCGTCCGTCACTCACGCCTCGGCTCTGAAGAAAACGCCGAAGCTAGAAAATTACTTCGCGAAATCCCACTCAAGTTTGGAAATGTCGGTTTCGCGCGGTTGGCGCAGACGTGATTCCGTATCGGAGACCCGTTCCCAGTCACTATCAACATGATTCGATCGTGAGCCCGATACCTCCATCGCGCGTTTGCACTGGATACAGGTTGTGATGAACGGCAGCGCATTGAGTCGCGCAATCGGTATCTTTTTCTGGCATACCTCGCACAACCCGTACACGCCGCGAGTTAGGCGGTCGAGAGCACGCTCGACTTGTAGGAATTCGTCAGATTCGATCTGTGCCACCTGCGAGGAAACTTCCTCACCACAGGAATCGAAGGCCTGGTCCGCGGAGTCGCCGAACTCTCCAAGCGATTCGAAATCACACAACTCGCCGCCGAGGCGTTTGAGAAGTTCTTCGCGCCGATCCAAAAGTGATTTTTGGAGGCGAATCAAGGCTTCAGCGCGGGCCATGGCTCACGGCCTTTCTTTGCAGGGTGGGAATTCAAAGCCGAACCAACGAGCGCAACAAACATGCCGAATGCGACCTAGGAATCACACAAATCAAGTCTTATTTCGCAAATACATTCTTTACTATACCTTATGTCGAAACACATAGAGACGATCCAACTGCGGATTTCAAGGATAAGACGATACTTCGTCCATTTTTGGCACGATTTTCCGCAAAATTGAGCAAATTTTTCCGCGTCTCGCCCAGTTCAACCTGACATTTTGCCAGATTCGTGCGTCGATCTCGGCACCTCGCCTCCTTTAGCCGAGATAAACGTCCTGTTTGGGAATACTTGCGCGAAACTCCCAAAATCTCCCCCAGGCACGCCATTTGGCGGTAATGAAATCTCAGGCCCTGATTGTCTCCAATGACGTTGACCTGCCGTCCGGTATTCGGTACGAAGCACCGTCGGTGTCTAAATGTCGCCCAACCTGGCTGATCGAAATGGTACGAAAATGGCACGGCTTGTGGTTTTTAGGGTCGCCGGTGCCGCGGCGTTGCCCGAAGATGGCCAATTTTTCGCGCTGGGCGGCGGCGAGAACTTCCGTGGATTCGCCCTGAGCGATCGCCAGGGCAGCCTGCTTTGGCAGGCAAGCGTCGAATGGCGCTTGCCTGTCATGACGAATCTGCACGCCGACTTTTTGGACCATAACGCTGGTGTGCGAAATATCTACTTCGCGCCGTTTTATGACCTGGGCAACGCCTACCCCCATGGTAAGCAACTCGGCGACACCGCGCATGCCGTCGGTGCAGGCTTGCGTATCGACGTGGCTTGGCTCGGCTTCATCGAACGAACCATGCTGCGCTTCGACGTCGCCAAGACTGTGAATGCCGACCGGCCGGTGCAATTCTGGTTCGGCATCCAACACCCATTCTGAGGAAGATCCGACTATCGAATTCCGAAACCCTGTTTACGTTTAGCGCTTGTGACGCGGCTTGCCGTCGAATTATCGCGCGAGCGCTAAACGTAAAGGGATATTGGATGTCCCGAATCCGATTCGGATTTCTTTCGCTTTTTGTATTGAGGATTTGTCTCGAATTTCGGATTTGGTTTTTCGGATTTATTTAGTGGCCTTGCGTCGCGATCTGGGCCTCGTATTGCGATGGCGTGAGCAGTTTGTCGAGATCGGCTTTCGACGACATCTTGATCTTGACCATCCAGCCTTGGCCAAACGGATCAGCAGTGACGATAGCCGTGTCTTTTTCGATCGCGTCGTTCTTGGCGACGATTTCGCCGGCAACCGGAGCATATACGTCATTCACCGATTTGACCGATTCGACTTGGCCAACCGCTTCCTTGACAGCGACGGTCTTGCCCGCCTTTTTCATCTCGACGAACACGAGATCGGTCAGCTGCTCGACCGCGAATTTGGTGATGCCGACCGTAGCAATGTCGCCATCGACGCTGACCCATTCATGCGATTCGGCATAGCGGAGATTATTTGGGACCATCGTGGTGAATCCAAGCCCAAAGGTAAACGCAGCGAACCCTTGGGATATTTCATTACAACCAATCCCAACGGCTCGCTGCACTCGCCATTGGGCTTTGAGTTACTTGCGTTTGTAGAACGGCATCGGCACGACGACCGCAAGCTCTTCGTTGCCGCGAATATCGACGATGACCTGTGTGCCAACGGGTTGCAGCCAGGGTGCGACATACGCCATCGCGATCGGTCTGCCGAACGTCGGCGAATGCGTACCGCTCGTGACGATGCCGACATCCTTGCCTGCAATGCGGACGATGGTGCCTTCACGGGCGATGCGTTTGCTATGCAACTCCAACCCAACGCGCCGGCGCAACGTCCCACCGTTTTGGCGCTGAGCCAAGGCAGCTTTGCCTCGAAAATCGCCTTTGTCCATCTTGACCGCCCAAGCCAAGCCCGCCTGAAAGGGATCAATCTCTTCGCTCAGTTCATGTCCATAAAGCGGCATCGCGGCTTCCAGTCTGAGCGTATCTCGACAACCCAGGCCGGCAGGTTTGGCGCCGCGCTTGACCAACTCTTCCCACAGCGCGACGCCGTGGGCGTTACCGATCATGATCTCAACACCGTCTTCGCCCGTGTATCCCGTTCGGCTGAGGACAGCCTTTTGCCCCATGCAGAGCGTCGGCGCCGCATAGTAGTATCCCAACTTGCTCGCGTCGGCGTCGGTCAACCCGGCGACGATTTCCAGCGCCCGCGGCCCTTGCACTGCAACCATACAGGTGGACAGCGTCTGGTCCTCGATCTGCACATCGAGCGAACCCTTGCTGTCGTTGATCCAGTCAACGATCTTCGGGCGATTGCTGGCATTGACGACCATCGCCCAGCTGTACGGCCAGCGGTACACGAGCACGTCATCGCGGATGCCGCCGTTATCGTTACACACCAGGCCATAGCGGACCTGGCCGTCTTTCATCGTGGCGGCGTTGTTGGTGTAGATTTTCTGGATCAGCGCAAGAGCGTCCGGACCATGGAAATTCAGCCGCCCCATGTGGCTGATATCGAACAACCCCGCGGCATTGCGCACGGCGGAGTGTTCGTCGATGATCGTAGTGTATTGCACGGGCATATCCCAGCCCGCGAAATCGACCATCCGAGCCCCATGCCCGGCATGCCAATCGTGAAATACGGTGCGCTGTCCCATAAGACTCCTTGCTTGATGGAACCAATATAGCGATTCGGCCAGGGTCTGGACATTTTGCCTGTCTTTCGTGAACCGGACGTGCGCGTCAGAGCCACGCACGAAGTAAGTGGACTGGATTCATTGCAATCGCGTCAGAGCCACGCACGAAGTAAGTGGTTTGGATCACTACTGTCCGGTTATATGTCGAATAACGTCAACTGTTTATGGCTAGGCGTTTTTTCTTCTTGTTCGCCGAATGCGTTTAACACGGTAAAAAGCTCGCTTTTCTCGAAAAGCGTGATGCTGAGAATTTGCAAGATTTCGCTCAAAC
>CAMAUE010000255.1 GCA_945861245.1 Singulisphaera sp. GP187
CCCTGTGGGCATGAACGCTTCGTAGTTGCTTCCCAGGTTTCCCGCGGGGACATACTGGGTGCGAACGTCATTGAGCTGACCGACCCCTTCCTGGGCACGAACCAGTTCAGAACGGATCGATTCCGGCACCACCACGATATTGGTCGGCAGCCCTGTCTGTGGATTCACATTTCCAAGCGTCCGCGAAACGAGCGAACCCATCGGAGCACGCAGGCGATTACCGCCGGTCAGAACCGGCAAAGCGTTATGGTCCCCGAAGCCGCTGCCGAAGGAGCGTACGATAGTGAACCGATTCGCCATCGCCGCGAGTTTCGGGAAGGTTCCGCCTAAACGAACTCCGGGAATCGTCGTCTGAACGTGGCCTGTACTACTGCGGATGTTTTCCCGTTGTTCGGGCTTGGGATCGAATGTTTCGACCTGCGGCGCTCCGCCGTGCAGAAAGAGCAGGACGACCGATTTGTCCTTGAAAACCGATGTGCCGGTGGAAGCGGACGCGCGGGCGGCCAGCAGGCTGGACAAGGACAATCCGCCCAGCGCCAGGCTGCCCACGCGAAGAAACTCTCGGCGATTGACGCCAGAGCAGGTCCGAGACGTTTCATTCCCGAATATTGAGATCATGACGCCCCTCGAGTTCCAAGGAAGTTGTTGACGACTGGGAAAAAATCCGGCATCGAACACGAACAAGATTCTGGCCGGGAGTGGGGCACAATCCCGGTAACGCCGAGACCTTACTGACGTTCCACAAGCCAAATGTTGCGGTAGAGCACGCGGCGTCCAAAAGCTTCGAACCAGATAGGGCCGTCCGGCGCCTCCGGCCCCCGGAAACCGTGCGGCGTTGGACCGTTGACTTCCAATTTATCCACCGTCTGGTGTCCGTTCAGCTTCACCGAGATCACCGCTTTCGCCGTCTTTTTCCCGTTTTCATTGAAACGCGGCGCCTTGAAGTCGATGTCGAGAGTCTGCCAAACGAGCGGCGGAAGACATGCATTCGGCACTTTCGCCGGATAGGTGAAAACGCTTCCGCAAACCCGCGGCCAGCTCTTCGGCTTCGTCGGAGGAAACTTCGAGTTCTTCCTCTTATCGTCGAGAACCTTGGGCCGGTTCGGACCTGTGGCGCCGGACACATCAAAATCGAATCCAAAACTATCGCCGATCGCCACCTCATAGCGGGAAAGCATATAAATGCCCGAATCCGCTCTGCGCCACGGAATGTTTTGCGGCTCCCAACCGGTCATGAACTCGACATGCAAGGTGAAGTCTTTAAATTTCCGCTTGGTCACTGCCCCCGCCATCAGATTTCCTTCGAAAATCATGGGCGAGGTCTCCCCCTCGATGTCCTTGCGTTGCTCGAACGCATCCACGTTCAGTTTCGTTCCTCCGAACAGAACGATCGCCCCCGCGGGAGGTTGCTGACCCAAGGTTTCACTCTTGCGTTCCACCCGCTTCAACAGGATTTTCTGGTCGCCCCGTTTCAGCGTCAGGCCATTGTCGTCGAGAATCGCACTGCCCCCGTCATCACTCGGGGAACGGAACTCCACGCGCCCTTTCGACAAGGGGCCGCTTTCCAAGAGGCCGTAGGGACCGCCATCCCAACCATCTCCCGGCAATCCACCCTCCAGGACCAACGCGTGGAACGATTGATCGCCCCGCGCCGCCACTTGAACGCCGACCCGCTTTTCTCCGTCTTTGCCGACATATTCCCCCTGCAACTTGAGCTCGATTCCGATCGACTGTGGATCGAACAGTCGAGGCGGCTTTTTGCCTGCCGCCGCTGCTTTATCCAACGTCTGAGCTTGTGTGTCTCCAGCCAACGCCACGGCCAACCCGACAGCCAAACCGATAAACAACGTTTTCATAGTGTTTTCCTTCGCATTCGCGGCCGGCGCCTTTGGCCGGGCGTTAAATGAACTCTAATGGTTGTACATGAATTCACTGCTGTTCAAGAGCGCCCACAAAATGTCTGCATAGGCGGCTCGAACGTCGCCGCGCCGCTCGATGTGAGACTCCAGGTTGGCGACTTCCTCGGTACTTGGTTCCCGAGCGAACGCGGCCAAATACAGTTCGCGGATTCGGTCAGCATGAGGCCTCTTGTCAGTTGCCAACTTTTGGATGCGTGCCCCCGCCGTCACTTTGGGAGTCGGGCTGCCGATCTGTTGCTTTCCGACCTTGGGAGGCGGCGGTTCATCCTTCAAGACATCGCCGATCTGGCCCAGAATCTCCGTCGAATTGAACAAGTGCAGCATCTGGGCGAGATTGTGGGTGCTGCTCCGATCGCATTCGCAGGCGCTCGCCCCTTCGGGCCGGCCAAACGCCTTGAGAAAATAGGACGACGATTGATTGTCCGGCAAGCGCACCGTCCGCGACTGCGGCGTCGTGGGCTTGTGCAAAGTGACTTGATTGATCGCATCGAGCAACACCTCGGCCGGCAGACGACGAATGGCAAAGCGGGCATAGTTCTGCCGATCCTGGGCATTGTCCTTGTTCGGCTCGCAACTCAGACGATACGTCGAAGACAGGCAAATGACGCGCACCAGCGCCTTGAGGTCGTACTTGCTGTCAATGAAGTGTTTGGCAAGGGCGTCGAGCAATTCGGGATTGGTGGGCGGATTGGTTGCCCGCATGTCGTCCTCCGGCTCAACCAGGCCTCGTCCCATGAAGTGCTTCCAGTAGCGGTTCACCAGGGTCCGGGCAAAATACGGGTTCTTCGGGTCGGTGATCCAGTCCGCCAGAGCAGCACGCGAATCACCTTCCTCGGCCGTCATGAGCGCCTTCGCTCCGAGCCCTGCCGGCGCCAACGTTTCCCCCGTGCGCGGATGAGTGATCTGGTCCGCTTCGAATTTCAAGACCACCGTTGGCCGCTTCGGAGCTTTCGGCATCCCTCTGTTCGACTTTGGATTGGGCAGTTGCACGTCGGTTCGCGCGAAAAACGCCGTCAGCGACCAGTAATCGCGTTGACTCCAGCGTTCCGTGGGGTGGTGGTGGCACTTCGCACATTGCACCCGCTGTCCGAGGAAGAGCTGTGCGGTGTCTTCCGCCAGCCCGCTGGAGTCGCGCAGCTCGCGATACCAGACCACTTGCGGCGTCTCGCCTTCCTCGCCCGTGGCCGTCAGGATTTCGCGGACGAACTTGTTGAAGGGAACATTCTCCTGCAGGCTCTTCACGATCCATTTGTGAAAAAGAGTTGTCCCCTTTGCATCGTCGTTGGAATTATTTCGGCGATTGCGCAGCACCGCCGCCCACTTGTTCGCGAAGTAATAGGCGTAGTCTTCGCTCGCCAGGAGCCGATCGACAAGTTTCTCGTGGCGATCTTCCGCTTTGTCTTTTGCGAACGCTACCACTTCTTCTGGCGTTGGGGTACGCCCCGCGATGTCAATCGTTACGCGTCGCAGAAAAGTTGTATCGTCGCACAATGGCGATGGCGGCAAGCCGATGGCCTTCCATTGCTTGGATATCAGCTCGTCGATGAAATTGCGGGCCGGCGGAAGGTTTGCCACCTTGGCGCCGTGAGGAACCACGATGCGCGACACCGCCACCTGATCCTGGTAACGAGCCATGACGGAACCGCTGACCGTTTGTTGTCCGACGCTCGCGAGTCCGGTGTCGTCAACGCTGATCGCCTCGGGCGGATCCGCCTTGAATTGCGCCAGATGGGTCACGTCGCGCTGGGTGCCATCGGCGAAATAAGCCTTTACGGTCAGTTTTTGTGAGCCGCCGCGCTGGATGATATTTGTGGTTGGCTGAACCTCGATGCGTGTCAGGGGAGCGTCTTTATCGCCTTTCCATAACGCCCCCGCGCTGATCCAGCGATGAAGAATCGCGTAATAGGACCCGTTCTTGTGCGTCAAAGCTCCACCGCCATGCGGCACGCTACCGGTCGCTTTCAACAAGAGCAAACTTTGATCCGGATCCGTGAGGTTAAGCCGGCGTCCCTGAGCGTCGCGCTTGAGGTTCTCGTAGTCCTCCTCCGGTTCGAAGCCAAACAGCGAGAGTTTGAAGCCGTTCTGCCCAGCCGCTTTGCCGTGACATCCCCCCGAGTTGCATCCGAGGCGCGTCAGCGTGGGAACCACGTCGCTGGTGAATCCGGAGCCCTGGCCGAACGCTCCAACAGGGAAAAGAATAGCAAGCGCCAGCGACGGAAGGGTCAGACGGATTTTCATGGAAAAGTCCTGTCGGCGGGAGGGCTTCGTTGACGTAAGTCGTTTCAAAACAATGGGAAGCGAAGCTCACCCAGTTGTTTCGTGAGGAAGAACCCACTTGATATTAGCCGTGAGCGGCAAGATTCCGCGTTTGATTTTCGTGTTTTTCTGGAAAATGCGTCACGGCTTCTTCAACTTCGGCGAAACCATGATCTTCTGGTTGGCCCGCAAGGCGGCCGCGCCGGATTCGGAAACCGTCGTCAGGCCCGTGAGTATGACTTCGCCATCGTGCTTGGCGAGCCCCTTCACGGCTTCGTCCGAGAGCGATTTCAAGCCAGAAAGATCGAGCTTGCCCTTGTGGGTAGCCAGCGCCTTGGCGACGTCGTCGGAGATCGTGGTCAGCTTCGCGAACTTCAAGGCGCCCGGCTGGACTGCGTATTTGGCGGCGAGCGGCGCGGATTTCAGTGACGTCAGCGAAGGAAGGCCGTTGAGGTTGCCCTTGTACTCGGCGAGTGCCTTGGCCACGTCGTCGGTGATCTCGGCGACGCCGTTGAGCGTGCTATGCGGCCCCTGTTGGTACCGCCGCAGCAACGCGACCGCCAGCGATGGCGAGCTCAGCTTTTTCAGGCCGTTGAAGTCGATCTGTCGACTCGGTCCCAAGGCCAACTGCTTGGCGATGGCTTCGGCCGTTTCGTCGGAAAGCTCGGGGCCAAACCCGCGGATGTCGAAGATGCCGCTCCCCTTCGCCAGCGACGCGCCTGCGGCGGGAGAGAGTTTCTTGAGGCCGAACAGGCGAATGTTGGCGAACGGTCCCGCCCAGGTCGCGGCCGCCTCGTCGGAGATTGTTTCGAGGCTGTTCACGGAGAGGTGGCCCCGCCCCGC
>CAMAUE010000256.1 GCA_945861245.1 Singulisphaera sp. GP187
ACCAGGCCAGTACGGAGTCGACGCATGAAACGACGCGGGTTTACCCTCATCGAATTGTTGGTGGTGATAGCCATCATCGCGATTCTGATCGCCTTGCTCGTTCCTGCGGTGCAGAAGGTGCGCGAGGCCGCCTCCAGGTTGCAGTGCCAGAAAATTAAGGTAACTCCTTTACTCACCAGTATGATACGTACAAAAGGTCGATGTTGAGAGGGCTGGGCTTGGGGACCTTTTCAATCTGCGATCATCAATCAAAAATCATCAATCCGCCTCACCCCAAATTCACCGTCACCGTTTTCACCTCCGTGTAGTTATGCAAGGCATACTCACCTAACTCGCGGCCGATGCCGGACATCTTGAAACCGCCGAAGGGGGCGGCGGCGTCGAAGACATCGTAGCAGTTGATCCAGACTGTGCCCGCTCGCAAGCTCGCGGCCAGGCGGTGCGCTTTCGTGATGTCGCGCGTCCAGACCGCGGCGGCGAGGCCGAAGCAGGTTTGGTTGCTGCGTTTGACGACTTCGTCGATATCTTTGAAGCGAAGGATGTTCATGACGGGGCCGAAGATCTCCTCCTTGGCGATGCGCATCGAATCGGAGACGCCGTCGAAGATCGTCGGTTCGATGAAGTAGCCGCGCTGGCCAACGCGGCTGCCGCCGTGCAGGAGCTTGGCGCCTTCGTTTTTGCCTATGTCGATGTAGCTCATGACGCGGTCGAATTGTTCCTGCGAGACCTGCGGGCCTTGCTCGGTGGCGGGGTCGAACGGATCGCCGACCTTGCGTGACTTGGCCTTCTTCAGCATCTTTTCGACGAAGGCATCGTGCACCTTGTCCTCGACGAACAAGCGACTGCCGGCACAGCAGCATTGGCCCTGATTGAAGAATAGGCCGAAGTACGCGCCTTCCACCGCGGCGTCGAGGTCGGCGTCAGCGAAGACGATGTTCGGGCTTTTTCCGCCTAGCTCCAGCGTCACGCGTTTCAGATTGCTCTCAGCCGCGGCCTTCATGATGAGCTGTCCGGTAGTGACCTCGCCGGTGAACGCGACCTTGTTCACATCCAGGTGCGACGTGATCGCCGCGCCTGCCGTGGGACCGAAGCCAGGTACGACGTTGACGACACCATCGGGGATGCCGGCTTCTAGTGCAAGCGCCCCGACGCGCAGCGCGGTCAACGGCGTCTGTTCGGCGGGTTTGAGCACCATCGTGCAACCGGTCGCCAGAGCCGGGCCCCACTTCCACGCCTGCATCAGAAGGGGGAAGTTCCATGGGATGATCTGCCCGACGACGCCAACCGGTTCGTGCCGAGTGTAGCAGAAGAACGGGCCTTCGACCGGGATCGTCTTGCCGTGGATTTTGTCAGCCCAGCCGGCGTAGTAGCGATAGCATTTGACGGTCAACGGCACATCGATGTTGCGAGCGTCGGAGTACGGCTTGCCATTGTCGAGCGTTTCGAGAGCGGCGAGTTCGTCGGCGTTTTTCTCGATGAGGTCGGCGAGCTTGTGGATCAGTCGGCCTCGCTCGGATGCCGACATCTTTGTCCACGGGCCATCGTCGAACGCTTTGCGGGCAGCCTTGACGGCGAGATCGACATCGGCCTTGTCAGCCTCGGCAACGTCGCAAATCTTCTCGCCGGTCGAAGGATTGAGCGTGGCGAACGTCTTGCCGGAAACGCTGGCGACCCATTTGCCGTTAATCAGCATCGGCTCCTGGGCTTTGACGCGCGGCATCTTGACGGCGGGTTTCGGCTGTGTAACGGCAGCGGTGGCGGTGCTCATCGTGTTGACTCCATCAGGGAGAGGTGGAAGTAGTTGGTGAGGAGAATTGTCGCATGAATGGGACGCGGCGTCAAGAATCACGGCGAGGAATGCGAGAATATCTCGGCTGTTGCGTCGACTGATCGTAACAGATCACTCTTCAAAGAGCAACAGCGGCGTCTCGTTCGGCCTGCGGAACGCGGCAGTCGAAAGCGGCGCTCGCCCCGGGTAGCCCAGCTTGCGGCGAGTCACCTCGAAGAGCTGCTTGATGGTATCCGCGATTGGGCCTTCGCCACGCATTCGCATCGAGAATCGGCTATCGTTGATCTCGCCTCCACGCATTTCGCGCACTCGGCTCAGCACCTTCTCCTTTCGGTCCGGGAAATGCCGCTCTAGCCAATCGCCGAACAGTTCGGGCAAGCCATGCGGAAGACGCAGCATCGTGTAGCCGGCGGCGTGCGCTCCCGCATCACGTGCGGCGGCGAGGATCGCGGGTATCTCGTGATCGGTCAGCCCCGGAATCACCGGCGCGATTAGCACGAGCGTTGGGATGCCGGCAGCCGACAGTTCCCGGATCGCCTCCAATCGGCCCGCCGGAGCGGTTGCGCGAGGCTCCATGATGTGAGCTAGCTCCGCATCGAGCGTCGTGACGGCGATCGCCACGTTGGCAGCCTGATGCGACGCCAATTCGCGAAGCAGATCGATGTCGCGCGTCACGAGCCGATTCTTCGTGACCACGGTTACCGGATTGCGAAACTCCGCGAGCACTTCCAAACATTGCCGGGTGATCTGAAGCCGGCGTTCGATCGGCTGATACGCATCAGTCACGCCGCTGATGCCGAGAATCTGCGGCTTCCATTTCTTCGAGTTGAGTTCTTTGCGTAGGAGCGCTGGTGCGTCTTCCTTGACCATGATCTTGGTTTCAAAATCCAGCCCGATGGAGAAGCCGAGATATTCGTGATACGGCCTGGCATAGCAGTAAATGCAGCCATGTTCGCAGCCGCGATAGGGGTTGATGCTGGCGTCGAAGATAATGTCAGGGCTGTCGTTGGTGGCGATAATGGTCCGGGTCGTGTCGCGAAAGAATTGCGTTTTCGGCGATGGACGTTCGTCGGGATCGCCGTCGTCGAGCGGTTCGTAACGGATCAACTCAAAGCGATTGTGCGGATTATCGGCGGCCCCACGGCCTTTGAGAGATGACGTGTCCATGCGGAGTATTATGTACGGATGTTCATTGAGTTGCAAGGTGCATTTGCATTCCGTTTAGCCGCTCGCCTTTGGCGAGCGCGATCCGACGGCCATGCGGTACCATTTCGCGCTCGCCAAAGGCGAGCGGCTAAACCGGCGTGCCCGATTCGACGTCGTCGCGTAACGCTTCGTCGTTGCACGCCAGGCCCGCGTCGGAGCGGAGGCGTTCGACGTCACGCATTACCGCATCGATGATCGTGGCATTGATTGTCACGCAGCGAAGTTCGATCCGGAATGCCCATAAGTTCACCAAGAGCGTCGTCAGGCCGAGCGTCATGTGGACGTACCATGGCCAGGCTTGCAGCTGCGATCCCGCGCCTGCCGCTGCCGTCGCGATGCCGAACAGCATCGAGAACAACGCCGGCGGGAACGTCGCGCGCTTCAGCTCGCGCGTCTGTTTCGGCCATGGCACGTCGGGTAGTTTGTAGGCGATGGCGACTTCCTTGACCCAACGGCCTGTGCCAAGGAAGTAGATGAAGATTAGGCAATGGACTAGCAGCATCGCCAGCACGGTCACCAGGCCGAAGACGAAGTGCCAGACGAAGATTTCCTTATCGTTACCTTCGGTGAAGAAGGATCCGAAGCCGAGGCCGATTGCGAGTAGAATCGCCAACGTCAAACAGATGGCTAGGGTACGAAATGTCTGCGTCATGGTTTAGAACTCGCCAATAGGAGTTGGGAATCAGGAGTCGGAAACCAGAATCCCGCAGGAATGGTTCCTAACTCCTGACTTCTGATTCCTGGCATGTGAGTTCAGTATACGTTAATTGGGCGGTCCGAGCGAGGCGGGGCGCAACGGCAAAAGTGCTGGGCCAAGCGCCTCCCACATCAGGCGATCAGCGAGCAATGAGCCGGCGGACGATCCGGATAATACCGCATCCGTGTGGAATTGAACGTACTCTTCGAAAAAAAGGCGGGCTTCGTGAAGCGGGATCGTCAATTTACCACAGGACCCTTTGACACCAGGCCCGTGAAATGCGACCTGTCCGTGGGCAACAATTATCTCAAAAGGCGACGTCAGCGATTCGACGCGATCGCATTCAAGGACGAATTCGGCGGCGATCCGATCCGAGCCAGGGTGACGGAGTTTCGCCGTCATCTTGGCGCGATTGCCTGTTCGTTCGACCTGTGTTAACCACAAGCCCGGCGCGACTTTTGGCGTAATGGCGGAGGTCACCGCGACATCGGGCATCGTAGGCAGAACGAACGAGCCGATCAACGGCTCCGATAGCGATGCCGGCAACGAACGCGGGGCTGGCACTTCCTGGTTCTCTTGGCGGATGTGTTCGAGCAGCTTATGGATGGCTTGGTCATCGTTGAGGGCGGATTTTTTCGGCTGTTCAGGCAGGTCTTTGGGCGGGGCTTCAAGCGACGCCTTCTTCTCTACTTTGGCAGCGACGAGGCGGGTTTCGCCTTTTTCCTCTCTTGCCAGTTCTAAGCTTTTTGCCAAGCGTCCGCTATTTACAGGCCAAAGAAAGTAATAACCAGCCAAATTCACGCTGAGAAGCGCGAGCACGCCGAGGAACGCGAAGAAATGTTTGTTGCCCATGGACTGCTTCCTTGCCGACCGAGTAACCGCCGACGAATCGATCGCCGACGGGGCGGATGCACAATACCAAATCGACGGTGGCGGTGTCACTAGCGATTTTGCGTCACCGATTGTAGGGGGTGCACGACAGCACTTGAAAATCAAATGCGATAACCACGAAACACTCGAATAACACGAAAAACACATGTAGACAAAGGAATGCCCTTTCTCTCTTCTTATTCGTAGTTTTCGTGGTTAATTGCCTTCAAGTGCTGGCGTGCACCCAGGGTCTAATCTCGCGCGAACCTTAAACGCGTGTCCATAGTCCGTAGTCTGTGGCAAAAAACGGCTTATACCTTGCCACGGACTACGGACCAATGACCACGGACGGTGTCTTCTTTCCGGTGCAGCTCGAAGGTCGAGCGTCCCACTGAAGACGGGAAGGTGCTGGTTCAATTCCAGTCGCCGGGATTT
>CAMAUE010000257.1 GCA_945861245.1 Singulisphaera sp. GP187
ACCGCATCTCAACCGGCCCCTTGGAAGGCACCAACAACAAAATCCGCAAAATGAACGGCCAAGCGTATGGCTACCGCGATCTTGCTTTCTTCAAACTCAAGATATTGGCACTACATACGACAAAATACGCATTAATCGGATGAACCATACATGGACGTCGTCTCGGCCGGCGGAAAGCACCTGGGCCGATTTCCCTCCGCGAAAGTGCTAGACGCTTTCCGCAAGTTACCCGAATCGGACCGTAAGCCCAACGCTGGCGTGATCGCTGACTTGAAAGCGGGTGAGTCGGTCCTGCCCGAGCCGCCAAAGAATGGCCTAGTTCTCAAGGTGCACACCCGCGCCCTTGCGCGGGACGAACGAGGCAACTACCGCAACGTCACAATCGATGACTATCCGCTCAAGAAGGGCAACATTAAGGTGTTCGACGAGCATCGCCACCTATTCGGGCCGAACACTGATTACATGTGGATCACTGAGGCGGAATGGCGCGGCCTCGTCGCCGGGCCGTTCGTGAAGGGCGAGAAACGTGAAGTCAGTAAGGTCATCGCCGAGCGCTTGGCGTTGTTCCACCTGATGCCGCGACGCCTGACCAGCGAAGGCGCAAGTTGGGGCAAATCGCAACTCAAGACGGCGAAACTCACGCTCATCGTGGATGATGTCAGCGAAACCAAAGTGCGACTTCGAGCCGTCGGCTTCGCTCACTTGGGCAGCACCTACGACGCCAGCAAAGCATCGTCTCCCAACGGGCCTTTGGCGTTCGGCTACGAAGCGCCGCTACATGGCATTGTCGAATACGACCGCAAGAAGGATGCGATCACTCGCTTTGAACTGGTCGCGCTCGGCGACGTCTGGGGCCGATGGGGCGACGCCAATGGCAAGAGCCTGACCGTCGAACGTGCCGGACGAAACCCCGTGCCGATCGCGTTTGAACTGGCCACCGGTGCTTCGCCAACTGAACGTATCGCGCCGGGTGGCAACGGCAGCTATGTAGATAAGACGGGCTACTTTCCCACCGCCAAGTGATCCCTATTTCGTTTAGCCGCTCGCCTTTGGCGAGCGCTAACCCGCGCTCGCCAAAGGCGAGCGGCTAAACGAAACCACGGAAACAAACGTTTATGATGCGACGGGCACGAATCATCATTGCGTTCTTCATCATCGGAGTTGGCGCCGTTACCGTGCACGCAGACGAACCGACGCTGCCCGCCGAGGCTCGCTTCAGTCGGCATATCGTGCCGCTCTTCAGTCGGCTTGGCTGCAACGCGGGGGCGTGTCATGGTGCGGTCAAAGGGCAGAACGGCTTCCGCTTGACGTTGTTCGGCGCCGACCCGACGCTCGATCATGCCCGAATCGTGCGAGAATTCGCTGGCCGTCGGCTCAACTTTCAAGACCCCGACGCCAGCTTGCTCCTTCGCAAAGCCACCGGGCAGATGCCCCACGAAGGCGGTAAACGGCTCGATTTTGCCAGTGCCGAATACCGATTTCTTCGCAAATGGATTGTCGCCGGCGCGCCGCTCGATCGGCCCGAATCGTCAGCCGCGCCGAAGCTGAGCGTGCTGCCCGCGAGCCAAACCCTCAAACGCGGCGAGAGCCGTCGGCTTCAAGTCAAGGCGATCTTTCCCGATCAGACGACCGAAGACGTCACCGCGTTTTGCAGCTTTGAATCGCGTGATGGAACCGTCGCGCAAGTCGATGGTCTCGGCAATGTCAAGGCGCTCGAAGTCGGCGATACCATCGTCATCGCCCGCTATCGTGGCGACCCGGTCATGGCGCAGGTATTGATCCCCGCCAATGCGAAAGGCGAGTTCCCGCCGACGAAAGAACACAATTTCATCGACGGTCACATTCTCGCCCGACTCAAGAGTCTAAACATCACGCCGGCCGATCTATGTGACGATATTACGTTCCTGCGCCGCGTGAGCCTCGATGTTACCGGTGCCTTGCCGACGCCCGACGAGATTCGCACGTTCCTCGCCGACAAGGGCGCGGACAGGCGGGCCAAGAAGATCGACGAACTCCTGAATCGGCCCGGCTATGCGGCGCTGTGGGCGACCAAGTTCAGCGACATCCTGCGTCCGACGCAATTCGACGCAAAGAACGGACTAAACGAAAACGCCAGCGCTCGCCGAGCGTACGAATGGCTGCGAGCGCGATTGCAGGAAAACGTGCCCTACGATCATCTGACCGAACGCATCCTGCTCGCCACCAGCGCCGATGGCCGACCCGCCGCCGATTGGGTTCAGGAAGTGCAAGGCTATCAGTCGGAAGACGCGGCGAAGACGGGCGACCTTAAAGCATACGCAAAACGCAAATCGCTCGATCTCTATTGGCAACGACCCAGCGCGACGGGAGTGAAGGGGACGTTGCAGATCACCCATGCCTTCCTCGGCCTGCGCATGGAATGTGCCCAGTGCCATCGCCACCCCTACGACATTTGGCAGCAAGACGATCTTCTGAGTCTGGCGAACTTCTTCATGCCGATCTCCGGCGCGGGCGGCGGCAGTCCCGCATCGCCCGAAATCGTCAAGCAAACCGACGCGCTCACCAAACAAGCAAAACAACTGCGTGAGGAAGCGAAAAATCTTGCCGAGAAAGCCAAGGACAAATCGCTGAGCAAGGAAGAGTCGGTCAAGCTCAAGGACGAAATCAAGCTCGCCAACGAGAAAGCGCAACTGCTCGACACGACTTCTAAACGTCTCAAGGGCACCGAAGTCCGTGTGCTGACCAAGGCGCTGTTCGCCAGCGTCACGAGCACGCTCGGCAGCCAAAAATCGGAATCGTTCCGTTTGCTCGGCGAGAAGCAAGCAACTAGCATCGCCGCCGGGCAGGACCCACGCGCGGCCGTCATGGCCTGGCTGCGTCGTTCCGATAATCCATACTACGCCAAGGCAATGGTCAACCGCGTTTGGGCGCATTACTTTGGCCGAGGCATCATCGATCCGCCCGATCATTTGTCGCCGTTCAATCCGCCCACGCATCCGGAACTGTTGGCGGAGTTGGCCGGCGATTTCGTCAAGCACGGCTACGATCTGAAGCAGCTGCATCGGTTCATCCTCAATAGCCGAACGTATCAGCAAAGTGCGAAGACGAACGCGACGAGCAAACTCGACACCGCCAACTACGCCTCGTTCTATCTCCGTCGTCTGCCCGCCGAGGTTCTGGTTGATGCGCTCAATCACGCGACGCTTGGCAAGGAGACCTATCCGCCGGAGTTCTTCGTGCCGGCGAATGCGCTGGCGGTGGAAGTCGCGGGCACGACAGGCGGCGAGCAGAAGAAGGCGACGCTGCATTACGCATTCCAGATATTCGGCCGACCGCAGCGCAGCCCCGATTCACAATGCGACTGCGAACGCGATGCGACGGTGACGGTCGTGCAGGCTTTGTTCTTGGCGAACCACCCAATGATCCAGGTAAAAATCGCCGCAGCCGAGGGCCGTGTCGCAAAGATCGCCAAGGAACAGCCAGACGCCAAGAAGGCGATCGAGGAGCTATACCTGTGGACGCTGAGCCGCACGCCGACGACATCCGAAATGGAAGCATGCACCGGTTACATGAGGGCAAGCGTGTCGCCTCAAAGAGGGCTTGAGGACGTGATGTGGAGCTTGATAAATACTCGGGAATTTCAGTTGAATCACTAATTTGCTTGCGGCTTTCCGTAGGCGAAGTTGCTGGGGGGGCGAGCTATGAATATCGGTTGCAATAACTACCGCCAATTTGATCGCCGTGATTTTCTGCGTGTCGGCGGCGCGGGCCTGTTTGGGCTGTCGTTCGCGGATTTCTTTCGGGCACGCGCTCAAGCCGCCGATCATACTCCGCGAGCGCGCAGCATGATCCTGATCTGGCTCGCCGGTGGTCCGCCGCATCAGGATATGTTCGACATGAAGCCCGAGACCCCGTTGCCCTATGGCAGCGAGCTTCGGCCGACGCGGACCAACGTGCCCGGCATGGACTTTTGCGAACTCATGCCGCGCCTGGCGAACATGGCTGACAAGTTCACCATTCTGCGTTCGGTCGGCATCGGCACGGAACGCTGGGAGCATTCCGGCGGCCTGTATTGGCTCACCGGCAATCCGCGCAACGCCACCACGGTCAAGTTCCCCATGTATGGCAGTGTGCTCTCTAAGGAACGCGTCGAACGGCCCGGCATCCCGAACTTCGTTGCCTTTGGCACCTACCGCGACTCCGGCGATCTGCACAACAACTTCATCGGCCCAGCCTACGATCCGATGATCTTCCAGCCCGGCGACTCGCGCGATGAAGTCGGCGCCATGCTCGTTCCGCCTGCCCACCTCGACCTGAGCGGACTGCAACGCCGCGAGAACCTGCTGCAATCGCTCGACACACAGATTCGCGGGCTGGACGCACAAGAGAATCTCATCGCCGGCATGGATCGCTTTCAGCAAAGCGCGTTCGACATGTTGCGGTCCCAGCGTCTGCGCCAGGCCGTCGATCCGCGACTGTTCCCGACTCGGCTACACGACCGCTATGGCCGCAACGCCCAGGGCACCAGCGCTCTCGCTGCGTGTCGGCTTGTCGAAGCCGGCGTTCCGTTTGTGTTTGTGCCGTGGAACGGCTGGGACTACCACGGCAGCGTGACGAATAATTGCCGCAATAGCCTGCCGGTGCTCGACGCGATGCTTTCGAGCTTGTTTCAGGATCTGCACGACCGCGGCTTGCTCGACAGCACGATCGTCACCGTCCTGGGCGAAATGGGCCGCAACCGCATCTATCAAGATTCCGCGTACTCCGGCCCGCCGGGCCGCGATCACTGGGGTACGACGCAATTCGTGCTCGTCGCCGGCGGCGGGTTCCGCTCCGGCATGGTCCTCGGCGCAACCGATCGCACGTCACTGCGCGTCACCGACAAATACTACTCGCCGATCAGCTACGGACGAACGCTATATCACCTGCTCGGCATCGACCCGGAGAAGGAACTGTTCACGCCGAATGGCCGGCCGGTGAAGATCATCTCGGAAGACGCGCCGCTGATTCGCGAGAT
>CAMAUE010000258.1 GCA_945861245.1 Singulisphaera sp. GP187
GTTGCACTCAGCCTTGCACTGGGATTACGTCGCCGGTGCCGCGCCGGATGCTTCGCCGACGGCAAGCCACCCATCGACCTTGACGCCGGCCCGGACGCGAGCGGGCTGGGTGGCTGCGTTCCTGGCAGGAATCGCGGTGGCGACTGCGGCGGCGGTGGCCATTGTGGTGTTCTGGCCGGAGCGTGGGACGAATCCCGAGAAATTGCCGGCAGTCGCCAAAGACGACAAGTCGGATTCCATCGCGGCGTTGCTCGTGGACAAGGTCGACGCGGAGTTCGTCAAGGAACGTGGTCCGGTCGGCGTGCGTTTTGGGCCGGGTGAATACGAGTTGCTGAGCGGCATCGTGCATTTGCGTTTTGCGCAGGGCGCCGACATGATTCTGGCCGGCCCGGCGCGGTTCCGCGTGACCGACGCGCAGAACGTCCAACTCCTTGTGGGCAAGGCGCGCGTCATTGCCCCATCCACGGCGAAGGGGTTCACCATCGCCACGCGGGGGGCAAATTACATCGACCTGGGAACCGAGTTCGGTCTGCGCGTCGATGCCGACGGCGCCAGCGATCTGTACGTCTTCGATGGCCAGGTCAACATCGCCGATCCACGCTCGGGCAGAGTGCTGTCCGAAGTCTTTGAAGGCAAGTCGTCGCGCTATGTCGATGGCGTGGCCGCGACCCCGCCGCATCTGCAAGTGGCCGATTTTCCGACGCCCGGCGCGATCGGCCTGAAACGCTGGGAACAATACGAACAGGAGCTGCGCAAAGGCCCTGGGCTGATCGCGTTTTATCCGTTTCGCCGAGGAGCCGATGCCTCGGTACTGGAAAACGGCGTTGGCCAAGACGTCATGTCTCACGGCAAGATCGTCGGTGCGAGATGGGTTTCGGGGCGTTGGCAGGGGCATGGGGCGTTGCTGTTCGACCGCGACTCTGATTTCGTCCAGCTAGAGATTCCTGACAAGCACGAGGAATTGACCATTGCGGCGTGGATCAAGGCCGATCGGCTCGATTTCGAACTCAACGCGATTCTCAACTCCGACGGGTACAAACCGGGGGGCGTCCACTTCCAATTGAATCGGCAAGGATTTCCGCGCGGCGGCGTGATCGTTGAGGGCAATTTCAAGGACCAGGTCGTGGGCAGTGCCGTTCAGGTGGGGGCATGGGCTCATGTGGCGTCGGTGATATCGACCCCCGCGCGGTCGCAACAAATCTACGTCAACGGAAATCTGGTACGCGAACGCAAGTGGCAAAATGACGAAAAAATTCGCCCCGGTTCCTGCCGCATCGGCAACTGGCTGCCCGAAACGAAAGACCGCCTTGCCAATCGCGCGTTTCGCGGCCGGATCGATGAATTGGCGATCTGGAACCGCGTTCTGACGCAGCAAGAAATCACGCAAATGGTAGACGCCGGTCGTCCCGGCATGCTTTGGAGCAAGGAGTAACCCGGCACGGGCGGGCTAACGAGAGGAATAGCGATTCACAAAGACCGAAAGACCGAATTTTGTTGGCTCGCAGCTGGGCCGACACGGTTTTTCAGCACCTGCCAAAGGAGAAACTCATGTTTCACATTCGTGGCAAGACGAGACGCGGATTCACGCTTATCGAGCTGTTGGTGGTGATCGCCATCATCGCAATCCTGATCGCACTGCTGGTACCGGCTGTGCAGAAAGTTCGCGAGGCCGCCGCCCTCGCGCAATGCGTAAACAACTTAAAGCAGATCGGCTTGGCCGTCCACAATCATGTCAGTGCGACCAAAAAACTGCCGAGCAACAGCTCCTATATGCAACGCAGTGGCACACCGCTAGGGACAACGCTCTACGCCACACTGCTACCGTATGTCGAACAGCAGAACACACTCGACGCCGCTCTGGCCGCAGTGGCGGCGAACACCGGAAATGAGTATAACCAAATGGTTGCCGCCGCGAGCACTCCGATCCCTGTGTACCAGTGTCCAACGCGAGGTGTCGGGAGTGCGCGCGGCGGCAACGTCGACTATTTGTATTTTCTGCAGAGTTCCACAGCCCTTAGTCCTATCTACTTCCAAAATAACATGCCTCCCGGGAAAGAGAAAACGGTCAATATCATCACCGATGGCCTGTCGAACACGATCTTGTTGAGTCACCACGGACTCGACCCCCAACTCTACACGACGCCTGCCTTTGGTCTAAGCTCGAATGCGAAAATCATTTATACGGGGTGCAACAACGGGTGCATGGCCCCCGGTGGCAGCTACAGAACCGCGTGGATTGGATGCGATAGCCAAAACAACGACCCAAATTCACAAATGTTTTGCATGGCGATCGTTTCGCCGCAGCAAGATTTCCCCAGCGGAACTACGCGGGGAAGGTATCCTGGTTCGCCCCACGCCATCCTGCCTGTCCTTTGGGCGGACGGTACAGTACGCAATCTGACTTACGGCGTCCCACAACCGATTTTTGCAAATATGGTTTATTTCAATGACGGCCAAGCGGTCGACACGAGTTGGTTCTGAACGCGGCGAAAGTCGCGAGCTATCTACATCGGAACTCTCTTGGGTACTCTTGGGCGAGCGGAGAATTTCTTCTCCCCTCTCCCTCCTGAGAGGGGCCGGGGGGTGAGGGTGCGAATCTTGGTTTTTCTCGGCCCTCATCCGCTCTCCCGGAGGGAGAGGGGGGTAAGTAAATTTCTGCTGTTTACATTGGACTGAACGGAAAGGAAGGTTCTGACCGACGTGTGAAGTGCGTCGAGTCACGCCTGTTTTGCTTATGAAAAAGTACTTGCTCGGCGCGGCCGGCGCCATCGCTCTCGCACTTGCGGTGGTCTTGTTCGTGTTGCCCGGAAAGAAAACGAGGCCCGACGCGGTTACGCCTGACGGCACCAGCGTGCAGATCCAGCTGCTCCGCGTCGCCAATGTTTGCCAGGTCTTTAACGAATCGCGCGGTCGGTTGCCGGCTAACTTCGAGGAACTCGTTAAATTCTCTCGAGCAATCCAGGACGAGATCAACGAAGAGTCGCTGATCTTGCCGCGGGACAAGCAACGTATGGTCATCCGCTTCGGAGTAAAGCTTTCGGCCCCGGGTAAACAGATCCTTGCCCACGAACAAACCGGTTTCAATGGTCGGCGTTACGTGATCTTTGCAGGTTCCAACGTGGTGGCCGAAATCGATGAAGGGGAGTTTCAGGAGAGCTTGCGGTAGTCGTCGAATTGTCTAGTGCCACGCCTTGTAATGGCCTCCAAAAGCTGGACGAGGGCCTATGCATCAAACGTCTTGTCGTTTTTGCTGGTTCAAACCGCGTGGAAGAAATCGACGAGGCAAAGTTTCAGCAGAGCATGAAGCCTTGATTTGCGTAGAAACCAAACTGGGAGATGATACGTATGAACACGAGCCGATTTTCTGAGCCGGTTTCCCGGCGGTCGTTCCTTACGATGGGCACCCTCGGCATCGCCGGGCTAAGCCTCGGTGACGTGATGCGCCTGCGAGCGTCGGAAGGGCGCACGGGTGCACCGGAGACTTCCGTTATTTTCATCTGGCTCGCGGGCGGTCCGCCGCACCTCGATATGTACGACATGAAGCCGGACGCCCCGGATGAGTATCGCGGACCATTTCGGCCCATTCGCACCAATGTGCCGGGACTCGATGTTTGCGAACTGATGCCGTTGCACGCGCGATGCGCGGACAAGTACGCGCTAATTCGCAGCATCACTCACACGTTTTCCGATCACGGCGGTGGCAGCAAGCGCGTGATGACGGGCCGCATTCCCGCGACGCCGACCGAGACGGTCAATGACGCGCCGGCGGTGTGCACCATCGTCTCCAAGATGCGCGAGCACATCGACATTGGGCTGCCGAATGTCATCTCCGGAGCCGATGATGGCCGAACCAATGTAGACACCTACGCCCAGGGTTCCGCATATCTGAGTCGCAGGTACACGCCGTTCATGGTGGGCGGCGACCCGAGTCGTCCGGGCTTTCAGGTCAGAAACATCGGCCTGGATCAAGAGATGGCGACGCGACTCGACGACCGTTTCCGTCTCCTTCAAGGCGTTGACGGGCTGCGCAGGCAGATGGAATCGAGCCGCGCGATGGCGACGATGGACGCGAACTATCAGCGAGCCTACAGCTTGATGACCAGCCCGCAGGCCCGGCTGGCATTTGACCTGTCGCGCGAGCCAGTGATGGTTCGCGAACGCTACGGTCGGCATGCCTGGGGACAGCGAGCATTGATGGCGCGGCGGTTGGTGGAGGCGGGATGCAGCTTTGTGACGATGGTCATGGAGAATCCGCACATTCCCGGCACCTTCTACAACTGGGACACGCACGCCGTCAACTTCGACAACTTCCGCGATATGAGGCTTCGTCTGCCGCGCTACGATCAGGCAATAACGGCGTTGATCGAGGATTTGCACGCACGCGGCTTGACGGAAAAGGTCATGCTGGTCGTCACCGGCGAGTTCGGCCGTTCTCCGAGGATCAGTCGCTCGGAAGGCCCGCAAGGCTTACGCCTCGGCCGCGAGCATTGGCCGCAAGCGATGTCGGTGCTGGTCAGCGGCGGCGGCATGCGTCACGGCCAGGTGGTCGGTTCCACCAACGCATTGGGCACGCATCCCCATAACAATCCGCTCACGCCCAACGACTTGTGGGCAACCGTGTATCGCCATCTGGGCATCGATCCGCACGCAACCTTGCCCGACCAGCAGGACCGCCCGATTCACATCCTGCCGTTCGGCGAGCCGATTCGTGAGTTGATTTAATTTTCTGTGAGGTGTTCGCCGCGAATAAGTGGAAGTGATGGCGATATGGCTTGAGAGAGGGATTCCATGAACAAAACTTTGATATTTTCCGCACTGATCTCGGCGTTCATGCCGAATCTTGTCGTCGCGGACACGAAGGACGAGGCTCTCTTTCGATCGTTCTTCAAGGAGCATTGCGTCCGTTGCCACAACGCAACGACCAAGAAGGGAAAATTCGAACTGCA
>CAMAUE010000259.1 GCA_945861245.1 Singulisphaera sp. GP187
CTGAACGTCTTCTACTTCCAGCAAGCGGGCAGCAAGGACGACACCGTCTTCGCCTATGAAGCGAGCATCGTGCCGTTGCGGGTCGAGACGCCCGAAGGCGCGCTGGTCGAGCGTGGTCTGAATGGCGATCGCGTGGACAACAACATCGCCCGAGTCTGCGTGCTGTCGCGCGGCGAGAAGGCAGTGCTCCTGCTCGAATCCGAACCGGGCAGGCATCAACTTCTGGTCGATTGGCTGCGCAAGATGCACAAGGGCCTGAAGGTCGTCAGCCTTACGATCAATCCACGCGACGAGAAGGACCCCGTCAACGATCTGCACCGCTTGACGAAGGGCGACAACGAACGCCTGGCCACGTTCCTGAGCCGATTCGATGCCGTCATCCTCGCCAATCTGCCAGCGGACAGTTTGACCGAGGACGAGCAAAAGGTCATCCGCAGCCATGTGCACGATCAAGGCGCGGGCTTGCTCATGATCGGCGGCAACCAGAGCTTCGGGGCCGGCGGTTGGCAGAACACCGAAATCGAAAAGGCTCTGCCCGTCAACTGCGAACTCAAAGCCATGAAGGTCGAAGGCAAGTCCGGTCTGGTCCTCATCATGCACGCCTCGGAAATGGCCGAGGGCAACGCCTGGCAGCGCAAGATCGCTAAGCTCGCCATCGAGAAGCTGTCCGCGATGGACATGGTCGGCCAAATCCATTACAACCACGGCCTGCCCGGCGGGCATCAATGGCATATCCCGTTTGGCGAAGTCGGTGCCGACCGCAAGAATATGCTCCGCCTCGTCGATTCCATGGAACCCGGCGATATGCCCGATGTCGATCCAGCGTTCATGTTGGCACTCAAGGAACTCGCCAATCCGGAATATCAGCTCGGCACGAAACACATTATTCTCATCTCCGACGGCGATCATTGGAATTCCAGCATCCAGATGCTCAACAAACTCAAGGCCGCCAAGATCACTTGTACCACCGTCTGCATCACCACGCACGGCAAGGCCGAGATCGACAAGCTCAGCGCCGTCGCCAAATATCTGCGCGGCCGATTCTATCACATCAAGGACCCCAAAGAGCTGCCGGCGATTTACATCAAGGAAACCCGGCTCGTCAGCCAATCGTTCGTGCACGAAGGCGCGTTCCCGCCGTTGCTCCGGGGCGTGCGCGAAGGCCCAACCGAAGGCCTGACCAAACTGCCCGACCTGTACGGCTTCGTTCGCACGACGGCGCGCGAGTCGAACCTCGTCAAGGTCATGATCCAGACGCCCGAGATGGGTAAGGAGAAATACGTATTCCCTATTCTCGCCGCCTGGCAGTACGGCTTGGGCAAAGGCGTCGCCTTCACCAGCGATGCACGCACCCATCCCGACGAGAAACCGTTTTGGGACCGCGACTGGGCCAACTCCGAGGTTTATGGCAAATATTGGGACCAGACCATCAACTGGATGCTCAGGCCGAACGAGACCGGCAAACACCTATTCATGACCACCGAACAGAAAGACGGCAAGATCCGCATCACGCTCGAAGCCCAAGAAGCCGACAAGTCGCCGATCACCGATGTCGAACTGAAGGCGGGCATCTCCACGCCTGCGTTCAAGGTGAAGGATGACCGCAAATTCGAGCTGAAGTTTGAACAGAAAAACGCCGGCGTCTACGAGGCCGAGATTCCCGCCGATGAGGTCGGGGCGTATTTCATCAACATCCAGGCGAAATGGAACAAGGAAGTGATAAAGGATGGCGTGAAAGTGTTGGAACCGATGACCGATGTCATCCGGGCCGGCGTATCGATCCCGTACTCGCCGGAGTTTGCCGAGATGGAGAGCAACCCCGATCTGCTCGATCACATCGCCTACTTGACCGACGGGAAATTTTATAGCGACGATGACGCCTCGCTGCAGGCCGCCGCCGCCCGTTCGGATGTGTTCCGTAACGTACCGGACAGCCATGCGAATCTGCAATCGCTGTGGGCGTGGATGGTATTCCTGGCGGCATTCTGCCTGTTGTTCGATGTGGCCTTGCGGCGTATCGCTATCGAACCCGAAGCGGTCTGGGCCAAGGCGGTCGGCTATTGGCAGCATCTGCGCGGGCAGGCGAAAGCGGATGACGGCGTGCCGGCCTACATTGAGCGATTGAAGAGCCGAAAGGCCCAGGTGAGCGAATCGATCGACAAGCAAAAAGCGGGCAAGAAGTTTGAATCCGACGGCAAGACGCCAGCCACGCCGACGATTACGTCAACATCGGCACCGGTTGAAAAGCCGAAAGCCAAACCCGCGGCGGAGAAGTCGAAGCAAGAAGACGCCGCCGACTTCGCGACGCGCTTGATGCGCGCGAAAAAGAAGGCGATGGAAGAGCGTGACAAAGAGCGAGGCGGGAATGCGTGAGTTGAGTTCGACGGAAACCCCGAGGTGAGGTGCTCCGAACCCTTTGGATCACCCAATCGCGATCCCAAGGGTTCGGAGCACCTCACCCTTGGGCTTGGATTTTATTTTCACTTCGTGGGCGGCGGGCCGACATCGTAGCCTAGATCGTTAAGCACAATCGCGAATCGATCGCCACCTTCGATCGCTTTGGCCGAATCGACATGGGCATGCGAGATTGCCATGTACCAAAAGCGTTGCCGATCGCGCGGCGGCAAGGTGCTCGGTTCGAGACCGAGTTCACGCACGACGTCCGGTTCCCAGCGGAGCTTTTTGAGGTGTCCCGCCATATCACGCCAAGACATGCCGCGGGAGACCACGGCCAAATCGGATCGGCGGGTGATCTTTCGGCCGATGAGCACATGCATAAAACCGATTAGGTTGCCGACCGATTTTTGTGAGGATTTTATCTCATCCAAAAAATGGGACATCGCATCCATACATGGCCTCCGGCCAATTTGTCCGTTGTTGGGCAGAAAATAACAAGTGGAAGGAATATTATTGCCGTTCCAAGATAGTTTACTGGTGTATATTTAACCTATTTGCCCAGTTTATCAAGTCTATTTTTCGCGTTTCCTCCATTTTTCTGAAATAGGCCAAACCGCCCATGCCTCCTTGCCGACGCACTCGAAAAATGACAAGCCGAAAGCGTAAGCAATGACCCGTTTCCAGGCAGCCTATTTCTTCCCATGGATCTCCTCAACAAAGGCCCGCGTCTCCCGGATCACATCGGTGGTCATGGAAATATGGCCTTTGTCCTTGTATTGAACAAAGCGATGACGGACCTTCGCCTTCTCCAGCGCCTGGACCATGTCCAGGGCTTGTTGGATGGGCACCGAACGGTCATCGTCGGAGTGGATAATCAACATCGGCTTCATTTTCGCGCTGACGTGCTGGATCGGCGACGCCAATAGGCGGGCAGCCACCGGTTCCTCGCCCAGTGGCGTCCAGCCATTGCCCCAGTCGAGCTTGTTCAGGTCGGAGGGAGCGGCGACGCAGATGACCCCACGAAAATCGTGCTTCTGGTCTTCCCAGCCGCCGGTCCGCTTGAAGGGCCCGTCGCCGAGCGTCGCGGCCAGTGACACCATATGACCGCCCGCCGATTGGCCTATCAAGAAAATCCGTTGGGGGTCAATGGGATAATCACCCGCATGGGCATGGAGCCAACGGATGGCACAGAGCACATCTTGATAACAGGCCGGCGCCGGCGAACAGCCGATCAGTCGATAATCGATCGACATGGCGAAAAAGCCAAAGCCGGCCCAATCGCGGACCTTGATGGCGCTATGGGTCGATTTTGTCTCCCGGAACCAGCGCCCGCCGTGGACCGAAAGAATGACCGGGAACGGCCCCTTGCCCTCGGGGTGGGCGATGTCGGCGAGCAAGCCCGCTCCCTGAACTCGGCCGTAAACGACATCTTCTTTGAAGACGATCTTCGCTTCTTTGTTCGGGCCGCTGTCCTTGGCGGGGCCAGCACTGGCTTTCCTTTGCTGCTGGCCGATGGCCAAAATGGCCAAGGGCACGAGCACGACTAGAATTGCGGTCAGGGTTGTCAATGACTTCGTCATTAGCCAGAACTCCTTACTGGTGGAAAATGGGTCGGGTAGACGCAGTTATACTTCGTACGGTAGAAATTGTCGCATCGGTGGTACAGACCTTCCCTGTCTGTGTTCGCGTTTACACAGACAAGAATGTCTGTGCCACCATTCTACGGATGTCTCATTTCGCCCTGTGCAGAGTATAAGAACCCCAAAGAAATCAGTATCACGGCCGCCGTCATCTGGGGCGTTTGGTTCGGCGCCCCGTCCCTTCGGCCCAACCCGTTCATTTCTTGGACGGATCCGCCTTCTTGTCCAATTGCTGTTTGATGGCGTCCTTGACTTTGTTGCGCAGCAGCACGGGCATGGCGTCGATTTCCACGGCGGTCAGTTTGCCGTCCCTGTTGGTATCGTAGACTTCCAGGAATCCTTTGAACTTCTCGGGAATAGGCACACCACCTGGCGGAACGAGTTTCTCGGTCGGGATGTTCGCCCCGGAGTGTGTTCCTTCCAGCTCGGCTTTGGGCTGGAAGCCAGGCGTTTGCATCAAGGTTGGCGTGTCCTCCGCGCGGTTCGAAACCACCGAGAACATGAGTAGGCACATTTCATCGGTCGTCGCTTCGCCGAAACGGACGCGCTGCGGCGGATTGCTGGGGTTGAATGGATTGTCGGCCGAGTTGTCGTAATAGGCTTCTACTTTGATCACGGAGCCTTTGGGAAGAGCGAGAGGCTTCGAGAAGGAATACTGGCCCTGCCAGTTGAAGTCCCAATCCTTGATCCAGATCAGCGGCGTGGTGCGGCCGCCGGGCGTCTATTTGCTTCTATACAAGCGTCGCTAAATATCGCATTGTTGACGCGACCGACAAAAGTCGCTTTACGAGCCGGAAGCGTAAGCGACGGACTGGAGAAATCCGTCGCTTACGCTTCCGGCTCGTACTTTTGTCGGCGGTGTTCTTTTTAAC
>CAMAUE010000260.1 GCA_945861245.1 Singulisphaera sp. GP187
TGCAGCACCTTCAGTCGATCACGTTCTTGCTGGCTCATCTCGATCCGGTCCTTTTGTTGCACGCTCATAGCTGTCCTCCTTGCCCAAGGGCGAAAGAGGACATTTCTATTGCGTTATGACCGGACATTTCTATTTTAGTTCAACAGTCGTGGCAAATGAACCCTTCTTGCTTTTCTAAGGCCAATGGCATAGGACGCCATAAACAGGACAGAAACGTCCTATTTAGAATCGCGCCAAGGTGGATCATGAAAACGTTACAGAAATCCTTTGCCTTGAGTGTGCTCGTGCTTGCAGCATTAGCCGCAAACGCGGACGAATTTGAGCGGGTGCCGATATCCTACAGCACGACCACGCCCGTTAACGCAATCAGCCGATTGCAGGCACGGCTGGACAAGGGTGATGCGGCCATCGCGTATGACAAGGAATTTGGCTATCTGCCGTCCGTGCTGCAAGCGCTCAATGTGCCGATCTCGTCGCAGACACTCGTGTTTTCCAAGACGAGCCTGCAGCGCATCCGAATCAGTCCGAAGACGCCACGGGCGCTTTATTTCAGCGATGATATGTACATCGGCTATTGCCAGTCGGGTCAGGTGCTCGAAATCAGCGCCGTTGATCCGATGTTGGGAACAGTTTTCTACTCGCTCGATCAGCAGCCGACGGCGAAGCCAAAGTTCGAGCGTCAAGTCGACGCCTGCATCCTCTGTCATGGTTCGTCGCAAACGCGTGGCGTTCCAGGGCATATCGTCCGCTCGGTATATCCCGATCGCACCGGCGAGGCGGTGTTCGCGCTTGGCAGTCAGCGCGTAGATCAGACCACGCCGATCGATCGGCGCTGGGGCGGATGGTACGTCACGGGCACGCATGGCAAGCAACTTCACCTCGGCAACCTTATCGTCGCCAATCGTAATGATCGCGAAACGATCGCCAACAATCCGCTTGGCCGCAATATCACCAACCTCAAGAACTTCTTCGACACCTCCGCCTATCTCACGCCGCACAGCGATATCGTTGCGTTGATGGTGCTTGAGCATCAGGTGGAGATGCACAATTTGATCACTCGGCTCAATTTCCAGACCCGGATTGCTCTGCACGATCAACGTCAGCTGAACAAGGAACTGGGGCGAGCGCCGAATTACTGGTCAGAGACGACATATCGCCGAATCAAGGCCGTCGCGGAGCCGATGCTGCGTTACATGTTCTTCAGCGGCGAAGCGAAACTAACGGAAAAGCTGCAAGGCACAAGTTCGTTCGCTGCGGAATTCGCGAGAATCGGCTCGCGCGACGGCAAAGGTCGCGGTTTTCGTGAGTTCGACCTACAGACTCGCCTGTTCAAGTATCCGTGCAGTTACTTGATTCATTCGGAGCCGTTCGAGCGTTTGCCCGCGGAGGCGAAGGATTACGTCTATCAGCGCATTCACGAGATATTGATTAACCGCGATTACACGCGCGACTTCGATCATCTCACCGATGCCGATCGCCACGCCATCTGGGAGATCCTGCGTGCGACGAAGCGAGATTTGCCGAGCTATTTCGCTAAGAAATAGTGGTAACGGTTGGCCGCGCAAACGCGCACCGCTGTGCGTCGCGGCTAAACGTAAATTGGAGCCTCGTATGCCGTTGTTTGGCGCACATATGTCGATTGCGGGTGAATTGTCCAAGGCGATCGATGCTGCAACGACGCTAGAATTGGAGACCGTGCAGATATTCACGCACAGTCCGTCGCAGTGGTCAGTTCAGCCAACGACAGACCCGAAGAAGCCGTGGGCCGCGAAGGCGTTGGCGGACGATGCAGTCTCGGCCTTCCGCACGGCGCTGGCGGCGAGCTCGCTGCAGTGTGCGACGGCACACGATTCGTACCTCATCAATCTCGCCTCGCCAGACGGAGCGCTCTATCAACGCTCGCTGGCCGCCTTCACGGTCGAGATGCGTCGTGCGGAGGCGTTGGGTTTGGCGTATCTCGTTATGCATCCCGGGACACCGACGGATGGCGATGAGAAAGCGGGCATCCAACGCATCATTCGCGCGTTCGACAAAATCCACAAGGCCTGTGCGAAGTTCAACGTGATGGTCTTGCTCGAAACCACAGCGGGGCAGGGCATGACGCTCGGGCATCGTTTCGAGCACCTGGCAGCGATTCTCGACGGCGTGAAGAATCCCGATCGGCTTGGCATCTGCCTGGACACGTGTCACGTCTTCGCCGCGGGCTATGCGTTAGCGCCGGCGGAAGACTACGAAAAAACATTTAAGACTTTTGACGTAGTAATCGGATTGGACAAGCTCAAGCTCTTTCATGTCAACGACAGCAAGAAGCCGTTCGGCAGCCGGGTCGATCGGCACGAATGGATCGGCCATGGGCACCTTGGGCTGGAACCGTTTCGCCTGCTCGTGAACGACATGCGATTCGCGAAGTTGCCGATGATTCTGGAAACGCCCAAGGAAGGGCCTAACGGCGAGGCGATGGACCCGGTGAATCTCCGCACGCTGCGAGAGCTGATCGGGAAAAAGAAATCAGCGTAGCTCAAGACTTCCGCCTGGCAAGTCGATAAATGGGGTAGGACGGAGCAATGCACGATTGAAATAAACGAGGCGAGAGTAAGCTGAGAACTTACCCGACCGCATCGTTTGGCAATCGTACTGCGAAAGGATTCGCTTGCCTGCACTGTCTCACGCCGCTCGCCGCGATGTTGCCAATCCCCCGAACGTTGACATCGCGAAGGCACTCGGCATCCTTCAGCAAAGACCGGGAACTCCGAACCGCAGGACAATCCTCCGCGACCTCCCTGAATGTCCAACCCCACCGCGGTCCACTGACGAAACCCCATACCTGAAGTTGTCGATAACAACCCGCCGACCGCCTACCCTGCGGCTCGGCGGGTTTTCTTTTCGTTTAGCCGCTCGCCTTTGGCAAGCGCGGGCCAATTCGGCACGTGACGCTGGTCGCGCTCGCCAAAGGCGAGCGGCTAAACGGGGCCGTGCTGACATCACGCCTCAATCCACCCGATAATCGACCCGTCGCTCGGTGGATTCGCCGGGAGTCGGTCCCCGATCACGAGCTTGAATCCGTCGATCGCTTCAATTTTCGAGCCGCGAACAATTCGTAACGGATTTGCGGCAGTGAACCAACTGACCTGGGCATCATTCGCCGCACGCCGATTTTGCCTGGCGGACTCCTGCAAGATGTCCAAGTCATGTTCGATCGAGTCGGCGGATCGATCCGTTAATGCTGGTTCGTGCGATACGAAAAATCCGTACGTCGCGGCTAGTTTGCGCATCTCACCTGTTGGCGAAGCTTTCGATATCAACCAGTTAAAACCGCGATCCCGAAGATAGCGGAGCGACTCGACATCGCCGATCGACGCGACGCATCTCCCTCGCAGAACAAACGGTTGGCCATTCAGACGTAATCCTTTCGAGGTCATTTGTAGCCAATAGATCGCGTGCTGAAAGTTGACCCGATCCGCGACGACACCGTCCCGCATCAATTCCACGAAACTGATGTACACAAACGGCGACTCCGGGTCCCACAAGCTCGGCTCGGGGATTACTGCGCTCATTGTCACGATGTCGTCGCCTCGCGCTCGCTCCCGCAACGGATAGGCGATCTCGATGGTCGTCGAAAACGGGCAGCGCGGACCATTTAAGCGACCGCGCAATTGGACATTGGATGCAGGATTATGGAGGGCAATACCCACGTGCAGCATCGTTTCGGTCGGACTGAACCGGTGGTTAACGACCTGAATCTCGCTTATGGCATCTTTCATGGCATCACACGATGAGCATCGCGTCTCCGTAGCTGTAAAACCGATAGCGCTCGGCAATCGCTAATGTATATGCCTTCTGCGTCAACTCGACACCCGCCAGCGCCGCGACCAGCAACAGCAGCGTTGTGCGTGGTAAGTGGAAATTTGTAATCAGGGCATCGACGATCTGGAACGCGTACGGCGGGTGGAGGAACAGTTCGGTGTCGCCGCTCCATGCTTGCAAGGGTCCGAGTCGAGCCGCGCTTTCGAGCACCCGTACCGATGTCGTGCCGACGGCAACGACACGCTTGCCTCGCGATTTGACGTCGGCGATGGCGTCAGCGCTCGGTTGTGAGAGTTGGCCCCACTCGCGGTGCATCGGATGTTGCGTGTAGTCGTCAACCTGGATCGGTTGGAATGTGCCAAGGCCCACGTGTAATGTCACCGTCGTCCAGCCGATGCCGCGCGATTTCAGGTCGGCGAAGACGCGTTCCGTGAAATGCAAGCCCGCAGTCGGGGCGGCGACGGCACCGGCGCTCTGCGCATAGATCGTCTGGTAGCGCTCGCGATCCGTGTCACCCGCGACGCCTTTGCGAATGTACGGCGGCAGCGGGATTTGGCCGTGGCGCTCGAGCAACTCCAGCGTCGTTCCAGGCGACAGTGGTTGGACATGCCAGCGGCCTTCGGGCGTTTTGTGCACGAGCTTGAGCGACAATGGCCCTGGCGCAACCTCGACGATCTCGCCCTCGCGCAACGAACCGCGCGTTTGGCAGAGCATCTCCCAGCACCCGTTTGGCATCTCTCGCAAGAAAAGGCCCTCCCACTTGCCGCCGGTGCTTGCTCGCTTGCCCAGCAACCGAGCCGGCACGACGCGCGTATCGTTGAGCACGAGCAGATCGCCCGGTTCGAGCAGGTTGGGAAGGTCGAAGAAATGGTGATGGTGCAGCGATTGATCCGCTCGCCGTGCCATCAATAAGCGCGCACGATCGCGCGGTTCGCACGGCTGTTGCGCGATGAGATCGGTCGGCAGGGTGTAATCGATGGGGAAGGTGGGCATGAATATTTCCCAGGGGTTCGCTCACTCACCCCTGGGCTTGGGGATTGTTACTTGTAGCCTTTGATCCAGCCATCGAAGCCGGCTTTGGCTTTTTCCATTGTCTTCGCGGG
>CAMAUE010000261.1 GCA_945861245.1 Singulisphaera sp. GP187
GTTTGAGCGAAATCTTGCAAATTCTCAGCATCACGCTTTTCGAGAAAAGCGAGCTTTTTACCGTGTTAAACGCATTCGGCGAACAAGAAGAAAAAACGCCTAGCCATAAACAGTTGACGTTATTCGACATATAACCGGACAGTAGTGCAACTTTCTATATGAATCTGCTAAATCTCAGGTGACCCGCATGGCATTCTTTACCGATGTTCCGAAGATCAAGTTTGAAGGCCCCGATTCCAAAAACACGCTCGCGTTTCGCCATTACGACGAAAGCGAAATCGTCGAAGGCAAGACGATGAAGGAGCATCTGCGCTTCGCCGTCTGCTATTGGCATACCTTCCGAGGCACGGGCAGCGATCCGTTCGGCCCGGGGTGCAATTTGCGTCCGTGGGAAGACGGCACCGATTCCGTCGAGATGGCGATCAAGCGCGTCGGCGTCGCCTTCGAGTTCTTTGAAAAGCTCGGCGTGCCATATTACTGCTTCCACGATCGTGATGTCTCCCCGGAAGGCAAGAACCTGAAGGAAACCAACGCCAACTTCGACAAAGTTGCCAAGGCATTGAAAGACGAGCAACAGCGCACCGGCGTGAAGCTGCTCTGGGGCACGGCGAATCTGTTCAGCAACCCGCGATTCATGCACGGTGCCGCCACCAGCTGCAACGCCGACGTTTTCGCCTACGCCGGCGCTCAGGTCAAGAAATGCCTCGAAGTGACAAAGGAACTCGGCGGCGAGAACTACGTCTTCTGGGGCGGGCGCGAAGGCTACTCCAACCTCTACAACACCGACCTCAAACGCGAACTCGACCACCTGGCAAAGTTCTTCCATCTCGCGGTCGATTACAAGAAAAAGATCGGCTTCGGCGGTCAATTCCTGATCGAGCCGAAACCGAAGGAACCGACCGTCCACCAGTACGACTTTGACGTCGCCAACTGCGTTGCCTTTCTACGCGGCTATGGTCTGGCCGATTCGTTCAAGCTCAACGTCGAAACGAACCACGCCACGCTCGCAGGCCACACGATGATGCACGAACTCGCCTACGCCTCAATGTGCGGCATGCTCGGCTCGATCGACGCCAACCGCGGCGATTTGCTGCTCGGCTGGGACACCGATCAATTCCCTACGGACTATTACCTAACCACGCAATGTATGCTCGTGATTCTTGGCCAAGGCGGCCTCGCTAACGAGAAGGGCGGCGGCGGCGTCAACTTCGACGCGAAAGTGCGGCGCGAAAGCTTTGAGCCGATCGACTTGTTCCACGCCCACATCGGCGGCATGGATGCGTTTGCCGTCGGCTTGAAGCTGGCGGCACAGATTCGCAAGGAAGGCGTGCTGAGCGACTTCGTCAAACAGCGCTATGCCTCGTGGGACACCGGCATCGGCGCGAAGGTCGAAGCGGGTCAGGCGAAGTTCGAGGACCTGGAGACGTACATGCTTGAGAAAGGCGACGCCGCTAAGAACGTGTCCGGCCGACAGGAGATGCTGGAGAATATTATCAATCGATATGTGCGATAACGAACCACCGCTTGCGGCTTAGCGCTCGCACGGCGCCATGCGAGCGCTAAGCTGCAAGCGGAATACGCTGGTGGCGAATATGACCAATATCGTCAACGATCCCGCGTTGCGCAGCTTTATTGATGTGCCTGCGGATTCGCCGTTTCCGATTCAGAACTTGCCGTTTGGCGTGTTCCATAGGCCCGGGTACGAATCGCCTCATCTCGGCGTGGCGATCGGCGAATTCGTTCTCGATTTGGCCGAGGCGACCCGCGCCGGATTGCTGCATGTGCCCGGGCTGCCTCTCGGTTTCCTGGCGGCTCAGGCCGATCTCGGCGAGTTCATGTCTTTGGGGTTGCCAATCTGGCGCGAAACCCGATCGCGCGTCAGCGAAATCCTGCGCGGCGACAATTTGATCCTGCGTGACCATCCGCCCTTGCGTATGCGCTGTCTGCCAGCGCGTGCGGATCTCACCATGGTGATGCCGACGCGCATTCCCAATTACACCGACTTCTATTCCTCGCGCGAACATGCGACGAACGTCGGCACGATGCTGCGTGGTCCGGAAAACGCGCTCATGCCGAACTGGATGCATCTGCCGGTCGCGTATCATGGCCGTGCGAGCAGCGTCGTCCTCAGCGGCACCGATTTTCACCGTCCGCGCGGGCAAACGAAAGCCGACAATGCCGACGCACCGACGTTTGGGCCGTCGCGTTCCGTTGATTTCGAGCTTGAGCTTGGCGTCCTGATCGGTCCTGGCAATGCGCTTGGCACCTCGATTCCGACATCGGAGGCGGCCAATCACGTCTTCGGCATGGTCCTCGTCAACGATTGGAGTGCGCGTGATATTCAGAAGTGGGAGTATCAACCGCTCGGCCCGTTCTTAGCGAAGAATTTCGCGACGTCGATCTCGCCCTGGGTGGTGACGCTCGATGCGTTGGAACCGTTCCGCATCGCCGGGCCGACGCAAGACCCTGAGCCGTTGCCGTACTTGCGTTGCACCGATGCGGCGGCGTACGACATCCACCTCGAAATAGCGCTGCAAACGCCAAGCATGGCCGCACCAGTGCGCATCAGTTTGAGCAACGCGAAACATCTGTACTGGAATATCTGCCAGCAGATCGCCCATCATACGATCAATGGCTGTAATCTGCAAACAGGCGACTTGCTGGCGTCGGGCACGATCAGCGGACCGACGTCCGATTCGCTCGGCTCGATGTTGGAATTGGCATGGAAGGGCACGCGACCGCTGACGTTGCCGAACGGCGAGACGCGCGTGTTCCTGCAAGACGGCGACCGCGTGACGATCACCGGTTGGTGCCAGGGCAACGGCTATCGCATCGGTTTCGGCGAAGTCACCGGCTGTGTGTTACCAGCGTTCCCCGTTTAGCGCTCGCGCGATGCTGGCGAGGGAGAAATTCATTATCACCACGAATCACGGACAAGATCACTTCTGGAGCCGATCCGCTGCACATTACGAGCACGATTTCATCGATCCCTACGTTAAGGACGTTCGCGGCAACCTCGTGCGGCGGACGCTGCATCGGCTGCGCGGGCCGAGCGAAAAGGTCGTCGCGGACCTGGGCTGCGGCATCGGGCCGTTGCTGCCGTTTCTGTCTCGCCGATTCAAGACGGTATACGCCATCGATTTCGCACCAGGCATGCTTGAACGCGCGAAGAAGACGGTTGCCAAACGCAAGAATGTGACGTTCGTGCACGCGCCGTTCACGGATCTCGCCGCGCTGCCCGAACCGGTCGATGTTGCCGTTGCCGTCAACAGCCTGGTGCTGCCGAGCCTGGGCGATTTACAGAATGCGCTCGCGGAGATTCGGCGTTGTCTGAAGCCCGGCGGCGTGTTTCTCGGCATCGTGCCAGGGATGGACGCGGTGCACTACCACACGATGCTGCTGATGGATCGCGCCCGCAACCTCGGCCTGCCGCCGGATGCCGCCCGCAAAAACGCCGCCCAGTTCGGCGATCATTCGTGTTACGACTTCGCGTTCAGCGAATTCCGTTTTAAGGGCCTGGAGCAACACTTTTGGCACCCATTCGAGGTGCGCCATCGCTTCGCGCAGGCGGGCTTCGCACTCAAGCGGCTCAAGAAGGTTCATCTCTCGTGGACGCAGTTCGCGGGCAGC
This sequence comes from Singulisphaera sp. GP187, assembly GCA_945861245.1. Taxonomy (GTDB): domain Bacteria; phylum Planctomycetota; class Planctomycetia; order Gemmatales; family Gemmataceae; genus SIAQ01. The sequence goes on from CAMAUE010000261.1 coordinate 3,631, forward strand.
ATCGAACTCAAATCATTCCCGGCGCCATGGGATTGGTTCTTCCTGGCGAAGCCCGAATAACGATGTCGATCCGATAGCGAAAGTCTGATAAAATGACCGAGACGCCTCGACCAGAATACAGACAGAAAGCAGGCCAACGATGAGCATCGAATTCAAGCCGATGCCGAGCGTAACGCTGCCGACGGACCATCCCGAGATTCGGATGGAGTTCAACCCCGCCAGGCCGATGACGCAGGACGAGTTTTTCGACTTCTGTCAGATCGATCGCAAGATCCGGTATGAACGAACGTCGCAAGGCGAATTGATCGTAAACTCGTGGTTGGGCGGCACGGCTGGGTGTCAATCGCTCGCAATAGGCTCATAACTCCACGGCTGGGCAAAGGACGATGCAGGCGGAGTCGGCCTCGGCTCGTCGGTCGGCTACGTCTTGCCGAACGGTGCGAATCGCTCTCCGATTGCTTCATGGGTGTCGCCAACACAGGTAGCGTCGATAACACGCGAGCAGATGAAAAAATTCCCCCGCGTATGTCCGTGTTTTGTCGTCGAATTGGTATCGCTCGCGGACAGCCTGGAGAAATTGCACGCAAAGATTGCCGAGTACATTGCCAACGGCTCAAAGCTAGGCTGGCTGATCGATCCCGCAAAGAAGCAGGTCCACGTCTACCGCCCCGGCCAACCGGTGCAGGTGCTCGACAACCCGACGAGCATCAGCGGCGACCCGGAGTTGCCCGGCTTCGTGCTCGATCTGGAGCCGGTGTGGCGGGTTTAGCGCTAATGTTGCGGAGATCGATATGTCCAAGGTACTCGAATTCTACTCAGGAAACGGAACCGACGCGGTTGGCCGATACCTAGATGAGATATTGGCGTGGGACGATGAGAAACTTGAGGACGTACACGATTACATTCAATGGCTATTCCCAACCACTGTTCCAAGCAACTACCATCGAAATGCGCCAGTCCTGACGGACGAGGAGGTTGCAGTATTTCGGAATGATGTTAGGCTGAAGGAACGCGTTAAAACTTCATTCGTGCGGTTTCTGCGTTTTCTCGGCTTAGCCACAATACCGTTCAATTGGCAGTGCAAAAAAAGCAGCCTCCCGCCATGATGGTGTGACCTAAACCCCATCTGGCAAGGAGGCTACGATGCTTGGTCTTAACAAGGAAGTTTGTCGCGTTGCGGCACTGCCCTCGGACGAACGCGTCGCGGG
>CAMAUE010000262.1 GCA_945861245.1 Singulisphaera sp. GP187
CGATGCAAACCTCGAAGATTCGAAGATACGCCGTGAAGGCCGTACCCAAGACCATCATTTGATCTGGCGTCATGCCGCACCTCCTTGTGTTCAAGGAGGTTATATAAAATCCCGGCCAGCTGGCGTCAGCTGATCTAGCGCTGTAGTGGTAAGGAGCCGGTTGAAGTACCCGCCAACCGGCTCCTTACGGAGCACGGCTCGCCAATGTGTCAGTTCTGAGCGCGCGGTGTATATTATCCTTGCTGCAACGCAAAACAACAACACCCCTCGACGAGTGAAGTCATGCTGTTTCTCAGTGAAGGTTCCAAGCAAACGACTATCGACGAATCGCACGGCAAGACGCTGGTCGCCAACCTGCTCGCGCAACTGCGTCAACGCGGACCATTGCGGCGCGTGCTGCTGCTGCCGCCCGATATGACGCGTATGCACTCATGGGCCGGCTTCCTGACCTGTGTGCTGTACGAGCAACTGCATCGCGAGGCGGAGGTCGTCATCCTTCCCGCCGTTGGCACGCACCTGCCGATGTCGGCCGAGGAACTGACACACATGTTCCCCGGTGTGCCTCACACTGTGTTCCGGGCTCACGATTGGCGCAAGGGCGTGTCGGCGCTCGGCGAGGTTCCCGCTGCGTTCGTCAACGATGTTTCCGAAGGCAAGCTCGATTTTTCGATCAAGGTGGAAGTGAACCGCTTGCTCGTCGAACAGTCGTGGGACGCGATCATTTCCGTCGGCCAGCTGGTGCCTCACGAAGTTATCGGCATCGCCAACCACACGAAGAACGTGTTCGTCGGCGTTGGCGGCAGCGATCTTATCAACAAATCGCATTGGCTCGGCGCGGTCTATGGCATCGAGCGGATCATGGGCCGCGCTAATACACCGGTGCGTGCCGTGCTCGATTATGCGGCAAGCCATTTCGCGAAGCATCTGCCCATCGTTTATCTACTGACCGTCCGAGCACGCAACACCGACGGCCAACTTGTGACGCGCGGTCTTTATGCAGGCGATGATCGCGCGTGCTTTGACGTCGGTGCGGAGTTGTGCCGACAGGTGAATCTCGATCGACTTGATAGGGCGCCGAAGAAGGTCGTTGTTTGGTTGGATCCGCTCGAATTCAAATCGACTTGGCTAGGTAATAAAGCAGTCTATCGCACGCGCATGGCGATTGCGGATAACGGCGAACTGATCGTCCTCGCGCCGGGCGTGCGAACCTTCGGCGAGGACGCGACGATCGACACGCTCATCCGCCAGTTCGGCTACCGCGGCACGCCGACGACGCTGGCAGCGGTGCGCGAGCATCCCGAGCTATCCGCGAATCTGTCGGCGTCGGCACACCTCATCCACGGCTCGTCTGAGGGCCGATTCGCGATCATCTACTGCCCTGGTCATTTGACCCGCGCGGAGATCGAAGGCGTCGGCTTCCAGTGGGGCGATCTCGCCGCCATGTTGCGCAAGTACGATCCGCAGATACTCCGCGATGGCTGGAACATGATGCCCGATGGCGAAGAGATTTATTACATCTCCAATCCCGCGCTCGGGCTATGGGGAACGAAAGAACGGTTCGACGGGTAACTCTTCCTATAACCCGCTATAAATGGCGGGCTATATCTGAAAAACGAAATATGCCGACGCGATCATGCGGCTTTCTTCCGGTCTTTCTTGCCGCTCGTCCCAAATCCGATGCGAGCGAGAATGATCGTGGTGAGATCCTCTTCGCCTTTTTCCTCGCGTTCCTTGCGGCGACGCGTGCGCCAGCGGTCGAGGAGAAACTGCATCCCAAAGCCGCATAAGGCGAGGCCACCGCAAATGCTAGTGGCAAGTAGCGAATTCTCATTCGTCCAGGTGACAGCATCAAGCCTTTCATAATAGGTGAACAGTGCCAAGGAGGCATAGATCAGCAGCGCACTGCCAGCCAGACTCGTGGATGCCATAAAAAACCAGCGAAACAAAAGCAGGCCGATCAGCCCGCAGATGAGAAACGTAATCAACGGCTGACTCAGCGCTGGCAGCACCATCTGCACGAGATAAACACCGCCCAGACCGCCAGCGACGAACGTCACGACGCGAATCAGCGCCAGGGCCAGCACTCCGGCGGCGATGGCCAGCAGCACGCCGACGACGATTGGCTGTACGCGCCACGCCGGCGCTTCCATCAATCCGAACACACCCGCCAAGACTGTCGAACCGAGCACAATCCAGAATCGATGGCTCCACCAACCGAGCAGCCAGAGCATCAGCCCGATCGGAAACATCGTGAGGATCATGCCCAGCGAGAGCCCGCACAGATCCGCCAGGATATCGGTAGCAATCAACAACATGCGTGTCCCAAGACCTCGTGCCGTGGTCTTCCCAGCATTCCCTGATACATCTCCCTCGTGCCGATGTCAAGACAGAAGAACGGGAATTGGCGCTCGGGGAGTCGCGAGCGCATTGAAGTTGCGGGTTGTAGAAAGACTCAAATGCAATGAGAAATGAGGAACGAGGAATGAAGAATAAAGAAGTAATGCAAGCAAATCTGAATGCGAGTGGTGGTCGAACGCGATTGATAATTCCTCGTACTTAGTTCCTCATTGCATTTGCGTAGACAAATATCCACGTCTTTTGCGCACTTTCAGATTTGCCTAATCGGCACAATGGGTACGGCCCGCACAATCGCACCAGGAAATCGAAAAATTTGGTAGTTTCGCTCAAGAAATGATTGTCGCGTTTATGCTGATTGCCCTACCTTTAAGTGTGCTATGCATTGTGTTTACGCGATGGATTCCGCGCAAGGCACCGGTTCGACGGAGTTTGTCCGTTGGAGCGTTTGCTCATGTGGCTGAACCGTGGCGAAAGCTGCCTTCTCGTTGCCGGCGCCGACGAGATCGACCCTTGGACGCGCCGTTTGGAAGGAGATGCCTTATGGCTCTTCGCATAAGTATGTTGGTGCTCGCGTTATCGGTGGTCGTGCTTGGTGGTTGCCGCACGCGCTCGAATTATCAACCCGCCCCGCGTTCACCGGCCGTGGTGGCAGTGACGCCGATTATCGCGCCGGTGCCTTGCCCAACGCCAGGCGTCATCGTTGCCCCCGCCCCGCCACCAGGCGTGATCGTGCGGCCGTAATAACCCGAAGCAAGCCCGCAGGCGAGCGCAGCGAGCCTGCGTGGGTTGGGTGTACTTTGGCTTTCCCTCGCAGGCTCGCTGCGCTTGCCTGCACGCTTGAACGTTCTTTTTTGAGGTTACAGCCATGTTACATTGCATTCGGTCGATTGCGATTTTGATCGCGTTTGGCATGTGGACCCAGTCGGCGTCGGCAGAGCATTTGCGCTTTCACTTCAAACCTGTGGATGCGTGCGGCACGATGACGCAGGTCGCCGCTGGGCCGGCCGGTTCGCTCGGGGAGTTGCGGCGTGGCTTGGGATCACGCCCGATGCCGTCGCCGTATTTGGTCAGGCCGAACCAAATGGTGACGTTTCGCCATCCGTACACCGGCCAACATGCAACCGTGCCGATCCGCCTGCCGCAAGGCGCGCCGCGTATGGAGCAAACGTCGGATCGAATCATCTACAACTATGGCGATTACGTCGTGGAAGCGCGGTTCCTGCCGAACGGATCGATCGACCTAATCTACAACAGCGGTTTCTTGAGGTCGCTACGATTTGACTAATGTTGATGTCGCCGAAAAAACACGAGCCGGGAGCGTCAGCGATGGTTTTCACCAGTTCATTGCTGACGCTCCCGGCTCGTGTTTTTTCGGCGACGTCAATGTTGGCACGTCCTCATTTTTTTGTGGCACGATCTCACGCAAAGGCTTAGAATTGCAAAGAAAGATGGGCCTGGTGTAATTCTTAATTGTGTTGCTTTGCGTCTCTGCCCCATTGCGTGAGGCTCTTCTTTCCACAGCTTTTGTCGAATGCCACAAGATTGAATGGACCAACCTATATGACGAACCGCTACAAGGTATTGGCGCTGCTACTCGTGCTGTTCCCGATGCACGCGGTCCTGGGACAGCCAAAAGGCCCGCAGCCGTGGTGGCCGGTGCAGCCGAAGCGGTTGCCGTTCGTTCATTCGCTGTTCACGGACGACATGGTGTTGCAACGCGACATGGCTGCGCCGATCTGGGGCTGGACCGAGCCTGGCGATAAGATCGCTGTATCGGTCGATGGCAAACCGTCAGGCCAACCCGCTATCGCCGGTAGGGATGGCAAATGGCTCGCGAAGGTCGGGCCGTTCATTGGGGGAGGGCCGCACACCGTCGCGATTGCCGGCGGCAAACAGCAAGCGATGCTCAAGAATGTCCTATTTGGCGACGTTTGGCTTTGCTCCGGGCAGTCTAACATGAATTGGCCCGTGCGTCTTTCGCTCAACGCAGTCGAGGAGGTCAAGCAGGCCGACCACCCGCAGATTCGTTCGCTAACAGTCAGCTTTTACCCATCGCTCGTGCCAATGAAACTACCGCCCGCCGCCCAATGGGAGGTTTGCAAACCGGAGTTCGCGAAGAACTTCACCGGCGTCGGCTACTTCTTTGCGCGGGAGATTCACAAGACGCAGAAGATACCGATCGGCATCATCCATAGTTCCGCGGGCGCGACCTATGGCGAAGTCTGGGTCAGCCCTGACGCTCTGCGCAAGCATATGCCGAACGACTTCAAGAAAGAGTTCGCCGCCCTCAAGGACGTCGCCGGCGAGAATTGTCGCAACGCAATAGAAATGTCCCCATTTTGGTTGCATTAGAAATGTCCGCAACCATTTCCCTATTCCTTCTCCTTGAACCCTTTTCGCCATGGGTGATTCGTGGCTGGGCGCCGTGGGCTTTTTTGGGTAGTCTCGCCCTTGCCA
>CAMAUE010000263.1 GCA_945861245.1 Singulisphaera sp. GP187
GAGACGAAGACGCCATGCTGGACCAGTTCGCAGCATCGCTTCAGCCCCGGATTCAGCGGCATGCGCAACCATCCCGAAGTCGGCAAGGTCCTCGGCTGCGACGTCTACGGCGGCTGTCCAACTCACCCGAGCCACGCGGACCTTTACTGGCATGCACTGCACGGCATAGAGACGCTTTACACCATCATGGGCCCCGGTTGCGTGTCCGTTTCTTGCACGTCCACCTCGTTCGCCGAGGCGATCACCGGCACCTGGAGTGATGGGCGTGTGGGAACCTTTCGCGGCATCAAAAAAGGCGCCCTCAAGTACAGCGCCACGGTGTTCGGCGACAAGGGCGTCTCCGTGGCGGGCGTCTATGGCCATGGCGTCCCGACCAAAGGAGTCGTTCCGCTCAACGACAAATACATGGGCTACGAAGGGATCGCCATCGAGATGGCCAAATTCTTCAAGGGCGGCCCCGCTCCCGTGACCCTGGCCGAGACGCTCGAGATTTTCGCCTTCATGGAAGCAGCCCACGAGAGCAAGCAAAAGCAAGGCGCCCCGGTAAGCGTGGCCGACATTCTGAAGAAAGCTCGAAGGTAATTCATTATTTCGTCGAAATAAACCATCGCACCCTGGGATTTAACCCGTTCGCAATTTAGTACGAGTGTCCTATGCCCAGGAGATTGCTCACACGATGTCAGCCCGATAGCATCCGCGAGGCGAGATCCTCGGCGATCTTCGCTATATGTCTCCCGAACGAACGGGCGACAGCAAGCACGTGGACGGCCGGTCCGACCTCTACAGCCTAGGGGCGCTCATGTATGCGTTGCTTGCTGGGCGTCCCCCATTCGAGGGACGCAATCTGATCGAAACGATGACCAAAATTCGTCAAGCGGAGCCAGACAGGCCGAAGAAGTTTCAACCAGCGATTCCGGACCAGTTCGAGGCAATGGTGCTGAAGTTGCTTGCGAAACGGCCGGACGATCGTTATCCCTCAGCCGTCGCTCTACTCAAGGAGATGGAACGTGTGGCGCAAGTGCAGAATGTAGAACTATGACGACCTTGCCGGGACCAGGCCGCGGGTCGGACCGCTGTTTCGTTGCTGAATCCGTCGTCAGCCTCGCAAGAACAATTTACGCGTAATTCGACGCATTTCAGACGCATCGTGCCTAGCTTGGAAGTTCGCGTAGCGTATGGCGGGTCGGCGAAACGACGGTTCTCGCACGGCGTTCATCTTGGCCTTGAATTGCCAATTTTGCCATCTCGGTCCCCACCGAAGCCAGTTGCCCACCGTTTGGTGGGAACGGGAGCGTTGCGTGCTTCGGTCTGCTCGACCGGAGTAGCGAACGCGCGCTCGGGCGAGTCGTTTTTCTCGACCGACGCAGCATCGGACGCTGCCTGACCACGCCTTGTAAGTCTTCACTTCTGGTGAACAGTTCGTCATCGTGTTGGCGCATACGAAAGCATTTCTCAACCGCAAGATGCCGGATGTTTATCAACAAGGCCATGCGATTTGGGCGGGTAACAAGGACAGCGTGTTCATGTATTCCACTTCCTTCATCCGAGGAACTCCTCATGCCGCAGCAAACCAAACAGAAACCCGTCCACGAAGTCCGTCTCGGTGCCGTCAAGGCCGCCATCTGGGAAAACCAGACCGACAACGGCACCCGATTCAACGTTACCGTGAGCCGAATCTACAAGGACGGCGAGCAGTGGAAAAGCACCGACAGCTTCGGTCGCGACGATCTGCTGCTTCTCGGCAAGGTGGTTGACCAGGCTCACACCTGGATCTTGCAGTCATGATGCCTCCGTTGTCACAGGTGGTTAATCCTCCGTGGGAAGAGTTTTCTCTCCCACGGGGGGTACTGATGGTTTTGTATCAATCACTCGCTTCAAGGGTGGGATTGATGAATCTCAATTCCAGCTTTGAAGTTGGTGATTGTTCTTAGGTTCGGCTTTTCGGAGTCGGTAACTTGCGTGGATGTTTGGCGACGACGCGTACGGAACGGGCGGTGAGACTCTACCGCGATTCCTATCATGGCATCAGGAGATTACTCCCAAACGTGAGTTGACATAAGGAAATAGATCATGATCGAGGCAAGGCAGTCGCTCCAGCAACTTTTGGCTGGACTCGGTGAAGCGTCGCGTTTTGAATCCGTTGGTCAGGTCTCTACGGTTCTGCCGGGGTTGGAGGTGAAGGGTATCGGGCCGGTCGGCGTTCCCGTCGCGCCGGCGGATGTGAAGCGGATCATCGGCAAGGCGAGCCAGGCGCCCTATGGTCTTGGGGAGGCGACGATCGTCGATACAGGCGTTCGCCGAGTCTGGCAATTGGAGCCTTCTCAATTCACTCTGCGCAATGCAGCATGGAGTGAAGCGATGATGGACGTCGTTGATGCCGTCAAGCGCGATCTCGGCATTCGCGGCAAAGTGAGCGCAGCGCTATACAAGTTACTCGTGTATGAAAAAGGGAGCTTCTTCAAACCGCATCGCGATACTGAGAAAGTGCCCGGAATGTTCGGCACGTTGGTCGTGTGTTTGCCGTCGCGCCATGAAGGGGGCACATTGATTCTGGAGCACGATGGGCAGACGAAGCGGATCGACCTTGGCGGCAAGGACTCGGAGTTTCAGACGCGGTTTGTGGCGTTCTACGCCGACTGCCGGCATGAAGTCACGCCGGTGAAGTCGGGGTATCGTGTTTGCCTGGTTTACAACTTGGCCAGCGCCAGCAAGAAACAGCCGGAGGCGCCGCACCATGCCGCCGCGGTTGAGGAGGCGGGCCGGTTGCTCAAGAAGCTTTTCTCGGTGCCGGAGCCATTGAACAAATTGGTTATCCCCTTCACGCATCAGTACACCGAAGCGGGGTTTGATCCCAAGCAGTTGAAAGGCGCCGACCGCGCTCACGCTGAAGTTCTGATCCGCGCTGCTCAATCATTGGATTATGAATGCTACTTCGCGCTCTTGATGTTGCATCAAGAAGGCATCCCGGATTATGGCACGATGGAGTACGGCGATGCATGGGGCCGCCGCGGTTCGCGTTGGTCCCATGATGACGACGATGAAGAAGACTCCAGCGAAGATTCTGATGGCGAGTTCGAGGAGATCTTCGATGAAGAATTGAAGCTCGAACACTGGCGCGATCCCGAAGGCCGGGAGCAATCCTTCGGTACGATTCACTTCGAGGACAATGAGATTCTCGGTCTCGATGACAAGGAGGGCTGGTCTTACAAGCAAGAAGTTCGTGAGGCGACCGGCAACGAAGGGGCGTCGATGGATCGCTGGTATCGGCAAGCGGTCCTGGTGATTTGGCCGCGCGAACGGCACTTCGAAGTGCTCGCTGGCGAGGGACCGGCGTCGGCGATCCCGGCTCTCGAAAAGCTGGTGGCGGAAAGCAAGACGGCGAAAGACCTCGTGGCTTGCTGCAAGGTGGCCAAGGCGATCATCGAGAACTGGGAAGGCCACGATCCGTACGGGCATGGCAACAGAACGTGCTCGGGACCGATGTTGCGCGTGCTTCAACGTATCGGCGACCAGAAGCTGGCCACCCGGTTCTTGCGCGAAGTGTTTCCCAAGAACTTCAACGGTTCCGAAGGAAGGGCATTGCATGGTCTGTGTCAGCGCATCGGCTGGAAAACCTTGGCACCGGCAATCCAGCAGGTTCTTGCCCGCCAGAAGCCGGCTGATTATCACACGCATCTGAACCAGATCGTCACGATCTGCGAGCACCTGTGCTGCGATCCGCCGGCCATGAGCAAGGAACGGCGCATGGCTTGTGGTTTGGTCGCCGATGAACTGATAAAAGTCATCGAACGGTGGGACAAGGTGCCGCCGAGTCGTTGGGATTCTGATAGATTCGACGCTGATCAATTCGGCGAAGGCGCCGACGACTTCGATGAAAATGAAGACGACGATGAAGATGAAAGTGAAGATGAAGACGAAGATGAAGACGAAGATGAAGACAAAATCGATGCCGAACCAAAGCGTCAACCGAGCGAGGACGAGCAGGAAGCGTTGACGCTGCAACAACGCGGCGACAGACGAACTGGCATCGTCGCAAGCATGGATCGTCGCGTCCACGTACTCGCTGTCCCTCCGGACATGCACGACGACTTTTTCCACCAGGCAGCGAATGATCTCCTTGCGCTCGGCGGAGGTGGTCGCCGGCGCTTGCCACAACGCAGGCATGTCGTTGGAGAGTTCACGGATGCGGTTGCGTTCTTCTTCGCTGAGCTGGGCCGGCTGCGTTTGCAGGAAGCGGTCGTATTCTTCTTGCACTTGCCGTTGCTGGCGCAGGGCATCTTCCCAGCGTTGTTCCAGGGTGCGTGCGACCAGTCGGTTCTCCGGCTCCACGGCGTGATACTGCCGCTCGGCACGTTCGACTTCATAACGAGCGCGTTCGAGTTGTTTTTGCCAGTGCCGATGCAAGCGTTGACGTTCCTTGTGCACGTCCGTTTCCGCTTGCAGACTCAACTCCAACGCGGCCGGCTCCAGGGCCCGCAAAACTTGTTCCGCCACCAGGTCGTCAATCACCGCCGCACTCATGCTGCTGCACGTTTGGGGGCGTGCTTCCATGAGATGCGCGTTGCAGCCAGTAAACAATCGGCCAACAGGCGTGAGCCGTCGGGAAGGCTCACGTAAAAATGGGGGTAGGCGAGCCTGCGGAGGCTCGCGGAGATGGGGTGGTCATTCTGTGCCAGCGTCGGACGGCTTCGGGTCAGGCGGTTTCGGTTTTGTCACG
>CAMAUE010000264.1 GCA_945861245.1 Singulisphaera sp. GP187
GTCGGTTCTGCGTCGAGTCTGGTCGGCCCTACTTTTTTGCTGCAACCCGTGCCAACCGAAAGCCAATCTGGCAGCCCGCATAAGTTTCTGCACTGAGGACACGGGCGGTTGCATTGCAGGTGCGGGCGTAGCTGTCCCAGGCATTGCCGCGGTTCACGAAGATCGACCCCTTGGCCGGGCCGCGGGGATCAATCGTTCTTGTCTCGACGAAGTCCTTTTCCCAGGCATCGGCACACCACTCCGAAACGTTACCGCCCATGTCAAAAAGGCCGAAGGCGTTGGGTGCCTTGGTGCCGACTTTCGCGGTGCTGACGAAATTGTTCTCGGTGCAATGGGCGATATCGAGGGCTTTCTCGTTTGCATCGCCGTTGTAGAACCGGGTGCGTGTGCCGGCACGGTAGGCGTATTCCCACTCCGCTTCCCAGAGCAGCCGGAACTCGGCTCCCGTGTTTTCCGAGGCCCTCTTGCAGAACTTCACGGCATCGAGATGGCTCAGCTTCTCGACGGGGTAGAACAGGGCGTCGGCCCCGGTCTTCTTGAAGTGGCTCGGATTGACGCTCATCACCGCATCGTACTGCTTCTGAGTCACCTCGTATTTTCCCACCCATAGTGGTTGCGTGAGCGTGACGAGGGTAGGCTTCTTTTCGTCGCCGCGGTAATACTTCCCCGGCGGCAGCAGGACCATATCGACAATCACTTTGCCTGCCTTGTCGAGAGGGAATGCCTTCTCGTAATTGGTCTCGCGGAGATATTTCGCCCATGCTTTCTGCGCAGATACGACCGCCCGGGCATCGGCCCCGTTTGGTCCACTGCAATCAAGCGGCGCCGGCGGAGTCCGATGGGATGCTGGCGTCCAGGCAATGCGGAAGCCCAGGTGGCTGCCGCCGTACGTCTCCGCATCGCGCCCCCTGTTGAACGAACGACAATTCTCGATCGCACTGGCCCACGATCCGCCGCGTGTCACGCAACCCTGACCGGTGTCGGGTCCATTTGGATCCGTCGTCGTTCGCATGTCGTAGGCGGGCGTCCAGTAATCCATGCACCATTCCCAGACGTTACCCGACATGTCGAATAGTCCGAACGCGTTCGGGGCCTTGCTGCCGATCTTCTCGGTGGACTTGCGGTTGTTCCCGGCGAACTGAGCGATTTCGCCGAGCTTATCGTCGGAGTCGCCGTTGTGGAATTTGGTTCGCGTTCCCGCCCGGCACGCGTATTCCCATTCCGCTTCGGTCAGCAGGCGAAACTCTCCGCCTGTGTTCGCCGAGGCGCTGTCGCAGAACTTCAAGGCGTCCACGTGACTGACACACTCCACCGGATAGAAAGCGGCGTCTTTGTCCCGACGCGCGAAGTGACTGGGGTCTGCACCCATGATCGCCGCGTTCTGGTGCTGGGTCACCTCATACTTTCCCACCCACAAGGGCTGCGTGAGGGTAATGAGCGAGGCAGACTTCCCTTCACCGCGGAAATACTTGCCCGGGGGAATGAGAACGACCTCGACGGTCACCTTGCCCGCCCTGTCGAGGGGCAACGTCTTCTCGTGCGACTTTTCGCCGAGGTGCTTCGCCCACGCCCGTTGCGATTCCGCGACGGTCTTGGCGTCGGCGCCTTCGGGTTTGCTGCAGTCCAGGATTGAAGGTTTGTCCTGTGCGGCGGCAGAAGAGGCGAGAGTGAACGAAAATAGCAGCGACAACCATCGCGATTGCATGGCAATACCTTCGTGGTTCACTTCAACTTGGCCGATCGATCCCTCGACCCGTCCCGCGAGACGCTGCCGGCAAGTATCACGGCTGGAGGTGGAACGGGTAGTAGACGCCGTTCTTTTGCATAAAACCACTGCGCGGTGCCTTCCCATTACCCGACCAATTCCGGGATAGGCTCGCGGTCTTCGGTGATGTACATGGTGCGACCGGCTCGGCTGAGGAATGATTGCGACGGATCGATGCCGATGCGGCTGTACAACGTACTCAGCACCCGCTGCACCGAGTACGGCTTCTCCAGGGGATATCCACCACGGCTGTCGGTGCGGCCGATCACCTGTCCCATCCGCATGCCGCCTCCCATGATCAGGGTGGACATGACCGGCGCCCAGTGGTCGCGGCCCGCATTGTCGGGGCCGTGGTTGATCCGCGGCGTGCGGCCGAATTCGCCCCAGACGACCACCGAAATGTCCTCATCCAAGCCACGCTGGCTGAGGTCTTCCGCCAAGGCGGCGACACCGCGGTCGAGCGTGGGGAGTGCTCTTGGCAAGGAATTGAAGATGCCGTAGTGGTGATCCCAGTAGCCGCCGACCGACAAGGTGACGCAGCCGACGCCCGCCTCCACCAGCCGGCGCGCCAATAGCACCGATTCCGCACCCCGGAACCGATCGCGAACATGCTGCGGCTCCTGGCTGACATCGAGGGCTCGTCGCACGGCGCCGGAGGCGATCATGTCAAAAGCCTGCGCGGTGTACGCATCGAGGGCCTCCACCGTGCCGGTGGCATCGATTTCGCGACGAAGACTGTCGAAACTGGAAAGAAGAGCCCGGCGGTCGGACACGCGCGACTCGGTGAGTCCATTCGCCAGGGTCAAATTCTCACGGGCGGGGCCTTCCGCAGTGAACGGCCGATGTGCCAACCCCAGGCTCGCCGGCTCCGTGCCGTAACGCGTCATGCCACGCAAGCTCACAAACCCCGGCATGCCGTTGACATGGGGACGGTATCGCGACACGACGGAGCCGAAGCACGGATGGGGATCGACGTTGTTCACCACCTCGGAGTAGCCGGTCATCACGTTGGAGTCCGTGTGCTCGTCGATGGCGGGAACAACCGTACGCAGGAGGGCGATCTTATCCATCGCGCGAGCCGTTTCGGGCAACCATTCGCAAATATCGATTCCGGGAACATTGGTCCGGATTGGATTGTAAGGCCCGCGGATTTCCCTCGGAGCATCCGGCTTGAGGTCGTAGGTGTCCAGTTGCGAGGCGCCGCCACTCAGGAAGATCATGATCACGCCCTTGCTGCGACTCGGCCGGGCGGGTGTTTCGGCCGATTGCCCCTGAAGGCGAAGCATATCGGCGAGCGTCAACGCGCTGCCGAGGGCGCCAATCCGCAGAAAATTGCGGCGCGAAAGGCCGTCGCAAAAGCGTGGAGAGTTGGACCCCGTGATTGTCAGCATTGGAAAACTCCTGGCAGGTAGGATTCGAGTCACAAAGCATTGGCGGGATAAAAGTAACGTCTTTTCTCGACGAAGCGTTGCGGCACATATCGGTTCCGCCGCGCTTCACTCGTCATATTCTTTTAGCTGTGAGCGATGAAATCCCGCATGGGAATTTGAAAAAAAAACCATGGATTTCAGAACAAATGTATACATCGCTGAAATCTACTTTGCTACGCCGGCGTACGAATACTTCGACACCGTCTCCCACGCGATGCGCTGGAGAATCGTGTTCTGCTCATCGGTGATGCCGTCCATCGGATGCTCGGTCCCGCCTTTGGATCGATAGATAAGCCCCTTGAACGACGTCCTCAAACCTTCCGGCGAAATCCCGTAGATGGCCGCGAAGTCGCAGTAGGCGGCGAGCGCCCGCAGGTGGCGATGGACGTTCATGTTGAACGCCTCTTCCTTCATCCACAAATCTGCCGGGTCGGTGATGCCAGGGAACTTGCTGGCCGCGACCAGGTCCACCAGGGCCAGCCCGGCTTGAGCGTGCGGCACGATGAGAAGGACCCGCTTGCCATGCTTTTTGTTGACGAGATCGGCATGAGCCTCCATCTCTTTGGTTTCTTTTTCCATGGCCTTCTTGGACTGCGCGAAATCCGGCAAAACCATTTTGTCCTTCTTGACCGTGACCGGCCTGAGGAAGGCACGCCAGCAAATGCGAAAGTTTGGGTTCTTCTCAAGGCCCAGGTCGGCGACGCCGGCCAAGGCCGAGTCGAGGCCGACATGCTTTTGCCAGGTTTCGAGATTCGGAAACCACGTCCAACTGGCCCCGGTGAGGACATCAATGTCCCCCTTGCGGAGAAGCTCTTGTGCTTTCGGCATGATCCCGTCTTTGCCACCGCGGACGAATCCGTGCCAGGTGCCGAAGTACGGCGCATTCATCTGTTTGTGGCCGGTGATGCTGGAGGCCTTGACAATCGCCTCCATCTCGGCCCCGTTCGACATCAGGGTGTAGGCCACGCGCAGCCCGGCCGGCGGTGTGCCGGCCTTGGGTTCGTCAGCCAAGCCCTGGGCCGTAAACAGGCACAGCGAAGAAATCATCGAGCTGATCAAGATTGATCGTGTCATGTTCAATCCTTCTGAAACGCCAATGCGAAGTAACAGCGAGAATGCAGACAACTTCACTTCGCCACTTCCGTAAAGTGCTTGTACTCGCTGGCCCGGTCGTAGTCCTTTCCATTGTGCAGCATCGCGCCATAGACGAGGCGGAGCGACTCACCTTTCTTGACTCCCACCGCACTCTTGGCTCCCTGTCCCATCGCTTCTCGGCCAAAAGCGTTGGCGACGAAGACGCCGCTATCGGATGGCCACTCGGACAAGGCGGAAGCCGCGGTCGTCGTTTCGGTCCGAGGGGCCGTGCCTGCTGCGGAATCCGGCTCGGCAGGCGGTGCCGTCGTTGCACCAACTCCCACCTCGAAGTCCTTTGCTCGACTCCGAAGTGTCGGTCCATTGCCAGA
>CAMAUE010000265.1 GCA_945861245.1 Singulisphaera sp. GP187
AATAACTTTTTCCTCTCCCTCGTGGATGCCGACGGCAAGGTGCTCATGCCTTCCTTCCACCGCCCGTGGCGTGCAGCATACGGTGGTGCTGACAAACGCGGCAGATACGCATCTCTGAGGCCGCACGCCTCGTGGAACCCGAACTTCCCGCAGCCGGAGGTCGGGCCATTCGGAACCGGATATGATGTGCGCAATCTGGAGTTTGGTCCGGGCACATTCGCCGGCGGCGTCTACTACAACAACGACAGCATCTGGATGGACATGGGCTTCCCGATCCTGACGGCCAAAGACGGCAAACGCTACAAGGCTCTGTTCGCGCCGCTCGTCATGGACCTGAGCAACCGCCTCCACCTGTGGGCGCACGGCAACCGCATCGGCACGGGAAACTCGCATGTTTCCAATCGCGGCATGGGCGTCACCGAAGTGAATATCGGCCACGTCATCACCAACGCCGCCGAGCGCCAATTGCTATTCGATCTCAAATACGGCAGTGCTGCGGTGGGACCGGCCGGCGCACCGATCACGTTCGCCGGTAGCGGGGCTGGGCCGTTCTATTCAATCCAGGATTTCGATGGCGTGGCGCCATTGGACCCGCCCTCGGCCGGTTTGGGGCGCGGCTACGGTACTAGGCCGATGCACTTCAATTTCTCGACCGGCTCGACCGCTGCCGTCGCAGCGGGGCCAGCGCAAACCATGCAAGTGGCGAATACCTTCGGCACGTCTTACGGCGGGTTCCATTGGAGCATCTATCCCGGCATGTCGCTGCAAATCAACGATCCGCCCATCATGCCCATGGCTCCGAATCTGTCGGAGATGGTGACCGTGCTCAGCGTCGATCATGCGACCAAGACGTTCGTCGCGGCGTTTGTGAATGCCCACGCCTCGGGCAAAGGTGTGAGCTTCGGTTCCTCGACGCGGGGAAATCCCTACTTCCCGTTCGGCAACGACAACGTCACCGGCGGAAGCCCTGTCGAAACCTCGTCGCACCCCATGGGCTTCAATTTCCTCCTTCCGACCGCGCCGAACATCAGTCCGCTGCCGATGTCGCAAATGGAAGCGCTGCTGAGGCACGGCGGCACGAACTCGCCGGCGGTACTCTCCGAACTCTTCAAACGCATGCCGCTTTCGTTCGCAAATATTCGGACGCGCAACCTGGTGACGACCCATAGTTCGCACCTCGACCGCGTGACGGGATCGCCAGTGCTGGCTTTCGATTCGACCGGCGCGAACCAGTACATTCTTGACAACGCACTCGGTTATCCGAAACTGGCGATCTATCCACCGACGTCGGCAAATTACGCTGTGCCGACTTCGCTCAAGCTCAACAGCGATTTCGGAACCGATTGGCGTAGTGTGCTTGGCAATCAGTTGAAAGTGAACCTCAACCGCGAGTTGACTCCGTTCCCGATCAGCGCTATGTTGTTCACGGGCGCTCAGTTGATGACCGCCGAATCTGCACTTGCCGACCGACAGGTGTTGGCCATGGATATCTACAACGCCCTGGTTCGCGCGACGGGAGCACGTGATCCGAACAAGGTCACCGGCATGGTGCAAACCGACTTGGAATACCAGGCTTCTCGTTGGTTGGCCCAGTTCGCCGTCAACATCGTTGACTACATCGATAGCGATGATTTCAGTACGCCCTTCAAGTGGTGTGCGGCCAACAACGATTACGTCTTCGGCGTCGAAATTCCCCGAGCGGTTTTGAACGAAGTCTACGTTCAGCTTGATAACGATCCGGCCGACCCCAAGCTCAATCCGCCGATGGTTGGAATGCCCAAGATGGCGAGCTACAATAATATGAATTTCACGATCGAACTCTACAATCCGATTCCCGGCGGCGGACCGGCCTACCTGGAGATCAACGACAACCCCGTCCATCGTGTATTGATCTACAATAGTGATCCCGCGTTGAGTGCCAGTCTACGCAACGCCAGCAATCAAAAAATCAAAATCGGCGAGCCGGACCCTTCGTTCACGCCAATCGCGCAATTGACGACGTGGGACCCCGCAGTCGGCCCGAGCGTAACGCTCAATGGCGGCGCGTACCTTGTTTTCGGTCCGTCACAGAGCAAATACTTACCGTCCCACGATCCGAATCTCAAGCCGAGCTACCGTACGCCGGATTTGACGAAGCCCATCGCAAATCCCGATGCCGTACCTGGGCCGGTGACGTTTTTATTGCAACGTCTTGCCACACCCCTGCTGAAGTGGCAGGACAACCCCGCGCTGCCAGGGTACAATCCATACGTCACCATTGACTATGTGGATCCTGTGACCGTTCCCGGCTGGAAAACGTGGGACAATCGTGAATTTAACGGCAGCGGTCCAAAGCCGGCCCCGATTAACGTCCCGACTTCATTCAGGTCGTTTGGCCGCCAACAACCGCTCGTAGCTGGCAACTTCCAATTCAGCGGTCAAACAATCCAACCGGCAGGCCAGCCCTTCAACACGTTCGACCAACAGAACGTGCCGATGGTACCGGCACCGCAGACGACCGAGTGGTTCACGCATCTTGATCGGTCGCTCGTAAATCCGCTGGAGTTACTCCACGTCTCTGCGGTGCGGCCACACGAACTCACGCAGCAGTTTGTCACTTCCGGCGGTCGGTTCAAACATCTCGCGCCGTGGGGCGATAAGAAGTCGATGTTGTACCGTGCGTTAGACTTGGTAGGGGTGCCCAACCATCTCGCGGGCACCTTCCGGGGCGGCCGCCATCCGGGCATCATTAACCTGAACACGGTGACCGAGCGTCAGATATTCCGCGCCATTTGCGATCCGCAGGACGCCAACCCGACGCAGCCCAATCCCCTGTTCAAGCAGCTTACGGAGGTTGATCCCCTCTTCGACAATATCGTGATGTCGCGGAACACCATACCGAGCCTTATTCCGAACAGCGATGGCAACCCGTTCCGATCATTCAACACGGCGGACCTGATCAAGCCGTTGATCGATCCGCTCAGCCCGGCTGATCCGCTCAGCCCGCCGCCGAACCCAATGTTCGCCATTGGCGGCCCGAACGATCATCCCTACCACCGCGCGGCACTGTTGCAGAAAATCTACAACAACGTCACGACGACGAGCAACGTCTTCGCTGTCTGGTGGACCGTTGGCTTCTTCGAGGTCGAAGACGAAACCGTTCGCCCGGCGCGTTTGGGAGCGGAGATCGGCAAAGCCGAGAATCGACACATCCGCCATCGCTTCTTTGCAATCGTCGACCGCTCTGGGATGAACCTGTTTCAAACGGCGTCGACGGCGGCGACTACTGGTGCAACGACGCAGTGGAACAGCCAATTTCCTTACGTGGCCACCAACACCGTGCTGCATAACGGCTTGGCCTACCAATGCACGGCGGGGAATACCGGCAATCCGCCCGCGACTAGCCCGGCGTTTTGGAGTGCCGTGACGATGACCATCACGGCGGGTACGGTGCCGATCACGGTACAGAAGGGCATGCTGCTCGAAATCGGAACCGGCACGACGGGAGAAGTGGTGAGGGTCGAGAACGTCCTTTTACCGCCGCTGGTGCCAGCCGGTACCGTTGGAATCCAAGCTGCATTCACAAAGGCACACATTCCGACGCTACTCGTACCCGTTCCCGTCATCTGTCGCGGCAACCCTGGCCCGCGGCAGAACTACAACCCGAAGCAAGACAACCAGGTCGTTCTTCATTTGAGCGTGATTCAGTGACGCCTTTATTCCGCTTGCGGCTTAGCGCTCGCGCGGCGCTCAGCGAGCGCTAAGCCGCAAGCGGAATACTACTTCCGCCCACCTGCTCGCGCGAACCAATCGCGGATCGCCAGCGAGAACCCCGGCAGCACGTCGCCACCGGTTAGCGTTTGCGTTTCGTCGAGCAGCGTCATGTCGTCAGGCGACGTGTAAACGGCAACGGTGCGATCGACGGGATCGACGATCCAGAACAGCCTGGTTCCGGCGTCGAAGAATTCATGCCGTTTCCTTGCCATCTCCTGGACGGTGTTGCTGGGACTTAGCACTTCGACCACCAAGTCGCCCACTTCACCAAGGATTTGCTCAAGCGTCAACTCCCGATTGGGGAACCGGCTCCACAAATAGAACGAGATGTCGGGAATGCGGACCTGCCCAAAATCGACACGCTGCATGCCGCCTTCGCCAAGCGTGAAACCGATGTCGTTTCCATCGACGTAAACCTCGATGAAGTAACCTAACACCATAGCAAGGCGTGATTCCCAGTATCCCATGGCTTTCTCCACTAATACGCCATCGATCAATTCGCAGAGCGGCCTGGCCAGAATCACATCCTCCTCCGTCGCCAGGCCCGGCGGCGGTTGCAGGCGAATGCGATGCGGCGGCACACCCAGGTGGGCAATCAGCTGTTCCACGTTCTCGGTTTCGAGCACTGGCATATTCATTCCCTCCGGCGGATTTCGCGTTCACATCAGTTTACCCGAAATCGATCAGCGGACCAAGCGTGACATGTCGGCGATGTCGCAACGCAATAGAAATGTCCCCATTTTGGTTGCATTAGAAATGTCCGCAACCATTTCCCTATTCCTTCTCCTTGAACCCTTTTCGCCATGGGTGATTCGTGGCTGGGCGCCGTGGGCTTTTTTGGGTAGTCTCGCCCTTGC
>CAMAUE010000266.1 GCA_945861245.1 Singulisphaera sp. GP187
TCCGGCTTCGGATCGAAGGTATCGACCTGCGAAGGACCGCCCTCCATGAACAGATGGATGACGTGCTTCGCCTTGGGAGCGAAATGCGGCGGCCGTAGCGCGAGCGGATCGAACGGCGCCGCGGAAGCGTCGTCGGCCAGCACGGAGGCAAGGCCGATCGTTCCCAGGCCGGCTCCGACCCGTTGAAGCACCTCACGGCGTGACAATGTACGAATGGGGGTCATGGTATTACTCTCCTTTGACCTGGGCTTGGATGTGCATGTGGCGATCCATGGTGATGGTCAACGTGGGCGAGTTGCCGGCGATCGGTTCGCCGCTGGTATGGACCCATCGCGCGAAGACCGTCCCCGCTTTCGGCTTGCACGTCAGAGTGACCTTGGCGCCGGGTTCGTAGTTCGGCTGTTTGGGCTCGACGACGATTTCGCCGGCGCCGCTGACCCCGGTCCGCAACTGGTGCTTCTGCCACGCCGACTTCAGCCCGAAGGCCTTGAGGATCGTTCCGGTCCAAAGCGTGTCGCCAACCGCACTGAGATGGACGCCGTCCGAAGTCGGGTTGAACACCGGATCCAGTTTCCCGTCCTTGGTGTGGTTGGTGATGAGTTCTGACTGAACGGCATACAGGTCGATGAGCGGGCACTTCAATTCGGTCGCCAACGAGCGAGCGGCTTCGGCGTAAGGCTTGGTCTGGGTCAAACCTCCCCAGGTGGCTGGAGTCGTGAGAATTACCGTCTGCTTCCGCTCTCGCAGCAGACCGACGGCTTCGCGAAGGCGCTTCGCATAAGGTTCCACGCCGTTGGGTCCGGCTTTGGAGTCGTTGAGACCAAGGACGATCAACGCAACGGTCGGCGACGGTTCGGCCTTCGTCAGTTCGTCGAACCTGCCGAGGATCCAGCCCTTCGGACCCAGCAGGGAATCGGTGCTGCGCGAATTCTTGCAGATCGCGCTGACCTTCACGCCGGGAGCCTGTTCGTTCAAGGCCTGAATGAGGAGTTGGACGTAACCGGCTGCGCCGATCCCGCCCGCGGTGGTCGAGTCTCCGAAGATGACGATGTGATCCTTGGCCTGGAGTTTCTGCACGGCCGGCTGCTCGTAGGCCGAAACCGATGCCTGGCACAACGGGAGCAACGCCAGGAAGCTGGCGAGTCGAATGGGAATCATGTTTTTACCCTCCGAGAATCTAAAGTGGCGGAGCCGCAATGTGGCGGCACGTTTTCAACGTGCCAGTTCGCAACTTCACTTCGATGCCTGGCTTTTCAAGACCGCGTATTCGCGAAGGAGAGGAATCGCCCAGTCGTTACAGAAACTGCCGTGTCGAAAGCTGGCGTCGTGAAATTGACGCGTCAACCATTCTTCCGTCGTCGGCGTGAGCGAAGTGACAAGCCGGCCGTGTTTGGGATCGCGGCCTTGAAGAACGGCCGAGGCCAAAGCGTCCGCTTTGGCGGCCCACAATCGATTGCCAGTCGACTGGGCCAGTTCCGCGAACACGACCGCAGCCAGCATGTTCGTGGCGACCGGGGCGTTATTGTAACGGTCGATCTGTTCGACGCGAGGCGTCAGGGCGCCGGTCTGTTTCCCCTCCGCCCGTGCCCAGTTGATGCCGTGATCCTCGGCCCAGCGAGCCAATTCTTCGGCCAGCTTCACGTCGCGGCGTTCGGGCGGGGCGCATTCGAGCAGATACCGCGACAAATACAGCGCCCCGACGCCATGCGACCAGATCGGGTAGCCCTGCGACATGGAATGGGCCAGATTCAGCGGGAAGGAGCGATCGCGCACGGCGACGTTCTTGGTCCAGTCGTAGGCTTTTTTCTCGGCGTCGACGAACGCGTCGGTCTTCAGGTCGCGGCGCAGCCGGCCAAAGAGATAAAGGAGCTCGACCGAGCTATATTCCTTGTTCCCCTCTCTCCACGAGAAAAAGCCATGCGGGCCGACCTTCTCTTTCGGCCATCCATGCGTGCTGAAGAAACTTCCGTTGTCGTTCTGAAGTTTGACGAGGGCGGCGCCGAGCTTCAGGGCGATCTCTTTCCAGCGCGGATCGCCGGTCTGCAGGTATGCGTCGAGGATTGCTTCGCCGGGCCAGTGCGCCATCGGCGTGTTCGCTTGATAGTCGTAAATCGAGCCGGGGAGCCTGGCGATTCGCTGATGCGTTTCCAGCGTCTCGGCGTTGTAGGCAAGCATCTCTTCGGCGAAGAGGCGCTCGGCGGCGTCGGTCGTCAGCGAGCGAGCGGCCAGGTTCGCCCAGATCTGCGCGGCGATGCACATCCCGAATCCATGATCGCCCCCCTGTGTCCATTCATTCCCCGATTCGCTGATCGAGTGCCCCCGGCGTTCGGGAAGGCCGAGCGCTTCGGTGTGCCAGCGGCTAGCGGCAAGGGCGGCATCGAGCCAGTCGGTCACGATCGGCGTGTACGGCCCGGAAAACGCGGGACGCTTGACGAACGAAATCGCCTTCGCTTCGACTGCGGCCGGCAATGCGGTCGCCTTATCGAGGATGCCCAGACGCATCGTCGTCGGTACCTCGTTTCCCTGAACGTCGAGCGGCGTGACGGTTAACTGGTAGGCTCCCGGAGCCAATTCCTTCCAAAGGGGAGCCAAAGACCGCCATGGTTTGTCGGCCATGAACTCAAACTTCGCCGGTTTGCCGTCCTTGTTGGCCGACGTGACGGTGAAGCGGTACTTGGCCGCATTCGGCGTTTCTTGCACGTCGAACGACGGCGGGTAAATCATGCTCGCCTTGCCATTGCGGACAAGCGCCCGCCAGGTCCAGAAGCCGAACTTTCCCGGCTCCCCCGGAAGGACCGGCTGCAGCGATTCCTTCAGCGCTTGGGCGGTCAGCTCGGCGTCGGCGGAACGGTCGTGCTGCCAGTCCCATTGATGCATCGGCAGTTCCATCGGCAGCCGCCAGGCCCCGTTGTCGTAGATCACGCCGTTCCATTGCGTCGTGATCATGGAATCGTTGATCGTCGAGGTGACCGTGCCGAAAAGCCGCCGGCCGATCGCCTGGCCATGAATGTCGAGCTTGATGCTGTCGCCGGCATGGTCCTTCACAACCGCGATGAGGCGGCCCTGCAGTTTGCCGTCGACGAGCGTCGCCTTGACCTCTTTCCAATTCAACTCGCTGCCAGGTCCGGGCGACTTGAGAGCAACAGAGCCGAACGCCTTGACCGCCGTGCCTCGGTCCATTGCGAGGCGCATCCAGATCGCCGTCGATGGCCCTGAGGGATTGTTCGTCAGCGACGAGTCGCCGAGTCCCGAAGCGAGGAAGAGATCGCACTCGTAGCGGACCGGGAGCGGACGCGCCGGCTCGCGAATGAGCGACAGCGATCCCCTGTCATTCGGCTTCATGGTATGGCCGAACGGCATTTCCTTGGCGCCGGACCATTTCGCCTCGTAGGTTCCCGTGCCGCGAAGACCATCGCAGACGGCATCGATCGACACCGTCGCGGTCATCGTCGACTTGAGCGAATAGGGGCCTACGTACTTCGGATTCGGCTTGCCGTGATAATGCTTACTGAAGGGGCTTTGCAGGGTGAACGGCGGTATGCACTCGACGCGAATTGAGCCCGTCAGCTTGCCGTTTTGATACGCGAGCCCGGACGCATCGACGGGACACCACGCGTTCGCGTTGTGGGTCGGCAATGCGACGGCGCGCGTCGCCTTTCCCGATTGAATGTCGACAAAGACGTTCAGCGGGGCCGCTCCAAGAGCCGCGTCGAGGCTCAGTCGATAGACGCCCGAACCATCGACCGGCATGTCCGGCAGGGACGTCTTCGCCGGCGGCATTTGATTGGTATTGATCGACTGCGCGAACAGCGTCGATGGTAGAACGAGTAGAGCGAAAATCCAGCGATGCATGATATTCCTTTGTGTACGGCCCTCGACGACTTGGGACGAGGCGCCTTGTGGCTGTTGGCGCGTTAATCGATATAGCAGAACTCGTTCGACGCCAGGATCGCCTGCGCGTACAGTTCGAGCCGGGTCAGTCGATCGCTGGGGTCGGCCGGGGTGGCGAGGAAGTCGGCGGCCAACTTCTGTTCCGCCTCGGTGGGGTTGCGTCCAAACGCCAGGCGATGGGCCGCCACCACGCGTTCCTGATCGGTCTTGAGCTTCAAGAGCCGCGCGGCGAAGGCTTTGGCGTGATTCACGAAGAAGTCCGAATTCAGCACGACGAGTTGCTGTTGTGGCACGGTGGTCTGATTGCGCTTCTCGGCGCTCACGTTGGCGTTGGGGAAGTCGAACATGGCGAGGAGACCGTCGAGTTGCTTCCGGCTCACCTTGCCGTAGACCGTTCGCCGAACATTTTTCGCATCGGCCAGGTCCGTCGACGGTCCGCCAACGGTCCGGTCGAGCTTGCCCGCGACGACAAGCAGACTGTCTCGCCACGGTTCGATCTCCAGCCGACGGCGGTTGGCACGCCACAGGTAACTGTTGTCGCCGTCCTTCTCCTCATTCGCGAGGCGACCGGCGCTGGCCTGTTGATAGGTCGCGGATTTCATGATCTCGCGATGCAGCCACTTGAGCGACCAGCCGTGTTCCAT
>CAMAUE010000267.1 GCA_945861245.1 Singulisphaera sp. GP187
CTGATGAGATCGCGGAAATTACGCGGCAGTTGGAAGCGCACCTCCGGCTCGACGTCGCCTCAGCACCGAAGGGCGATCTGATTGTCGAGTCAGATGCCGAGCGGTCTCTGCGGTGCCTGTTTCGGATTCACGAGCGGTCCGCGTACTTCAACCAGCTCATGCGTGACGCGCGCCTGATACAGCTTGTTCAGCAGCTCTTCGATGGTGCTGACGCCATTGCAGACGGCACGATGCTGATCGACAAGGCACCGTTGACCACGTATGAGTTTCCCTGGCATCAGGACAACGCCTATCAGTTCTGGAATCCGCCCGACGCCGTCGCCGTGACGCTCGCGCTGGATGACTCAACCGCCGAAAGCGGAGCCATCGTCTGCCTGGCAGGCTCTCACCGAGAAAGCATTCTGCCTCACCAGCCATCAGGCGTTTTTGGAGCAAGTCGGGGCCTTGTCTCCGATCCAAGCACCGATGAAAGCCCTCCTGTCACGCTCACACTCAAGCCCGGCGATGTTTCGTTACATCACGTCAATACAATCCATCGCACGGGCCCCAATCACACTTCCAAACATCGCCGCAATCTCGGCTTCGCCTATCACTCCTCGCGATCCGTCTGTGGCAATGCCGCCGCAGATCAGTACAAGCGTGATCTCGAAAAGTTTCTGCTGACTCAGCAAGTCCCGGTGTGATTCCTGACAACTGGATATCATCTCATGATCTGCCAATACCTTACATTGTTCGTTGTTCTGCTCGCCACGGTGGCGACCGCCCAGGAGACTATGCCGGTACCGGTCGGTGAGCGGCAACTGTTTCTGGACGATCACGGCATCGCGAAGATCGCCGGCCTCCAGCGGACGATGCATCAACCGCAGAAACGCGGGGCCGTGATTGAGCCGGATCAACCGTGGGAGAGCGCTTTACAAATTCGCTGTGCACCTGCTTGGGACGCAGACGCAAAACGATACAGGCTATGGCTGATCACCTCCACGCCCGTGGAGGGAGTAGCAGGTACTACGTATGCCGAAAGTTTAGACGGGGTGAAGTGGACCAAGCCGATCCTGCGTCAATGGAAGTTCCAGGATTCGCTGGAGAACAATTTTGTCGCCGTCGAACCGGACTCGGCGTGGCCTGCCAATGCGATGGAGAATGTCGTCTACGATCCAGACGACGCCGACCCGCAGCGGCGATTCAAGGGCTTTCTCGGAGCAATCGGTCGCAAGCCGATCGTCAGCCCCGACGGAATTCACTGGAAGAAACTCGACGTACCCGAACTGCCATCGTCCGACGAATCGAATCTGAGCTATGATCGCCAAAGCCGCACGTTTATTGCCACGCTGAAGACCAACGGACCGTTTGGTCGCTCGCATGGCATCTGGACCAGCAAGGATTTCAACACATGGACAAACACCGGCGTGCTGATTCATGCGGACGAAGAAGATCAACGACTGGCAAAGGAGCACATTCGGGCTCGCCTGGCGGACGATCAGCTTCGGCAACCCCGATACAACGATCCCGCGGACTACAACGCGGACATCTACAATGTCGGCGTCTTCCGTTACGAAGGACTCTACGTGGCGCTGCCGGCGGTTTATCATGCAACGGGTAAGATTCCGGTTGCCAACACCGACGGATTTCATCTCATTCAATTGAGCAGCTCACGCGATTTGCAAACGTGGCAACATGCTAGCGATCGGCAGACTTTCATTGGTCCGTCCCCCGTTCAGGGCGGAGCCTTCGACTTGACGCAGTTGCTTCCCCCTAGCGCCCCGATTGTTCGTGATGACGAACTCTGGTTCTACTACACCGGACTCAAATATCGTGCGGAACCTGCTCAACCGGAGTCTGGCGGAATCGGCGCGATTTGCCTCGCGGTCCTCCGCCGTGATGGATTCGTGTCGCTGGACGCAGGTGAAACTTCTGGAACCATCACTACCAAGCCATTCAAGTGGTCAGGCAGCAAGCTCAGGGCTAACGTAGAGACCAAGGAAACCGGCGAACTTCAAGTGGATGTTCTCGACACAGAGGGCACCGTGATCGCAACCTCGCAGCCGGTGAAAGGCAATCAGCCACGAGGCGAGTTTCGTTGGAGCCCAGTTCTTCCAAAATCCCTGCAAGGGCAGCAGGTCAGCCTGCGTTTTACGCTGCGAGCGGCCAGCTTCTATGCTTGGTGGACCGACTAGCTGACTTGCATACGCAAACAACACCCGATTCACCTGAAGGACGTCGCATGACACTGCAACAAGTCAAAGTACTTCCAAGGCAATTGAAGCGCCGTGATGCAATCAGACTCGGAATTGGCGGCGCATTGGCGAGCCTGCTGCCAAACCTCGCTGTGAATGGTCAGGTCGTTGCGGCCGAATCGCCGAAGGACGCGACTCGATTGTCGATTGCCACCGACGAAGATCGCAATTTTTTCAAGCGCGAACTCGATTCGTTTTTGCCCGACAGGATCTTTGACGCGCACGCCCATCTCTTCAAGCAAGGCACAGTGTCTTGGGATTTGAAGGGCCTGCCACCGCAGGTCGGCTACCCGGAATACCAGGCTCTCATTCAGGATATCCATCCCAGACGCCGCACAGCCGCCTTGTTCTTGCCTGCATTCAGTCCAGATAAGAAAGATCTCCTTCCCCAATGCAACGAGTGGATCTCGCAACAGGTCGCGCAATCGAAGGACTGCGTGGGCGGATTCTTCGTCAAGCCGGAAGATGATCCAGAGTGGGTCCGCCAGGAAATGAAGCGACTCAAGCTGCGCGGTTTCAAGTGCTACCACACGATGGCGGCCGTGACTCCAACCTGGGAAACGCAGATCCCCGATTACCTGCCGGAACAGCTCGTCAAGGTGGCCGGTGAAGAGGGCTGGTCCATCACACTGCACATGGTCCGATCGCGAGCGGTGGCCGATGAGGGGAACCAACGCTGGATCGAGCGTTATTGCCGGCAGTATCCCCACATGACATTGATCCTGGCGCACTCTGCCCGCGGCTTCCAACCGGCCCACAATATCGAGGGGCTCCACAACCTGAAGGGGCTCGACAATCTGTATTTCGACACCAGCGCAAACTGCGAGCCAATCGCCCATCAAGCGATTATGCGCATCATCGGTCACGAGAAGATGTTGTACGGTTCGGACTTTCATGTCAGTCATTTGCGAGGGCGATCCGTGGCAGTGGCCGACTCGTTCCTGTGGCTCTATGAGGAGACGCCGGTGTGGAAAGAGAAACAGGGCACCATCAAACCGGTCATGATCGGACTGGAAAACCTGCGCTCGCTGAAGTGGGCCTGCTGGTCGGAGCGACTGAGCGATAACGCCGTGGAAGACATCTTCTGGAATAACGCGGCCAAGTTGTTCGGTATCTCGTGAAAGCGAACTAGTCGCTCGGATAATGACAGGGAAAGATCACGATGAAGAAATTCTCACGCCGCGAACTCATTGTATCGACGGCGGCCGCGGGTTCCGTGGCCACGACATTGTTCGAGCCGCAGGACACACAAGCTCAAGAAATTCGCAAAATCCCCGACCCAGCCAAGAAGCGAGACTGGTGGGACAAGGAGTTTCGCACGCTGGTCACGCTGGGCGAGAGTACCACCGCCGGTGGTTGGGCCAGTTACCGGGAGCGTGCCTGGGCTCACCAGTTGGCTCGCTCCATCAACGAGTTTCAAAGAGTCCCCGTGCAACTGGTGAATGTCGGCATCGGAGCGAATGTCATTTCGACGCGGAGCACCGCTTACGAACACAGCGGCAAACCGGCCGCGCTCGAACGGCTCGATCCGCATGTGCTGCGACACAAGCCCGATCTCCTTGTGGTGTCGTATGGATTGAACGACGCTCGGGGCGGTACACCGATCGATCTCTTTGCGGGTGAAATGCGAACGCTGATCGATCGCGTTCGCGCCAGCATCCAGCCGCTCATTGTGCTGCTGGGTCCCTACTACATGACCGGGTTCGATCAATTCGGTCCACACTGGAACAAGGCCACCCTGGAACAGTTTCATCAATTCAACGAGGCCACATCCAAGGTAGCGGCCGACACGGACTGTCTGTTCGTCGACCTCCTCTCGGCGTATGGCAACGCCAACTGGCTCGTCCATCACGATACGGTACATGCCAATGATCTGGGGCATCGAATCGTCGCGAACAGGGTGTTTGAGGTTCTCGCGTCGAATTGCTCAGGGCTGGCACAAGAGACTCAGGTATTGGAGCGACACATTCCACGGTGGCGCGACGAGTCGGTGCTGCAGCGCGATGCAGGGAAATGACTCCGGTTCGCGATGGTAAAGACGCCGCACAGAACCAACAGGACAAATGACTCATGCCCTACCTCGAAGATTTCTTCTCGCTGCAAGGAAAGGTCGCGCTGGTGACCGGGGCGACGCGGGGGTTGGGTTGCGCGATGGCCGAAGCGCTGTTGCGTGCCGGAGCAACAGTTGTGATGAACGGTTCCAACGCCGAAAAGCTTTCCGATACGGCTCGGCAATTTCAGGCGGACGGCCTGGCGGCGGTGGATTACGCCTGTGATTTGTCCGACGCGGAAGCCGTT
>CAMAUE010000268.1 GCA_945861245.1 Singulisphaera sp. GP187
CCGGCTCGTTCCTCGGCTGGCTTTGCGAAGTGCAAGCGCCGGTGCTGCTCGAACCGCTCTACAAATTCCTCATTCCGCTCCACTACCTCGTCCACAAAGACGCCAGCGGTTGGGATAGGCTTTTTCTGATTTGCCTGATCCTTTGGACGCTCGCCGTTTGGGGCTTCTTCGGCGGCGCGATTTCACGGATCGCGGCACTTCAATTCGCCCGCAATGAACGCATCTCGCTCCGCGATGCCATCAAGTTCTCGCGCGAACGTCTGGTTTCCTATGTGGCGGCACCCGTGCTCCCGCTCGGTCTTCTGCTGATTCTTACCGTCGGCCTAATGATCCTCGGCTGGGTGCAGTGGATACCGGTATTCGGCGAAGTCGTCGCCGTCTTGCTTTGGCCCGTCGTTCTGCTCGTCGGCCTAATCATGGCGGTCATTGTCGTCGGTTTGATCGGCTGGCCCTTGATGGTCGCGACAATCAGCACCGAAGGGACCGACAGCTTCGATGCCTTGAGCCGATCGTATAGCTACATCTATACGGCCCCCTGGCGTTACCTTTGGTACAGCGTTGTTTCCGTCGCCTATGGCGCCGCTATGGTGTTCTTTGTCGGACTGATGGCGTCGCTCATGGTCTTCATGGGCAAATGGGGCGTCAGCAACGCCGTCGGCCCGGCCGATGTCAATCCCGAAAAGGACCGCGAGCCGTCGTATCTGTTCATCAGCGCTCCAACGTCCTTGGGTTGGCGTGACCTGCTCATCAGCAACAGTCTGCACGTCAATGCAAAGACCGAGAAGGTCGGCGGTCGCACCGTCAAACATTACGAGTTCAACAAAGACTACCAGGACACGCTGAAGCCGTACCACCGCGTTTTCAGTGCCTTGATGTGCCTCTGGATTTATCCGCTGTTCCTTATGGTCCTCGGCTTTAGCTACAGCTTTTTCTGGACGGCGAGCACGATCATCTACTTCTTGATGCGCCGAGATGTGGACGACACCGAGCTCGACGAGGTCCAGCAGTACGACGAGGAATTGGACGATTCGTTCTTGAAAGCCCCGGCGCCGTCGACTCCTGCGGCTCCCATGCCAATGGCTACCCCCGCCAACGACCGTCCCGGTGCACTCAGTTTGAACGTCGTGGAAGCTCCGAGGACGCCGGCCACCCCGCCCGCTCCTCCGAGCGACGGCAATGACCACAGTGACAAGTAACGTCCCACCTGCTCGCTTGGCCGTAGGCGGAAAACAACAACCGGGGATGGTAGCGGAATTTGTCAGAATTCCGCCACCATCCCCGGTTGGTTTCGTTTCGCCTATACCATCCAGTCAATATCCGCCAGTGCATAAGTCAGTGCATCAACGGTGCGGTACAGCGTCTTGCGGTAGCGGAATCCGGCTCGGCGATAGAGGCGCACGGCTTGTTCGTTCTTCGCCGTCACTTCAAGTCGCGTATTCGCCAGCCCGAACCGACGAAAGCAGTGCATGACCTGAAGCAGCAGCGCCCAGCCGAGGCCCTGGCCGCGATAACCGGGAATTACGCCCAGATTTTGGACACAACCCGTGCCCGCACGGTCGGAGATGCCTTGCACCGTGCCGACGTAATTCTCGCCATGCGAAATCAGCCAGGTCGCTTCGGGCCGAAATCCAGGTTTGTCGGCAATCTCACGCATCAGCCGTCGGCAGCCGTCGGCGTCACGCAGATTCGGGAACACAACGCCATCCAGGTCGTCGCGGAAGCACTCGAACTTGACGGCGGCGTGCGTGTCGTTCAACTCCGCACTCCACGGAATCCACGCAAAGCCAATCGGCAAGAACGGCACCGGAGGCGGCGGTAGAGACAAGTCGGCCTCCATCCGGTATCGCTTGAAATACGTCACATCGGGGGTTTCAAGGGCAACACTCATGGCAATACGACCCATCACGCCTAAATTAGAAAGAAGCAATCCTATCATGGCCCAACTAAATGTCAAAAGCAAATCGGCAGTTCCTGCTCCTTTAAATGCGGTTGTTGTGTCCCAAGCATCCAACCTGATATAGGGTTGGCGAACCTACATCCGCCGCTTACGCATCCGACTCTGGGAAAACACGTTCATTTCTTCATGGTCGGCATGAACCCAATCGATATCTCCAGCCAGATGCCGCAGCTGCAACCGCCGCCGCCTTCGGGGGAGAGGACCATGCCCTGGGCGGCAATCGTGCTCAGCAGGCAGTCGGGCCGCAGGCGGGGCCAGCGTGTTTCCTGTTTGGTATCGAGGTTCCACATCGTCAGCTCGCCGGCGCGGAAGATGAGCGTTTTCTCGGTTACACAGTAGGTCGCGCAGGTGTGGCCTTTAGGGAATGCCTGCGCGAGCGTCGCGCCGGTGTCGAGGTTCATGACGTAAGGCCGTACGATGAGTTTGTTGCCAACGATGGCGGGCCGCGAAAGATGTTTGCCATGATGGTCGGCTTCCCATTTGAGCGTCTTATCCCAGAGCGGGGCGCCGTTCTTGGCGTCGTAGGAGTAGATGCCGAATCGGCCGGCCTCGGACGAAACGATGACGATCTTGCCTCCGCTTGTCGCCATGCTGAAGGACGCTTTGCCTTGCAGCGGATGAATCGCTTGCGACCATTCTTCCCTGCCCGTGGCAAGGTCAAGGGCGACGAGGCGCATGTCCTTGAAAATCTCCAGGCCAAGTCGGCCGGACTTCTTCTTCAAGTCGGGGTTTCGGCTCTCGACAAAGTAGGCCTTGCCGGCTTCGATGCAGATGCTCGGATGCAGCACCGCGCCACCAGTGTAGACCCATTTCTGCGAGCCGTCTTTTGGATCGACGGCGAAGAAGCGGTCGGCACAAACGATGCGATTATTGTCGCCGGCCTTTTCGTCGTACCAGTTTGTGTTACCCCAGAATTGTTTGTAGGCGCTATCTTTCTCGACCGTGGTGCCCAACAGATGCTCGCCGACACGCGCGAGGTAGCCCCACTCGAAGCCACGTTTTTTCTCGTCGGGTAGGACCTTGCCAAGGTCGAACGCCACCGGTTTGACTTGTCCCGTCTTGGCGTCGAGCGCGATGCACTGCTGATCGTGGGCGAGATAGATCGTGTCGGCATCAGCGCACCAGTTCGAGGCGTCGCGCAGGATATTGTAGCGCTGCAGGCGAGGCATCTCGACGGTCCAGAGGATAGTGCCGTTGTACGCGTCCATCGCGGCGATCCTGCCCATGCCCTGCACGAACAGCCGGCCATTGACGGCGAGCGGCCCGGGCTTGCGCGGGTTGCGATCGATGTTGAAGCGAGGCCCAGGCATACCGAGCCATTGCACCTCCAGGTCGGACGCGCTCGCCCGGCCTTGTAACGTCTCGCCGGAGTATGCTGTATTGTTGGCCTGCCCGAACATGTGCGTCCATTCGCCGACGCCAGGCAGCGGCGGACGTATGACCATCACGTGACCTTTCTCGGCTGCGATATAGACCCGGACAGACTTCTCATTCAAGGCGCGGAACTGATTCACCAACGCAACCTTGAACTCCTCATCCTCTAACGGAAACGTGGACGCCACAAGCTCGCCAGAGTTTGGCTTTACCCAGGAGTACGCGATCTTGGCCGACATCGGCAGTTCCGATTTCGCCGTCGCTCGATCGAGCAGCACGATATTCGCAAAGCACTGCGGCAACGGCGCTTTCTCGAAATCGTCCACATGCATCACGGTCACGCGCCCGCCGTACACGCCGGCCTTGAGCAACTCAGCGCGAGCTTTGGTCGCGGCGGCAGCATTCTTTTCGAGCATGACGACACGCAGCGAACTCTGTTTCGTAAGTTGCCAGGCCAACTCGGCGTTCGAGCCAACGAGCACCGCGATCCCGCCGATATCCGATAAACCTGTGATGAGACGACTCGCGAAGTTGGCGGTTGTTCGCGTCTCATCTCCCGACGTCCACGAACCTGTCACTGCGGGAATGGTGAAGTTCACGCCATTGTCGAGTTCAAATGTCGCGCTCGCCTGGTTTGCACCGACGATGCGATACTTGTAGATGCGCTCACGCCGCAGGCCATTGACGATGATCCGATGCTGCGTTGTTGCCTTGCTTGTGCGAATTGTTTCGACGACACTTTCGCCAAACTCGATGACGCTCGGCATCGCTTCATAGGTGGCCCACACAATCTCGGCGCGATCGTCGCCAAGGTAGCGTACGTACGGACCATCCTTGATCGGCAAGGCTGGAAGCTTGTCAAATGTGACGGCACGCGGAATGATCGCGATGGCGTGCTCGTTCGCCTTTTTAGGAGCGTACGACGGATCGACACGGAAACAGTGTACGCGCCCCTCATCGGTGCTGACGAACAGCCGTTGGTTCGCGACGGCCAAACCGAACGCCCGGCCATGAACGGCGTGGCGCCAGAGCTTTTTGCCCGTCGTCGAATCGAGGGCACAGACTTCATCGCGAGCGCCGA
>CAMAUE010000269.1 GCA_945861245.1 Singulisphaera sp. GP187
TACCGCATCTCAACCGGCCCCTTGGAAGGCACCAACAACAAAATCCGCAAAATGAACGGCCAAGCGTATGGCTACCGCGATCTTGCTTTCTTCAAACTCAAGATATTGGCACTACATACGACAAAATACGCATTAATCGGATGAACCCAATTTCCCACTCAGGCGCCTTTTCAACCATACATACCATCTCTACATCCTGCTCTGGGGGAGTTGCCTCAAGAAGCTTCGAAAGTTCGCCAACGAAGGCATCATAGGTCGCTTCGTCCAGATATTTGCGAATGACCTCGTAGATTTTCTTCACCAGGTCGATCACTGCTGGCATTTCGAGAACACGATCAGCAGGTGACAAGCACTCGAACGCGAAACCGGCCTGACGCGGGCGAGCATCATGCGGTTCGTCGCCGGCAAGCAATCGCTTCGCCTGGATATGGCGGATCGGCTGGCCGATTACTTCGGCCTGGAACTTCGGAAACGCAAGAAAGGCAAGCTGTCGTGAATCGATGGAACATACCCGACTGGCTCGAACGCGAGATCATTGAGCGTGACCGATCTTGCGTGTATTGCGGCGTTGTGTTTTCACCCACGAACCAAGATCGAAGGTGCAAACCGTCCTGGGAACACATCGTCAATGATGCGAAGATAATCACCCGTGAAAACATCGCTCTTTGTTGCATTGCATGTAACGCCAGCAAGGGGGCGAAACGATTGATCGATTGGTTGGATTCAAAATACTGTCAGACTCAAGGGATTACGGCTGACTCTGTTGCGGACAATGTCAAGAAAGTGATTGCGTCCGAAGAAAGGTGAACCATGCCGAAGCCATTCAAGCTGTTCAGCGCTCGCCCGCTGCCGGCCGCTGCCGACGTCATCGACCACGAGGGCAAGCCGCACGTTCGCATTCTGGACGGTCGCGCTAAGCCCATACGGACCATGTGGACCATGTGCAGAACGTATCGCATTATGTGGAGGATCACATGCACATACGTATTTCCAGAACTTACGCGAAGTACCCAAGTTATTCCTTTTCACTCGCCGCATCGAAATATCTCCCTAGAGAGCGATGTAGAGATGGTATGTAGGGTTGCTTCCGGAAGTGACAGTATCACGAGGTCGCCGTGTTCGATGATCGGCTCTGGGTGCTGGAAGGCTACCACAAGGCGAGCCGCAACGACGTCTGGCACTCTGTCGACGGTATCAAATGGCACGAGGTGTCCAAGACGCCCTGGGCTCCGCGTCATGCAGTCAGCGTCTTTGTGAATGGCAGCGCTTTGTGGATGGTCGCTGGCAACAACATGGAGAGCGACGTGTGGAAGCTCAAACGTGTCGGGGCGCGTAAATAGTTGCAAGCGGCAATGGAGAATTGCGCATTTCCGGTCCAATCGAGCCCTTACGGCCGCGACCCGGACAAGCGACAAATCCACCGGTCGAAGGTGTAGGCCTCGACAGCGAAGAATTGTCGCGATTCATTTTTTGCCAACGTGCGGAATGTCGGTTTCATGTCGCCGTCAACGACGGCAGCGGGCCGAGTGCGAGTATTGTTAGCTGATCGAAAGGATATTTGTCGAGCACATCGCGTAGGTCTTTCAATGTGACCGCATCAAAGCTCTGCAATTCCTCATCGACAGTGCGGTATGTGCGGAGATACGTCCAACTCATGCCCAGCGCTTGCATGCGGCCCATTGGACGCTCGCTGCCACGGACGATGCGAGAGAGGATCTTGCTCTTGGCGATGGCGAGCTCCTCGTTGCTGACGCCATCGCGCTGCACATCGGTGAGAATCGCACGGATAATAGCAAGATTCTCGGCCGTGTCTTCGGGCTCGCAACTGAACGACCCGAAGTAGGCGCCGGCGCCATCATAGTCGTGATAGCTCAAATCGGCGGAGTCGGCGTAGCCCGGATCGACCAGCGCCCAGTACAACCGGCTGCCGGTGTCGTCGCCGACAATCATCGTTAATGTGTCAGCGGCGTAGCGTTCCTTCGTGTCGGCGGCAGGGCCGGGGGCAATCAGGATCACCTGCTCTTGATTCAGCTTTTCCTTCGTGATCGTCGTGAGCAATTCCCGCGGCGTTGCCTGCGTGCGATACTCGCGTGGCGCATCGCCTGTCGACCATTGGCTACACTGCGACTCGATCAGCTTCACGGCCTCGTCCCAATTAAAGTTGCCGGCCAGCACGCAGGTGAGGTTCGATGCGACATATCGGCGAGCGAAATAGTTCTTCATCTGCTTCGGCGTCAACGCACCGACGCTCTCCGTCGTGCCGAGCACGCTGTTGCCGAGCGGGTGGGGCGCGAAGAACGCCTTGCGGGCATGATCGTACGCGCAGAACATCGGTTGATCTTCGTACATGCCGATCTCGTCGAGGATGACTTTTTTCTCCTCGGTGAAATCCTCTTCACGCAAACTGGGCCTCATGATGTCAGCGAGGATGTCGATTGCCTGGGGCAGATATTCCGGCAAGATCGCCGCGTAGAACACGGTGTTTTCTTCGCTCGTGTAGGCGTTGTAGCTCGCGCCGATGCGGTCGAAGTCGTAGTTGACGTCCAGCGCGGAGCGCCGCGGCGTGCCCTTGAAGACCATATGCTCCAGGAAGTGCGACAGGCCCGCCTCGCTTGGCGTTTCATCGCGCGACCCGGTGCGAACGAAGAAGCCGACGGCGACCGACCGGGTCGACGGGCTAATCTCGCCGATGATGGTCAAGCCGTTGGCAAGCGTATGTTTGTGGAAGGACATGGAGGCTCCTGTATTTTTCTTGGATTTCTTCGTTTAGCGCCCGCGTGATGCGAACGATGCGCGGTCGCTAAACGAATGCAATCACTCCGGCACAACCAACGGCTGCTTGCCCAACGTCAGCACTGTGAAATCACGCGGCGGATATTTCTTCACGTGCTCGATGATACGGCCAGGCGTGATTGCCTCGATGGCGTTCTGAATCTCTTCGGTCGTGCGAACGCGCGACAGATAGTACCAGTCCGACGCAATCGCCGCTGCCCGCGAGGACGTCGATTCCTCTTGCATGATGACCGAAGATTTCAAGCCGGCACGTACCCGCTGTACCTCGTCATCGGTGATTCCGTCCACCAGTCGGCGAAGCTCGGCGATCGTCACGTTCAGTGTCTCTTGTGCACGCTCGGTCAGGGCGGCGGCGTAGCAGACGATACCGGCCAGTTGCTTGAACGTCTGATAGCCAGCGCTGACGGCGTAGCACAGGCCGCGCTTGTCACGCACCTCGGTGAACAATCGCGCTCCCATGCCGCCCGATAGGACCTGCACGGCGCCCATCGCGTCGTAATATTCGGGATGCCCGAACGGCACGCTGGCGTAGCCGATGGCGATCTGCGTTTGCGTCGTGTCCTTTTCGAGATGCGTCTGTCCGCCGAGCGCTGGCTTTAGTTCCAACGTCGCCGCCGGCTCGCCCTGCCAATCGCCGAACAATCGCTCGACCTGATCACGCAGTGCCGGCCATTCGAAATTGCCCGCCACCGAAAGGATCGTGCTGTGCGGTCCGACATGCGCCCTGTGAAACGCCTGCACGCTTTCCGGCGTGATGCGTTCGATCGACTCCGGCGTGCCGCGTTTGTCCTGCCCGAGCGGCGCGGGCCAAAAATTCCGGCGGAACTCGACCATCGCCTTGCCTCGCGGGTCGTCTTCCAGCCCTTGCAGGTCCTGCAATGCCAAAGCCTGCACCGGCTCCAACTCATCGGGAGGCAGGTGAGGTCGGCGCAGCACGTCGGCGAATAGCTCCAGCGAAGGTGCGATGTTGCGGGCCAGCGTCGAACCCCAGACACGCATGTGTAACTGCCCGACGCTCTCGGAATGGTCGATGCCCAGGCTGTCGAACGCAATGGTCAGCGCCCGGCTATCGCGATTGCCGGCGCCGCGTGTGATAAGGTTGGAGAAAACCGAGGCCAGCCCAGTCTGCTCCGGCGGATCGTACGCGCAACCCGCCGGCACGAGGAAATTCACCGCAGCCGAACGCACATGATCCATGCGTTCGAGCAGTAAAGTGAGTCCGTTGGCGAACGTGTGATGGTGTACTTGTAAGGCCACGTGGTTCTCGATCCTTCGGGCTAACGAAATAATCAGGTCGGGCAAATGCCTTTTACCATTGTACAAAGTGTGTCAATTCCAGAAATTGGAGCGGCGTCGGAAATGGCTTGTAGCCCCCTCGCGCCGCGTGGACATCCTCCCTTGATGCTGTTGAACTAAAATAGAAATGTCCGGTCATAACGCAATAGAAATGTCCTCTTTCGCCCTTGGGCAAGGAGGACAGCTATGAGCGTGCAACAAAAGGACCGGATCGAGATGAGCCAGCAAGAACGTGATCGACTGAAGGTGCTGCA
>CAMAUE010000270.1 GCA_945861245.1 Singulisphaera sp. GP187
CCAGTTGAAGAAGCTCGCGCCGGTGAAGACCGTTGCATTTACGGCCCTTTTGATTCATCGTCATGGTTGGGATCCTTTGGTAGGCATGGTTCGATAGAGGAAGGATTCGGAGGAGAGCAGTGAGACTATCAATGCCTTGAAGCTGCCGCTGCTTTCGATGTAGGCGCGGTCCGCTTCTTGCAACGTCGGCGCGTCGCCGGGGGTTTCGTTGCGGCCCAGGAAGTAGCGGAAGGCGTGGCGGATGAACACCTGCCTCACCCGGTCCGATTCGGCCATGCGGCGCAGCATCTCCGGCGCGTCCTTGACCGGGCCGTCGAGCTTCGGATCGCCGCTGTTGTAGATAAAGCCGGTGGGGTCGAGTGGAGCGTCGCGGTAGACCTTGGCTTTCTTATCCTTGACTGACTTCAACGCTTCGAGATCGATCACCGGTTCGGTTGTGCGTACGAATCCGTAGTGATTGACGTGCTCAAACGGCGTGCCGAGATCGTCCATGCGATAGTGGCACTTCCAGCAAGCGCCGGCACGCGTGACCATTTGGCGTTCGCGCAACGTGCGATGCGGATCTTCGGGGACCATCGCCTGCACGTTGATCGGCAGGTCGGGCACGCGACCGCCGATCAGTTTCTCACGCACCCATCGGCCGCGACGGACGATGTCGTTGTCCGTCCCCACCGACCACGCCACCAGCCAGCTTGGTTGCATTGGGATGCCAATGCTATCCCCATTTCCGTTGTTCCCCCTTTTTTTCCCGGGCCGATTCTCAGCGACATTCGGCGGAAGAGGTCGGAAGATCGGACTGGGGCCGTCCTGGAACGCTGATCCAGCGAATTCACCCCCCGAAAACGATGCGGGAGATGTCAGCAGTTCCTTGAAGACATCTTTATCCTGGCCAAGAACATGCAAAACGAACATGTCCGTGTCTGCGACATAACCACCGGGATTGTGCCCGATGCCTCGACGCTGCAGGTAGTCGGGCAGCGGATCTTTGAAGACCTCCGTCGCCCGGTAGTAATCGAAGTATTCGCGGAAGAACCAGAGCACGCGTGATTTGCCGAGCTTGGGATCGTCGAGAATATTGCGCACCGCCCCGGCAACTTCCTCACGCGTCGTGAGTTTCCCTTGTGCGGCGACCGACAGGAGTCCCAGATCCCGTTTGGTGGAAAGCGCGAGACTGATCGCAAATGCGATCTCACGCGGCGACAGCATGCGAACGCCCGACCGCACCTCCGCGCCGAGACCGACCTCGAAGCGCAGGATGGCTTCGGGCGTCATGAGTGGCGCCATCAGCACCGTCTTACCGGCAAGTGAATAGTCGCCCTCCTTCGCCACGTCCTTGTAGAGTTCCAGCAGGCTATCCAGTTCCTTCTCGCTGGGGGTGCGGGAAACAATGTCCTGATATTGCTTATTCAGCGCTTTCACCAGTTCATCGCGATTCGCCGCCACCTTGGGATGCATCAGCGGCGCGAAGACTCCATTTCCCTGGCGAACCCGATCGCCCTTCTCAAAATGCTTGCGCTCTTCTGGCGTCGCCGTCTTGATGCGTGCCTCGCTCGGCCAGAGCGCTTCCTTGCCGGCCGGGATCTGATTGATGTTGACGAGGACATGCGGCCTTACCTGGGCCAGCACGATTTGCTCGGCATTGGTCAGGAGCAAACTCGAAGCCCCTTCATCAGGTGCGTAAAGCGCGGAAAAGTCTCTGAAGCCGGCTTCCTGAATCAAGCCAAAGGGTTGCTGCAAGCTGCCCCCGAGCCCGCTAAGGGACTTGCTGTACGCCAACGGCGACAAGCGCCAAAGGCGAGGCGGCGGAGGGACGCTCGGTCCGCGCGGCCCGCCGAAGAGAATCGCGTGTGGCAATCGGTTGCCATCAACTGGCTTTTCCTTGACTGCATAGTGGGTCGCCGGTCCCTTGAACGGCGTGTCGAGTTGCGACGCGATCCAGCGCACGACCCCCGCAGACTCGGCCGGATCAGGACGGTCCTTGATCGACGGCGGCATGTCCCCGGCGCGAAGCCGTTCCAGAATCGACGCATAGGCAACCCGGCCGGCGATGTTGTCGAACGACAGCGCGTCCATTGTGAAATCGCCTTCCTTGCGTTTGCCGCTATGGCAACTCATACAGTTCGCTTCGAGGAAGGCACCGACGAACTTCGTATCGGCCTTGGTCGGCGTATGCACTTCGACCGCGCGATGTTTCTCCCCCAGTGCGATGCGTGGATTGGCTTTCAGTGTCCTGAGCGATGAATCCGAGACCTTGTGCAGGCCCTTTATCGACACGATTCCGGAATGCTGCGCCAACGACCGGGAAGCATTCTCGGAAAGCGTCGCCAGGCCATCGAGGAACAGCCAATCCCCTTTATGTTTTCCGAGCGACACAGCCTCGCTGTCGGAAACCGAGTTCAACCCGTTCAGAGAGAGCCGGCCGTCGTGCTGGGCGAACGCACTGGCTGCGTTATCGGAAAGTGCTTTTAGGCCATTGAGTGACAGCGTGCCCCCTTGATGCTTGGCGAGTTCTTTCGCGGCCTCATCCGAAAGTGTCGTCAGGCCATCGAGCGAGAGATTGCCTTGGCGCCTAACCAGTGCACTGGCAATTTCGGGGGAGATCGTTTTGAGGGAAGGAAGATTCCCGTTCCATTTGCGCGATGATGCCAGCGCGGCGGCAGATTTCTCGGAGAGTGCCGTCAAAGCAGGCAAGTCGCCGCACCATTTCGTCCAGGATGCCAAAATCGCCGCACTTTCGTCGGAGATCGTCGTCAATCCTTTGAGATAAACGACGGGCCTGGCAAACCCTGGCGCTTTGTGTTCGGCAAGGGCCTTGAGGGTGTCGTCGGAGATCGTCGTGAGGCCGTTGAGATAGAGGTCGGCTTCCCGCTGACAGATAGCTTTGGCTGCGATCGGTGTAAGCGTCTTCAGACCATTCAGGTGCAAACTGCCGCGACTGTCCTTACCGCCAATCACCAGGGCAATTTCATCGGGCAGTGCCGTGAGGCCATCCAGAATTAGCGT
The DNA here is from genome assembly GCA_945861245.1 of Singulisphaera sp. GP187. Taxonomy (GTDB): domain Bacteria; phylum Planctomycetota; class Planctomycetia; order Gemmatales; family Gemmataceae; genus SIAQ01. The sequence goes on from CAMAUE010000270.1 coordinate 3,004, forward strand.
TCGATTTTGTTGGCCGGGAACCGCCCCAGCGATGGCCTTGCCACTAACAACCGATAGTGAAGTCAAACTCCGCAAATCGCCATCCAGCTTCCCTTGCAAAGCCGTGGCCGCTTCGTCGGAAATGGTCGTCAGCCCTTCGAAAGAAAACCTCCCCTGTCGTTTGGCCAGTTCCCGTGCGACATCGTCGGGAAGGGTCTTCATGGCGGGAAGCCGGCCATCCCAGAATTGGCCCGTCGTTTGCGCCAGGACCGCGGCAGCCTCCGCCGAGAGGGACGTCAAGCCATCCAGGTGAACCTGCAGACTCGTCGGGCCGCCCACCTTGCGTTGCGCCAGAGCCTTGATCGCTTCGGTGGAAAGCGTGGTGACGCCTTTCAGATAAAGACGACCACCGGTGTGTTTCGCCAAGGCTTTGGCCGCCTCTTCCGAGAGGGAGGTCAGGCCGTTCAACGACAGTTCGCCGTAGTGGCGGGCCAACGTGATTGCGGATTCGTCGGACAGTTCCGTCAGCCCATTCAGGTACAAGGTCCCCTTGTGTTGCCCGAGCGCCTCGGCGGTTTCTTTCGATAGCGACGTGAGCCCGTTGAGGGAGAGCCAGCCATCGAACCGGGCCAGTTCCTTGGCCGCCTCGGGTGAAAGCGTGGTCAACCTATTAAGCAACAGTCTGCCGCTCTTGTCCTGCGCGAGCCGTTTGGCGTTTTCGACGGAGAGGTCGGTGATTCCGTCGTTTCCCTGCGCATGGCAAACGGTGGTTATCAACAAGAGGCCAGCCAGGCTGCAAGTCGCGTATCGCATTGAAATCTCCCGTCTCATTTCACATTCGTAGCACAGGCGGCCCGCCTGTGTTCACATTTCCAGAGCAGGCGAGCCGCCTGCTCTACGACCTAGTGGTTGAACCGAAAATCCGGACTGTTGAAGAGAACCCAGAGCATCTGTCTGAGCCCTTCGTCCGGCCTGTCCTTGCGCTGTTCGAGATACGGGTCGAACAACTTGTGCTCCTCGGGCGTTGCCGGCCGTGAGAGCACCGTCCAGGCGGCCTCGTCGATTCGTTGGCGTGTGTCCGGCAGTTTCTTCAACACGGGGATCAGCTTGCTACCCATCGCCTTGAGCATGCCCTCGTCATTGCTCAGTTTGAGCGGCTCGTCGATGCCGACCTGGAAATCGTCGAATGGCTGCTCAATGAAGGGGAATGCGCCGCCCCCTTTCTCAACATCCGCGAGCTTCTTTTGCCG
>CAMAUE010000271.1 GCA_945861245.1 Singulisphaera sp. GP187
GTTTGAAGAAAGCAAGATCGCGGTAGCCATACGCTTGGCCGTTCATTTTGCGGATTTTGTTGTTGGTGCCTTCCAAGGGGCCGGTTGAGATGCGGTAATCGTAGTAGTTCAGGATGCCCTCCTGATACTCCTCCAAGGTGTCCGCGAAATTTCCGAGCATCTTCACTCCGGACTCTCGTGCTTCGAGCAACCAAGCCAGCAAGGCATCCAACGGGCGCCAAACGAGCGATCGCAAATCAGATCTTGACAAAGTCCTTCTCAAACTGGAACGCCCGTTGGCGGAAGAGAAAATCGACGATGCTTCCCTCGTGCGGTTGTAGCCAGTTGAGCGCGATCGTCTTCATCGCGCCGATGTTCAGGCGGTCGATGAACGTCGCATCGGCGAGGGCACGCTGGAATTTCGCGTCCTCGGTGATTGCGCTGCAAACAAGCGTGGGGCCCATGCGTTCGAGCATCTTGTCTTGCGGGCACTCGACGACGGTCACGAATGGGAACATGAATTCCTTCTTGGCAATCGCCTTTTCGTGGTTCTCGCAATAGATGACCGTCGGCCTCATGTAGTCGCAGTGGTCTTTCTTCACGAGTCGGGCGCCGTACTTCGCGGTGAAGTCGATGACGCCGGCTTCCTTCACGTCCTGGTCGATCTGGGCGTTAATGGCGTCGGCCTGACCTTTGACGGTGAAGGCGGCGATGGCCGACTTCGGATCGTCCGGCGGCAGCGGCTGAACGGGGCCAATCTTGGCGGCGACGGCCTCGGCGATCTTCTTGCCGTGCCGCGACACCCAGACGCCGGAGCAGTTGATGCAGCCGCGACCGCTGTTGATGAATACGCTGTCGCAGATGAGATCGATGTACTTTTCCCATTGATCGATCTTGTCATCGCCGATGATGATCTTGCTGAAACCGGGGCCATGGGCCTGCACGCGCGGATTGCCCTTGTACTGTTCGACGGTGGCCGTGCCGCCGAAGATCAGGCTGCGCGGGCAGTGCTGCAACACCGCGGCGCCGACATCGCCGAGACCGGGATAGATCGCGATGGCTTCCTTCGGGATGCCGGCCGCGACGAACGCACTCGCCATGCGGTACGGCGTCCACGGTTCCTGCGGGCCGGGCTTGAGCACCAGACCGCACTGCATCGGGATGATCGGCAGCCACAGCGTATGCACGCCCGGCGAGTTTGACGGCAACACCATGCCGAGCACCGGCGATTGGCATTGATAGCTGACAGGCACGCCGCGCGATTCGACGCCGTAGCCGCGGGAGAGAATGTCAAGATCGAGGCCACGGGTCAGCGAGTCGAGGATCTTGTCCATGTTCGCGAGAACGAACTGGTTCTTCTCCATGTTGAACTTGCACATATGCTCCGGCAGGCCGGTGGTCGCCGATTGCAAGCGGGCAAATTCATCGGGTGTCTGCGTGCCGTTGCCCAGGGGCAGCGTGGCAGTGGCGTAAAGTTCGCCGGCCTTTTTCGCGAGTTCGAGCAGCTTCTTGATCGGGATTTCTTGCAGCACTTTGCGAGCGCGCGGGGCATGTTTCATGTCGCGTTCGACGAGTCCGCCGTTGGCTCGGCTCACTTCGGCCAAGACCTCGCCCGTGGCGAAGTGAACGACTTTGTCTTTCTCCAGGCTCTCGTAGGGTTCGCCCCAACGAGAAATCGGGATGTGTAGCATAGGTGGGTTACTCCGGTTGATAAAGGTGATGGTTATCGGTAGGCATCTTTGCGATGATTTTATGGATTGTTAGCTGCACGCGCAAGCAGCGGCGAAGCGCCTGTCATTCTCGCTTCAGCCGGTCTACCATTTACATTAGTCCGAAACGCACCTGCGTGCCAGTCGGTTTCGCGCGATGAGGCGCAACTCGGGTTGCAAGCGGATCTTACTCTGGGGCCACGAATGCCTGCTGTTCATGGGCCGCGTGAGCTATCCGACGCGGTAGCATTAGAATGGCCGAAATGTCGTTAGCCGGACGCGCCAGCGACGGGTGCCTCACCGTTGCTGGCGCGTCCGGCTAACGAAGCAAATCAGCAGACCTCAGCGCTGCACGGCCCTGAGAGAGTTGCTGCCGCCATCGGTCCAAAACAATGCCGGATCGATCGGCGATTGCTCCGCTCGGAGGATTTCATTCGGATTTGGGCCTGGATTTCGCTGATTGCGCAAATCAACCAGTTCCTTTACGAAGCGCAACGCCTCGGCATTCCGAGCCACCGCGACCCATTCCGAGGTATAGTGACCGACCTGGCGATCACTTTTCCCATCGTGCATCCGCAAATGGGCGAACTTGAGCTGACTACTCGACGATGCGACGACTTTTTCCAATGCAAAATTCCGACTGGAAGTGTGGAAGAGAATGATGCCGTCATCGACAACGGAGTTCATCAGGCTCTGCATGCCCTCTTTCGTCAGCAATTCTTTCGACGGCAAAGCCGGATGCCCGTGCGAGGTATCCACCACGAGCAGGTGATAGAACGCCTTCGGGCCATCATTTTCGAGTGTCTTTCGTTCGTTGCCTTCGAGAACGCGGATTTGCGCGCCGCGTTTCTTGGCATCCGCGATGTGAGTGAAACTTGGAGCCTTACCATCATTGGGTAGCGATAGTCGAATGATATTGGGATCGCGTTCGTAGAAATCGACGAATTGATAGGGTCGAGCGTACGCCGCCGGCGTGCCGTTGTTCATCATAACAACGCCGACCGGCGGTTCGGACCAGAGCGCCGGGAGCATGCACAAGGGGCTGTTAATGACAGCGAGTAGACTAAAACCAACGAGGCTTGCAGGCATGCGTGCATCGCCTGGCTCTAGTGAATTATCATCGAACGGAAACCAGTTGAATTTCGCCATGGCGAGGCCGACGGGGCCGTTCGGATGATAGTAGGTGGTGGGAATACGCGTCCAATCGACCACAGGGCGTGGCCCCAAGTCCTTTTTGTTTCCTGGCTGAAACTGGCTACCGTGGTCGATCTCGTCGATCAGCAGTCGGCGTAGAGCATTGTTCCGGCCATCGAACGGATCATCTTTGACCTGGATCGATTCGCCGAGCGTTGCCAGTTTGACTTCGCGAAGCGGATTGACGCCGGCGGTAAAGTAGCGATAGAAAAAACCGATGCCCGTGCCGCAACAGCAAAAAACCGAGAGGCCGAGGAACGAGAGAATTGAGAGCCAAACCTTGGAGCGTTTCATGGCGATTCCTGGTTGGAGAGTGTCATGCGGCATGGGTAATCGGCACGGAGCACGGGTTCACGATTTCGCCCCGCTTGTCCGAGCCTTCCGCTTTGATTTGTTGCCGAGAATCTTCGCTTTTACGTCCGAGAAATCCTCGACGGGCTCGTTCTTGCGTTCTTCGATAATCATCAGATCGCGGAAATCTCCCCATATTTCCGGGTTTTTCTTGAGGTCGATCAGCACGGCCGATGGTTCGCCTTGTTTATCGAAGAAATATTTTACGCCCTTCATATGACACTCCCTTTTCGGTGGGTGGTGGCGGTTGCTCGTCATCCTATTTCCATTCTATCGCGGCTATGACGTTTACGATTGCCGCTCGCGATCACACATCATCATCATCATCACCATCATCATCATCGATACGTTTCCTTAACAGTTCGGTGAGGTCGGCTACCAGGTCCAGAAACTCTTCATATCCCGGCGTGCCGATGATCGTTTCATAGCAGTACACGAGCAACATGCCGCGACGAATCTCGATGGTCAGGTTAGGCTCCTCAAGGCAAAATTTGACCAATCGACCGGAGAATAGTTCGTCGATGCGAGATACATCATCGCCGACCACGGCGAAGGTTTTGTTGAACGCTTTTGAAGGCGAGAACGTGAGCGGACGCCCCTTGATAAAATCGCTTAATTTGTCAAGCCAGTCTCGTGGATAAAGCACGAAAGACGGAACCGCATCGAACCCTTCCGTCAGGACCACAACGGTGGCGTGGTAGACAGTGGCAGCCGCCCCGTGACCGTACGCATGGGAATAATCCAGCGCTGTCATGGGGAACCCATCCAGTTTGCCTTTCATGAGGTGACTAGCGAGTTCGTGGTCCGGATCGGCGAGCAGTCGAAATCACGGCCAGCGCGCATAACTGGGCAGTTTGAGGGGCTTGCGCTATAGCGGCCTTCTCCATATCTGTGAGTCATGGCCATCGACTTGCTGTACGTCGCTTTCTGACATGCAGAGGTCGGTTGCTGATCTCACGGATGTCTCTCATGACG
>CAMAUE010000272.1 GCA_945861245.1 Singulisphaera sp. GP187
AGCTGGCTTCGACGCTTCGCCATCACTCTTTTGAAGCGTCATCCCGCCAAAGACAGTCTCCGCGGCAAGATGGTCTCGTGCATGGCCAGCACCGCCTTTCTCACGGAAGTCCTATCGCTGACACAAGTTTGATATGCGCTGGCCGTGCACCTTCCGCGTCGAGATACGCGCCCAGCGCAAGACAGGCAACAAGATCGCCGCCGGTTCGCCAGCTCCCCCCGGCACGATGATCGACGAGACCGAGGAAGCCATCCCCGCCCGCTACAACAACGAGTCCACGCTCCGCGTCGATGTAACTACCGGCCGCAATTCGCACGAATTCAAGCTTGCAACGAAATGAAATTCTCAGCCAATGCCGTGAAACGAGAAGCCGCACCCCCACAACGGGGCGACGTGATCCGCAAGATTGCCTGACAAAAATCAAGAAAAACTTGTTGACATTCGTCGCAAACGAATGTAGCATCACCTCCAAACCTATCCATTCCTTTTTCGGAGCGTCGCCATGAAGTCGCCTTCCAATTCAAATTGGTTCCGCCGACTCACTCACTCACTCCGCCGTTAAGTCGTGGGTACAAGCCGATGTTTGAGACGCTTGAAGGCCGTGATTTGATGTCGGCCACTGCGGTGGACGACATCGCGACGACGGTACGAAATGCGCCGATCGTCATCGATGTTCTCGCCAATGATTTCATAGACGATCTTCCCAACATCACCATCAGCCTATTGCCGAATTCAGCCAAGGCGGCCCTCTCGGTGACGGCCACGAATGCGATTCTCTACACACCGAATCTGAACGCGATCGGCCCTGATACGTTCTTCTACACCATCACCACGCTCGAAGACGAGGTCTCAACAGGCTCGGTTTCCGTAACGATCTTGAAGACCTCAACGGAGTTGTACACCGACTACCAGTTCCTCGTCGCGCAGGCCGATTTGGCCTATTTCGATTCCGTCCAAACCGCGCTGAACGATTACCAGACGACGATCAACAACAGCCGAATCGCATCGCAGGGTAGCGCGAACTCGGCCTATGGGCAGTACCTTGCGGATCGGCTCGTTGCGAGCGATGCGTACGATTTGGCGCACGTCGATGCGGTTACGACGTTTCAGGAAGCAGTGCTCCAAGCGCGGATAACATCGAACGATCGCATCAATGCCGCCCTGGAGGCCTATTCGATGACGACGGATGGTCCGAGCGCCGACCTGCAGACCGCGCTGGACGCCGCTGCGGCGCAATACGCCACCGCCGAGCTTGCTATCAATGGCGTCTACGACACCGCCGTCGCGCCGTTCATTACTGCGCGAGACGCCGCCTTGATGCTCGCACTGGCCGATCCCACTGACGCTGCCGCCCAAGCCGCCTGGATAAACGCCGAATCCGATTTGCTCAATGCCGAGACGACTTTTGGCACCGTGCGCGACGGCGATCTTGCGAACGCCATGGGCACACAACAATCCGCGGAACAGGCGGCCAGCGACACCTACCTGCCGACGCTGACCGCCGCGAGTGCCACGTTCGATGCCGAATTGAACGGCGCGAATACGCAATACCGTTCCGATGAAGATGCCGCGTGGGGTGCCGCGCAGTCGGAAGAATACGCGGCCCAGGCGGCCTTCACGCATGCGGAGCAATCCGCGTGGGACAACTACGCAGCGGCGCTGGCGTCAATCAACACGCTGCAATGGGGCCTGGAGTACAGCCAGCTATTCCAATTCCTGGCGACCGCCAATGCCGCATGGTCCACCTGGCAAACCGCCGAGGCCGACGCCTGGCAGCAATACATGACGGACCTGGCGGCGATCCCGAACGCCCCGGCCCCCGGCGTGGAGCAAGCGAACCCCGCGTTCGTGCTCAACCCGCCGTACGTCAATGCGCCGATAATCGCCGCCTCGCCACGCCTGGAACCGGTGCTGGCGGTGCCAGATCGCGAGGAGTTCTTCGTCGCGCAGCCGAATCCGCTCGTGGCACCAACCATTCGGGATGATCTCGACATTTCGGGAGAAACGGACAACGATATCGTTCGGCGCGCAATTGCATCCGTGGACGTTCGTTATCGATTAACCGAAATTCCCGTGGTCGTACCGAATGCAGTGGCACCAGGGTTTTGGGCTGTCCTCGTTGATGCTTCCGGGACGGCAGGCCGCGCATACGCGACCAGGGCCCAGGTTGCGCGGATTAATATTCGTGTCAATCTCGTGAACCTAAAGCAGGGCCTCGTTAACCGCATCTATAACATGGTAACCACCTACCCGCCGCCGGGCGTTGTGATAGTCAACGCGGCCGTGGCGTCGATGGCGAACCGCACGGCTAACGATCTGATTCGCATGACCGATCTATTCCTGAAAACTCACCCTGGCGCTCGTCCTGAACTTGGTGCGCGTTCCCGGTGGACAAATCGATTCGCAGCGCCATGGTGCGCCGACTGGACGGGAGCAATGAAGGCGTGGACTTGGGCCAGAATTACATTCCTTGCCGCTCAGCACCCCGCGAATCAGTACATTCAGTTCCCTTGGGGACAGGCCTCAGCTGGGCCGTTGGAACATAATTTCCTTATCATCAAGCCGTACAACTATGCGGTCCAAATGAGCTCCACACTAAATACGACGCTCGACCCGGTGGTCCAGTTATTTGATCCGTGGCGTGAACTTTTGCCAATCGCGTATTCTCCGACTCGTCCAGCTCCGACGGGCCTAATCCCGCCAATCGTCCTACGCGCTCCGACGCAGATTTATGACCATTTTCGGTCAGATGAATTTATTTATTATCAGAACAACATTAACCTCCCCATATTCAGGTTCTAGCTCCAGATCGCTGCCCTGAGAAAAAAGCCTTCTTCTTGGCGGTCGAAATCAAGGTGCGTTTAGCTCTTGGTGCAAGGTGAAAGCGTATTATTTCAAAATACGTTGAATACGCTTTGGGTAATGGTTCATCACCGCCTCAAACCAAAAAATAGTTCTCGTCGCTGATGTCAGAAAATATTGGCCCGCAGAAGGATGTTACCTTATGATGAAAAAACCCTTATTTATCTTGCTATTTGTCCTTCTCGCTGGCGGATTTTTTCTTCAGGCCTGCCAGGTCACGCCACGTTTGAAATTTGGCGATGGAAGTCGCGAACAATGGCTAGCCGCCCATTTCTCTCCCGATGGGATGACGCTTGTGACGGGAGACTATGGAAATTCCGTGAAACAATATGACACGAGAACAGGAAGATTACTTAACGAATTGAGTTTTGAACGCAGCGAAAACGACCAACCGGTTCACCTGACGGCTCACTCGAAGGACGGAAAATACATCCTGGCATGTGGACACACCTTGCCGTTGGCAGTGTGGGACGCAAAAACTGGGAAGCTACTTCGCTCGATTCCTAGTTCTAAAGAAGAAATTAATGCTTTTTCGATAACACCAGACGAAAAACACGTTCTGGCAATCGCTCACAGTCGAATGCTATCGCTTTGGGAACTTGAATCAGGAAAGCAACTGAAGCAGCGGCTAATCAATAGTGGCTCACATTTTCCGGATAACGTCCAAACCCTTGTTTTCTCTCAATGTGGTCGATTTTTCGTAATTCTTGATGGCCCTGTTTTTTCAGTCTGGAACTTTCAAAAAATGGAGTTAATGTATTCTTCCGCATATCAAAAGAAATTGTTTGATACGCAAATTGAACTGCCGAACTTCGCTGTAAAAGGCGTCGCACTTGCACCGGGCGGTCTGAGTCTACTCATTGCAATCCGAGACGGCAACCTAATCGAGCTAGACATTGAATCAGGAAAACAAACGAAAAAGTACCAGATCAAACCCGATGGTGATATCCACGTCCTTGCCGTCAGTCCCAAGGGTGACAAGATCATGACGACCGGGTTTCATGGCAACACCATCGTCTATTCGTTTCCCGAATGCAAGGAAATCAAACGCATGCCTGGTTATGGCCACGTGCAATTCTCCCCCGATGGCAAGACCGCGCTCACGTTTACCAAGAATGGCCGCATGATGCTGTGGGATTTGGATAAGTAAGGCCGCGTGCATTTCGCAGAGAGGAGTTCCATCGTGAAAATCGCGTTGTTGGTATTGGTCACCATAGCGTCTGCGGGAATTTTATATCAGGTTACCGCACCGTCGCCGCGCCTGACTTTTGGTGACGCAGGGCGCGACCAATGGACTCCTGCGCAATTTTCGCCGGACGG
>CAMAUE010000273.1 GCA_945861245.1 Singulisphaera sp. GP187
ACGACGAGGTCCCTGGCGAGCGCATAGTTGAATGGGCTGCGGTGCGGCGTCTTGATCTTGCTTTGCTGGAATTGCTCGAAAACCTTGCTCCCCGATTTTTCGGCGATGCGCCAGGCCTTGGGATCGCCCGGTTCCCAGCGGTCCGCCCCGTTCTCGAAATTGTCCTCCAAGAGCAACGGAAGCTTCTGTTCTTGGCCAAAAGTGGCCCCTGCCGCCGATAAGGTGAAAATCAACGACACGATCGTGAAGCGAAACATCGATCTGTCTCCAATAGGTTTCCAGGTAAGGTTATTTCCGAAGAGTTTTCAGGAATGTTGTCAGGGGTTTCATGATCTTCCCGTCACATGGATGGTTTCACGCAGATCCTCTTGGCTGACGTCAGCAAGCGTTCGTTTCCCGGACAGGGCGAATGTCAGGTCGATATCCGCGGCGAGATTCATGAGGTACTCACGGACTCCGTTTTGTCCGCCGACCGCCAGCGCCCAGAGGATCGGTCGACCGACCAATACGGCACGAGCACCCAGGGCGACTGCTTTGAAGACATCGGCTCCACGGCGAATGCCGCCATCAAAGAGAACCGGAACTCGACCGTTGACGGCAGCCACGACTTCGGGGAGCACCTCCAGGGTGCCGACCGAGCCGTCGACCTGCCGTCCACCGTGGTTCGAGACCACGATGCCATCCACTCCCTGGTCGAGGGCGCAACGAGCGTCATCGGGGTGTTGAATGCCTTTCACAAGCAAAGGCAGGCGAGTGTGCTCGCGCAGAAAACGCAGATCCTTCCACGTTCGCGAAAGATCGGAGAAGCCCTGGAGATACTGCTCGACGGCGCCGTCGAGGTCCTCTTCCGGAGTTCTCGGCAACGTCTTGCGAAAGACGGGATCGGTGAGATAGTTCGCCAGCCCCAACCCGCGCAAGAAGGGCAGAAAAGCAAGCTGCAGATTTTGCTCGCGCCATCCGAGGGTTTGCGTGTCGAGCGTGACCACGATCGCGGTGTATTCTGCTTTCTCCGCACGTTCGAGAAAGCTTACCGTTAACTCCGGATCCTTGGGCCAGTAGAGTTGGAACCAGCGTGGTCCAGGCCCCGCGGCCCCGGCAACGTCCTCCATCGAGAAACTGGCGACGTTGCTCAAGACAAAGGGGACGCCCAACGCAGCGGCAGCCGCGGCGGTGGCTTTCTCACCATTCGCATGGGCTGCTGCCTGTACTCCGATCGGAGCGATCATCAGGGGTTGCGTCAGCTTGTAGCCAAACAGTTCAACACTCAGGTCGCGATCGGCAATATCGCACAACATTCGAGGAGCAATGCGCCAGTGATCGAACGCCGCCAGATTGTTCCGTCCGGTGTCGCCGCGACCGGCGGTTCCAGCGATCCAATCGTAGGCCTCCGCGGACAGAATGGCGCGTGCTTTGGCCTCCAGGTCTTCCACGGCCAACGGAATGAAACCAGGGTCCGTGCGCCTTCCCACGCGATAGACGTCGATTTGCCGGCCCGTCTGAAAAGTTCTCGGTGGACGTTGGGCTCCATCGTCGCTCCTTGAGGCCGAAGCTTCCGTCGGGTTTGGGGATATTCGGCCGTTGATTCCGGATGATGTCTTCACGTGGGTACGTCGCTCCCAAATTTCTTCCACTGACCGATTCACAAATAAGCCAAACAGGTACTGGCGTATTGGAATCTGATGATTTCATGCCAAGACGGCATGGCGAGTCAATCGACAACCAAGAATCCCGCTCGGCTCGCTTTGCGTTCACCCTCAGGGGTCACACCAACTGCGAAGAGCGCGTGGAGGCCGCGCTCAAGGCGAATACCTTCGATTCGGAACGGCGCTTTCTCGGAGGTGCCGAGAACCTTGTCTCCAGACCGGAACTCGATCTTGGCGTAGTTGCCGGTGGTTTCGGCCGCTATTGACAGGGGCGTGCCGGGCTTCATGATATTGTCGAAGCCGAGCCCACAGTCTTTGCGATTGGGGCCTTTGCCGCGATACTCGACGACCGGCGACGTGAGCTTGATGTCGGGTTTCGCGGCATGGTAGGCGCGCCAACCCCAGGCGCAATAGGCATCCGGCAGCCAGACCGGCGTCACCATGCCCTTGGCCTCAGCATACGGTGCGATCGGGTTCCACTCGCCTACCGGGTTGTAATCGCCAACCCAACCCTTGTCGCGTTCCATGGGACGAAGCTTCGTCGGCTGACCGGCAGGCGGCGGCGTTTCAGGCAAGCGCAAGCCAATCAGCCGATCGAGGAACAGCATGAAGAATGTCCACTTCGAGTAAATGCCGTGACCGAAGCCGTAGGTGTTCGCTCGGCACGACAAATCCAGTGCGGGCGTCAGCTGATCCTTGACTTGCGGCAACTTCTTGTCGCGTTCCGACTGACGATCCTTCGCCTCTTGAGGGGTGAACTCCCAGGCGTAGGCGAACGGAACCTTCGCGGTGAAGTCCGGGTATTTGGCCAGCGTGTTGGGAAAAGTATCGGTCCAGGCGATCACGCGTTCCGGAGCGCGTTGGAACAAATCGTTACCCAGATGCGAACCGTTCTGTCCAAGCCAGCCGACGAGCGGCGCAACGGCCAGTTCGGGATGTTTCGTTTCCTTGGCGGCGACGTACAGGTAATTGAGAAGAATCCCCATGTTGCCCACGGGGTGGCCCAGTTTGAAGCGTCCGTTGCGTTTATCATTTTGGCCCAGGTCGTACTCGAATGGCCAAGGCACGGTGACGAGCGCGAATTTCCACAGCCGAGCCAATTCGCGTGGATCCTGGCTATGGAATACATAGCAGACGAAGACGCCGCGCACGTTTTCAACGCCTGGCGGCAGGTACAGGTGAATCTTGTCTTCGATCTTGCGGAAGTCGCTCCACGTTGGCTTGTCGTCCAAACGCTGGATAGGGAGCCAACCGGGTGGAAGTTCCTGGGCCTGCACGGAATTTGACCAGATCCCGATGACAATTAGAACGGCGAGCAAACACGAATGTTTCATGACTATCCCTCCAATGGCTGATTTGCGGCACCGAATCGGTCAACAGACACACCTATGCTTCTACTTGGTTTTCCGAAGATCATAACAATAAATCCCATTCATGCCGCGAACGAAAATCCGACCATCGACTACCGGAAACGCCAAGGAATGCACGGCATAAGCCGTGGTGGAGTTGTTTGGCGGCGACCAGTGCTTGCTGATGAGTTTGAGACTCGGGTCGGCATGGAGCAGTTGCAGCGACAAAGAGCCATGCTGGCCTTCCGGAGCGAGTAGCAGGCGATCGCCGATCAGGCCGAGCCATTGATTGCTGCCAATGCCCATCGTCTTGCCGTCGAAGATCTGCTTGCCGAGGAGCTTCCCCGAGGGGATGTCAAGGCAGCGGATTTCATTCTCGCCGACGAGGTATGCTCGGCCGTTGCCGAGCGTGACGGTAAGGTTCTCGTCATAGGGCAGATAGCTGTCCTGCCAGAGCTTTTCCGGACCGGCATCCTTGAGTTTCCAGCCCTGGAAATAACCTCCTCGTTTCTTGACGTTAGCGTCCAGCAGGTGGCCAACGAGGATGTCGCCGTCGATCAGCGCCGCGGAGCCGGAATTACCCACCAGTTTCTCGTTCATCGTCCAGAGGAGCTTTCCGGTGGCAGCGTCGTGGCAGGTGGGGGCGCCTTTGCCAATGAAGACAACTCGCTCCGCACCCGGTTTACCCCAAACAAGAGCTTGCGGACCGCCGGGCTGTTCCCACGCGACCTTCCCCGTCTTCGGATCGACCGCTCGGGCCGGATCGGCGCTGTTCGTGGTCAGGATCGCGAGCGCTCCGGCCCGCACCGCTCCATTCGCCGCGGAACCGGATGTGACCTTCTGGCCCTTCTTGATCGTCCAGCGAACATCACCGGTGATGGCATCGAGGGCGACCCAGTTGTGGCTGAGATCGTTGACGATCACCGTTGAGCCAATGACCGACGCAGACGGGTTGAGCCCGCGCCATTTGTGAGCTTGAACGTTTCCCATCCAGCGCGGAAACACGACGCGCCAAAGAACCGCTCCGGTGCGTGCGTCGAGGCAGGTGACAACGGTATCCGCCACGGGCCGGCAATA
>CAMAUE010000274.1 GCA_945861245.1 Singulisphaera sp. GP187
TCATAGGTCATCCCACGCCAGACGTTGAGGCGGAAAGAATGACTCCAATGTACGACCGAGTTGAAATCGAAAACAGCCATAACCGAACCTAGGTCATTGTTGTAGCACAACTTGCGTCAAAATCTAAAACCGTTAGCCGGACAGCAGTGGGATATTTCTCAAAAATTATTGGTCCTTGGTGCTTCGTGCTTGGTACTTGGCAATAATCGGGGAGCAAGGCTTACCGCTCGCTGACCAAGTGCCAAGCACTAAGTACCAAGTACAAAGCACTAAGCACCGAGACGGGCACATAAAGCCGAATACCGCCGCGCCACATCCGCTCGACTGATCGCCATCTGGATCGCCTTGCGGTTGCCGACGAGCACGACGAGCTTGCGGCCTCTTGTAAGCGCGGTGTAGAGCACGTTGCGTTGGAGTAAGAGGTAATGCTGCGTGTGCAGCGGGATCACGACGGCGGGGTACTCGCTGCCTTGGGATTTGTGGACCGTCAGCGCATAGGCCAGCGACAATTCATCGAGATCGTCGAACTCATACGTCACCGCTCGGCCATCGAACTCGACGGTCATCTCTTGCTCATCGACATCGATCTTGCTGATTCGGCCCACGTCGCCGTTGAAGACTTCCTTTTGATAATCGTTGCGTGTTTGCAGCACCTTGTCGCCCAGACGGAACGACCAGCCGAACCGCGTGACCTCCGGTGACTCCTGAGCGTCGGGTGCGTTGAGCACGGCTTGCAGTCGAAGGTTGAGATTGCGTACGCCAAGGTCACCGCGATTCATCGGTGCGAGGACTTGAACGTCGCGGAACGGATCGAGCTTGAAGCGAGAGGGGATGCGCTCGCGCACCAATGTCAGCACGCGGTCGAGGATGGCGGCGGGCGTCTCGGCTTCGATGATGTAAAAGTCGCCCAGTGCGCCCGCCGGCGTCGTTTCGGGCATTTCGCCATCGTGGACGCGATACGCCGCCCGCACGATGCCGCTCTGCTGGGCTTGGCGGAAGATCTCCGTCAATCGCACGACGGGCACAGCCTTGGACGCGATAACATCCGCCAGCACGGAGCCGGGGCCGACCGACGGAAGTTGATCGGCATCGCCCACGAGGATCAAACACGTCTTCGCGGGCAAGGCGCTCGTCAATCGCTGCATCAACGGCACATCGACCATCGATGTCTCATCGATGATCAGCAGATCGACATCGAGCGGGTTGTTCGCGTTGCGCTTCGGGCCGCCGTGATTGTATTCGAGCAAGCGGTGGATCGTCTTCGCCTCGCGCCCGGTCGATTCGCTCAAGCGCTTGGCGGCTCGCCCGGTCGGCGCGGCCAAGGCGCAGCGCAGCTCCTTGACGGCGAAGATTTCGAGAATGCCGCGCACCAGCGTCGTCTTGCCCACGCCCGGCCCGCCGGTGATGACGAGCACCTTGGCAGTGCACGCTTGCCGAATCGCCTCGCGCTGGTTGTGAGCCAGGGCCAGGCCGATCTTGCCTTCGACCCAGGTCAACGCCTTATCGAGGTCAAACGCCGGCAGCGGATGCTCACCACATGCCAGCTCCTGCAATCGTATTGCGATCTGCACCTCGGCGGCGTGCATCTCTCGCTGATACAGCCACGGTTCGGGTGTCAGCGCCGTCTCGCGGATGATCTCGCCCGCTTGCACCAGCGCCGCCGCCGCCTCGCGCAAGATCGGCTCGGCAATGCCGGTCGCCTGCACGCAATCGTGAAGCAACGCGGCTTCCGGAAAGGCGACATGGCCTTCGCCGGACTTCTCGCCGAGCAGATGCCGAACGACCGCCTGGGCACGCGGTTGGGCGTCTGGCGCGAAGCCGAGCTTGAGCGCGAGCTGATCCGCCGTCGGGAAGCCGATGCCCCAGACCTCCGCAGCGAGCGTGTACGGATTCGCTTTGACCACTTCGAGGGCCCGATCGCCATACGTCCGCCAGATGCGAAAGGCATGCCCCGTGCCGACGCCATGCGACTGGAGAAACACCATGATGTCGCGCACGGCCTTCTGCCGTCGCCAGCTTTCGCGAATCTGTTGGATGCGCCGCGAGCCGATGCCTTTGATCTCTTTCAGATAGGTCGGGCTTTCGTCGATCACGTCAAGCGTACGAGCACCAAAGACCTCGACGATCTTGCGAGCATAGGTCGGCCCGATACCTTTGATCAGCCCGGAGCCAAGATATTTCTCGATGCCTTCAACCGTGCTCGGCGGCAGCACACGTATTGTGTCGGCCTTGAACTGCTTGCCAAAATCGGGATCGTCCACCCACGTGCCGACCGCTTCGACAAACTCCCCCGCATTCGCCCTCGGCGTCTGCCCAACGACGGTGACCGGCATGCGCAGCCCCTTGACCTCGACGCGCAAGACGACGTAGCCGTTCTCAGGATTGTGAAACGTAACGCGATCAATGGTACCGGAAAGGGAGGCGCTCATGGCGGCATTGTATCTGGCAAGCCGGGAGCGTCAGCGACAGGAGGACATCACCCGACGTGAAAGGTCGCGCACGCTTCAGTCGCTGACGCTCTCGGCTCACCAAAACGCACGCACGCCAAACGAGAAAAGAAGTGAAAAAACACTATAATCTTCAAAAGTCAACAACTTTCTTAAGGATTTTGCAATGAATATTCGTGACATCCAGCAACACCTCGGCGCCGATGCCGAAGCGCTGCTCTCACACAAACCGAAGATCGCCAAGGAACGGCTGCACGTTCCAGGGCCGGACTTTGTCGATCGCGTTTGGCTGAACTCCGACCGCTCGCCGAACGTTTTGCGCAATATGCAGACGCTGTTCAATTCCGGTCGGCTCGGCGGATCGGGCTATGTCTCGATTCTTCCTGTCGATCAGGGCATCGAGCACTCTGCCGGCGCCAGCTTCGCGCCGAATGCCGACTACTTCGATCCAGAGAACATCGTCAAGCTCGGCATCGAAGGCGGCTGCAATGCCGTCGCCTCGACGCTCGGCGTACTTGGCGCGGTATCGCGCAAATACGCCCACAAGATTCCGTTCATCCTGAAGGTCAACCACAACGAGTTCCTGTCGTACCCCAATAGCTACGACCAAATCATGTTCGCCAACATCGAGCAAGCGTTCGACATGGGCGCGGTCGGCATCGGCGCGACGATCTACTTCGGCTCGGAAGAGTCGAAACGCCAAATCGTCGAAGTCTCCCAGGCCTTTCAGCAGGCGCATGAACTCGGCATGTTCACCGTCCTGTGGTGCTACCTGCGCAACAACGGCTTCAAGGTCGCAGGCACGGACTACCACGCCTCCGCCGACCTCACCGGGCAGGCCAATCACCTCGGCGTGACGATCGGGGCCGACATCATCAAGCAAAAGCTGCCAGTAAACAACGGCGGATACAAAGCGATCGCGTCGAAAGAGAACCCTTACGGTAAAATGAACGAGAAGATGTACACCGACCACTGCTCCGATCACCCGATCGACCTGACGCGCTACCAGGTCGCCAATTGCTACATGGGCCGCGCCGGCTTGATCAACTCCGGCGGCGAATCGAAAGGCGCGAGCGACCTGGCCGAGGCGGTGCTGACGGCGGTCGTCAATAAACGCGCCGGTGGAATGGGCCTGATCTCGGGCCGCAAGGCGTTTCAGAAACCGCTCAAGGAAGGCATCGCCCTGTTGAACGGGATTCAGGATGTGTATCTGAGCAAAGAAGTGACGGTGGCGTAAGCCATTCAAGCCCAAGGGTGAGGTACTCCGAACCCTTGGGATCACCCCCGCAATATCCCAGGGGTTCGGAGTACCTCACCCCTGGGCTTCGGACAACAAATCACCTATCAAAATAATCTGGGAGCGTCACTATCTCGTTGCCGTTGCGTGTGATCAGCGCACGCAAGGTATTCTCGGGCGTGCCGGCACGGATGAATCGCACACTACCATCGCCAAACGCCGCCAGGAAACCATCCGGCGTCAAGCCAAACTTCGGCAGCGGTCCATTCGGGTTGAACGGCAGATCGTCGGGCCGAGTCCAGATCGTCGCTTCTGCCGCCTCGACCGCCATGATCGTGTTCGATGAACCATCCGTGACGCTGACCAGCGAAAT
>CAMAUE010000275.1 GCA_945861245.1 Singulisphaera sp. GP187
ACCTTGACCGTCGCCTCGCGATGGACGTTGAACAAGGCGGCATGGTCGAGCTTTTTCTTCGGCACCTTCAAGACTGCGGGGTCAAGCCAAACCGAGTAGATGATGCCGAGGTCGTTGGCCTTGTTCTTCGGGATGACGCCTTCACGGACGGCGTCGAGCACGCCATGCGCGATGGCGGCCTGCACCGTGCCCATAAGAATATTTGTGTAACGAGAATCACTGACAGTAACTTTGCTTACCATCAGTGTGATCGGCCTGACCTGCACGTCACTATTGAGCAGGGCGAAGACGCGCGTGTGCCCCTTGACCTGATCGCCGACGAGCGTCGCCAACGCCTGCCCGACGGGGCCGTCGAGTTCGCCGAGCACGATCTCTGGTTCCGCGCAAAGGTAGTCGGCGTCGCCCTCGACGAGAGCCTCGCCGGAGCGGAAGATGATACGTGGCGCCATGGGATTACTCCTGGGAGTCTAATGTGAAATAATGAAGCTCGCGGTGGACTATCCGCTCAGTTTACGAAATCAGAATTTTGCGGCTTGCGTCGTTAGCCGGACGCGCAAGCGACGGACGCTTCACCGTCGCTTGCGCGTCCGGCTAACGAACGACTTTGGTTGCGCTCGGCGCACCGCCGAAATACCAAAGCATCGCCGCGGCGACGGCGCTGCCGACGAGACCGGAGTTGATCCATGACCAGGGAATGCCGCTCAGTTCATCCGACCATTCCCGTGCCACGATAATCAAGATCGTGTTGTGCGCGACGTGCTGGATAAGGCTTGGCCAAACGCTGCCGGAACGCCAACTGACGATTGCCAAGACAAGCCCGAGCAACGTGCTGGGGCCGAGCCGTTCCAGGCCGAGCGCGCCGCCGAAGATTACGTGCGTCAGGCCGAACAAGATTCCGCTGACGCCGATCGTGACCAAAGGCCCGGCGCGTTCCGCCAACGCGCGGAATAGGAGACCGCGGAAAAACAGCTCTTCGAGTATCGCCGGCACGATGAACAGCGCCAGGATAAACCAGCCAACCTGCGCGTGCATATCCCGGATCATCTCGGCCACTCCTGCAGTCTGGCTGTGTAATTCGATCATCCGTTCCGCGGTTCGGTTTTCGAGTAAATAGAGTTCGATCGGCCACAACGAGGCGCCGAGCAGCAACCCCGCTGCCAACATCGTCGGGTGCGGACGATTCAACCCCAGGCCGGCCGACAAACGAACGCGTCCAAAGTAGAGAAACGCCGCCGGCACGCAGCCGAACAGTACAAGATTCGCGCTGATACCGATGACGATATGCGCCCAACCACTGACCGGGCCGATTGACATCATCACGGCGTTGATCGTGAACTGAACCGGGATCATGACGGCCAAGCACCAGAGTGCCATGGCGATGGTGGCCCTGGACTGCTCCTCGCGCGGTCGCCGAAGGAGATCGCCCCAGCCCGATTGCTCGCTGTAGAGAACGCTCTCCGCGCCGAACACCCGCGCCGCAAGGCTCAAGGCCGCCAGGGCGTACAGGAGTGTCGTGAAGACGACGATCGCGCCGGCGATCGGCTCGACGCCGCCTTGGAACACATCCCTGGCCATCAGCACGATGTTGACGAGCGGCAGCACCGCGAAAAGCCCCTTCAGCTCCATCCCCGGCATCATCGCCATCACGCCCGGCGCCAGCGACGCCAACATCAGCGGAATGAGATAGGCCTGTGCTTCCTTGAAGCTGCGAGCAAAACTGGTGAGACTCAAGAGGACGGCGGAGAAGAAGCCCGCGAACAACATGAGCAGGGCGAATATCTGCGCCAGCGCGCCAAGCGACAGCCCGCCGCCGCCAAACAGCGCTGCCCCGAGGTTGCTCCAGGTGATGGTAATCGTCATGCACACGAGGTTGACGACGGCAGTCATCACGGCCACGGTGAGAACCGAGAAATATTTCGCCGTTAGCAGTTCGAAGCGAGGCACCGGCGAGGCCACGAGCACTTCCAGCGTGCCGCGCTCGCGCTCGCCGGCGGTCAAGTCGATAGCGGGATAGACCGCACCGGTGATCGTCATCAGAATCAGGATGAGCGGAACCAAGGCGGCAAGCGACACCATGCCGGTGCGCCCGCCCGGATTGATCGCGACTCGCTCCGGCGTCAACAACGTGATTCGTCGTGGCAGGTCGGGGATGCCCAGGCGTTCCTGCAAATCGCGCCGATCCACCTCGGCCAGTATGCGCTCAACCCACGCCAGGGCGGCTAAACTGGTGGATGCGTTCGGTGAGAAAATCAGCTTGCATGAGAGATGTCGGTCCTCGCTCGGGTTGCGCGATTTCGCGTCCGGGTCGGCAATCGCCTCAGGGAACAACACGATCAGGTCCAACTTGCCCTCGACGATTTCCGTCTCGTATTCGGTAAGCAGTTCTTGGCGTGTCTCCGCTGTGTCCGGATCGCGCTCCGGGCTTGGCCACCAGCGAACAATCGGCACCTGCGACGGGTCGCCGTCCTTTTTTTTTGGTGCCGCCTCGCCAGGGTGAAGAAATCGCTTGGACGATAATCGCGGGCCAAGACGCCGCGTAAACACTTCGCGTTCCAAAGTCGTCAAGGCAGCAAAATGGAAAACCGGTCCTGTATCGCGATCCAACGTCCGCGCCATCGTTACCTGCTGAAACACCACGCTCATGATCGGGTAGAGCATCAACGGCATCGCGATCAGCGTCAGAATCGTCCGTCGATCACGCAGGATTTCGCGCAATTCTTTGCGCACCAGGCGAAAGACGCGCTGGGCGCGGAAAGGTGATGTCGCCGATAATTGACGTCCAATGGTGCTTTCAGGTTTGGTCATGTTCGCATTGCCTCATCACCTTGCCGACGCATGAGCGACGGTCCGACATTGGAGAGTTTCAGGAACATGTCAATCAGACTCGCACATCCCGTGCGTTCGCGGAGTTCCGCCAACGTGCCATCGGCGACAAGTCGGCCCTGATGCATCAGCCCCAGACGCGTGCAGAGCCGTTCTGCGTCGTCGAGATGATGCGTCGTAAGGATGACGGCTTTGCCTTCCTCCCGAAGATGATTGATATATTCGTTGATGATCTGACAACCCAGGACATCCAACCCCAACGTCGGCTCGTCGAGCAACATCACCGGCGGCTGATGGATCAGCGCCCGCGCGAGCACGACACGCTGGCGCTGCCCGGTGCTAAGGTTCGCGCAACGCCGATCGAGTAGGTCCGCCAGACCGAGTAGCTCGGTCAGGTGCTGGAGTTCCTTCAGTGCGTCTTCATCGGGAACGCTATAAAGCTCGGCGAAAAACAGCAGTAGCTCGCGCACGCTAAGGGCGGGGTAAAGTCCCGCGTTCGCCGAGACCAGGCCCACGCGGCGTTTCACTTCATCCGGATGGCGATTGGATCCGAAGCCGGCGATCGAGGCCTGCCCGCTGGTCGCCTGGAGTAGGCCGAGCAGCATGCGCAGCGTCGTTGTCTTGCCCGCGCCATTGGGGCCGAGCAAGCCGTACACTTCGCCGGGCTGAACGGAGAACGAGAGCCGATCGACGGCGAGCACTTCGTCGCCGCCGGGTAGGGGAAATCGTTTCGTAAGTTCCTCAACAACGATCATATGCTTGACATCCTCCGCGTGTGGGGTAGCGCTCAAGCGGAATTATTCGATTGATGAATTGATAGGATGCGTCAAGAAGCGCCAGCGCCAAGTGCGTCGGCATAGGCGCTTGACGCACCCTAGGTTATTAGAACAGGTTTTTCCATGAAATGCAACCATCGATGCGCGAGCAATAACGAAAATTCCGTTTGACCAATGTCATGGTATGACGACGCGCCCCGCCTGCTTCAGGTTCCACATAGATCGCAGCCACGTTGAATAACCCCCAAACCGCTTACGGCGTGCGCGGCTCTGACCTGCGGGCGGAATGCTGAAACGCCTGATGCATTCCATGCCGTATAAGAATTACTTATGACGTGTCCGTTAGCTATTAATGGAAATCGAATTTCCGGGCGCACGCGTTCGTCTTATTCTGAGGGAAGAATCTTGCCGATGGTTCGGTATAGTAGATTCTCCATTATATTTTACAGG
>CAMAUE010000276.1 GCA_945861245.1 Singulisphaera sp. GP187
GTCGATGAAAAGAAAGTCGGCATCACCGGCGGCTCTTATGGCGGTTATGCGACTGCCTGGGGCGCGACCTACTACTCGCATCGCTTCGCCGCCGGCGTCATGTTCGTCGGCCTGAGCGATCTCGTTTCCTGTGCGGGGACGACCGACATTCCGCAAGAGATGACGCTCGTGCATCATCGCAAATGGCTCTGGGACGATTGGGAATACTTCCTCAAGGCCAGCCCGATCAAGCATCTCGAAAAGGCCAAGACACCCTTGCTCATCGCGCACGGCAAAAACGATCCGCGCGTGCATCCATCACAATCGCTGGAACTCTACCGTCATCTCAAAGTACGCAATCAGGCCCCCGTTCGGCTCGTCCTCTATCCCGGTGAAGGCCATGGCAATCGTCGGGCGGCTTCGCGGCTGGACTACAACATCCGCACGCTGCAATGGTTCGAGCACTATCTCAAAGGCCCCGGCGGTCCGATGCCCGCTATGGACCTCGACTACGGCCTGACCGTGCCCGCGAAGGCAAGCGCAAGCTGGGATACACGCACGCCGCAAACCGCGACCGCCTCGACCTCGACCTCCCCCTGGCTAGGCCGCGGGTGTCCGTGCTGCATTGGGTGGTGAGCGGCAATTGCAATATCCTATCAACGAGTGATAGGGTGTTTTTTTTTCGTGTGAACAGATCTTGACCGCCACGGCACACGCATCACAGGCGAAGCATAACAATGCCGAAACGCCTTCCATGAACGAGGTGAACCATGCATCAATTCGTCGCAGCCATGTTGTTTGTTTTTCTGTCGCTGGGTTTAGTCCGGGCGAATGACAAATGGCAAGACAACGTCAAGGCGGCTGTTGCCAAATCGCTGCCACTTTTGCGGAAAGGCATGGACGGCCACACATCCAAGAAGACCTGTTTCGCGTGCCATAATCAGTTAATGCCAATGTTGGCGCTAACCACAGCGAATGGCCGAGCGTTCGAGAGCAAAGAATTCGATCTGAAGAAACAGACGAAGTTCATCGCCGATTTTCTCGATCGAAACCGCGACAACTACAAGGAAGGCAAAGGGCAGGGCGGCCAAGCGGACACCGCGGGGCAGGCGCTTTACACCTTGGAACTCGCGGGCTGGACGCGCGACAGCACGACCGAGGCCGTCGTCGAGTACCTGCTGCTGCGGGATGAAAAGTTGGGCTATTGGCGTCCCGTCAGCAATCGCCCTCCCTCCGAAGCGAGCGCCTTCACGACGAACTACTACGCCATCCGATCGCTGCAAAAATGGGGAACCGCGGCGCAGAAAGATCGCATCGACAAACGCTTGGCCACGACTCGCTCATGGCTCCTCAAAACATCGGCCAAGGACACCGAGGACCGCGTTTTTCGGCTCCTGTCACTGCAGGCGATGGGCGAATCGATCGAAGCGAGAAAGCCGATGGTTGACGCACTGTTGCGTTCGCAACGCAAGGACGGCGGCTGGGGCCAAACCGACGCCATGGGCAGCGACGCTTATGCCACGGGATCGGCTCTCTTCGCGCTTCATCAAGCCGGCCATCAATCGACAAGCGGTCTCGCCTATCGGCGTGGCATCGCGTTTCTCGTCATGATGCAAGAAGACGACGGTTCCTGGAAAATCCGCTCACGCAGCAAGCCGTTCCAGACCTATTACGAGAGCGGCTTCCCCCACGCTAACGATCAGTTCATCTCCATTGCCGCCAGCAGTTGGGCAACCACCGCGTTGACGCTGGCGATTGCTGCTTCGCGTAGTCCGGATTGACTTGTTGTTTAGCCGCGACGCGCAGCGGAGCGGTGGACGTCGTGCACTGGATCGGCTAATCTCACTTCAACAGCATCACATAATCCGCTTCCGCCAAATCGAGCCGAAACGTCACGACGCCGTCTTTCGCGGTGAACGCCAGGTTGCGCTGGCCGCTGACGGTGCGGACGGTCTTCGGGGCGTCCTTCATGCGGACCTGCACTTCGAGGTCTTTTACCGGGGCGTTCGTCCAGTTGACCAGCGTCACGAGCGTGCCGTCGATGTGGTCGAGGACGATCGATTCGACGAGAGTGTTCTTGTTCTTACGTAGGGCCTCCGGATTGAAGCACAATGCAGGTTTTTCGACACGCTCCTTGATATTTCGCAGAACATGACTACCTTCGTCTGCGCCGAACTGGGCAACGCCTGCTTGAATTAGGCCAAAATCCGTCGGGTTGTACACCATATTCCTTCCACCGCGCGCCCACGGAATCGCTTTCGTGGCGGACTTCATGTAGGATGTGCCTGGCAGTCCACCGACGGCAAAGATTTTGCCCCCTTTGTTTCCCAATCGGCGGCCCGTCATCGCCACGGTACCATCTTTCCAGCGCGCCATCGGAAACGTTTTGCCATCGAGCGTGAACTGTTGCTTCATCGCATGCATCGGCCACGACACCAATTCATCGGGAGGATTCGGCAAGGGTTCAAGCTGCACCGTATCAATCGCCTCGCACAACGGCAACTCCAACAACGTCCGCATGTGATACGCGTTCTTCGTCGTCTTGATGTCTTTCAAACCGAGTAGCTTCAGCATCGCGGGTTCGGGCTCGCCGTACTGGTTCATGTGCCCGCAACCGGCGCAGCAATAGAGCACGCCTCCTGCCTTGACCCATTCTTCGAGCTTGGGGATGACGCGGTTGTCGATCCATTCGCCGGCGAAGTAAACCACTTTCAGGTTCTTCAAATAGCCTTCGAGAATGTCGTCCTCCGTGATGCAATCGACCGCGTGTTGAGCGTGCCGTAGCGCCAAATACAGCATTTGCTGCTCCTTACGGCACAGCGTTTGGTTGATCTCCTTCGGCGCGTTCTTGCACTGGGCGGCGAACGGGTCCTTTTCGCGCGGGACCATCAGACGCGACTCATTGTAATCGGTCGCCTTGCTCATCAGGATCGCGATCTCGGCGGGGCGCACTTTGCCTGTCGCCTGGAGTTTCTCGACCTCGGCGGAATCGTAGATCGATTCGCAGATCGCGCGGAAGTTGTCCTTGTAATTCCAGGCGACGTAGTTCTCGGTGAAGCGTTCCTCCGGGCCAACCCAGAAGTTGTCGATATGCCTTGCGCCGAAGCCGACGCTCAAGACCATGTTTCGCCGCAGGAATCCAGGCTCTTGTCCCGGGGCGTGTGGCATGACGTAATAGTGAATCGGGTAGTTGTGATACTTCGTTGCGCAGCGCATCTGAGCGAAATGCCAGGAGATCATCTGCGGCGGTTCGGGCACGCTGAAGATGTAATCCTCGGCCCAAAACATCGTCATGCCCTGATGCTTGAAGATGTCGATCCACTGATAGAGCGCGCCATAATACATGCAGCCATGGTGTGGTGAGTAATTCGCGCCGGTGAGCACGTGTGGGCCGATCAATTCCTTGGCTCGCTTGGTCATCTCTCGATAGACGGCGAAGCGTTCCTCCTCGTTGAAGGTTTGCGAGTACCACGCCAGGCGACCGTTGCCCGCCGGCGTCAGCGCCGCTTGTTCGGTTTCGACGCCGAGTTCTTTTTTGGTGATACCCTTCGCCTTGAGCCAGACGCGGAACTTGTCGTTATTCTTCGGATCTTTGTAATTGATTTGGCCAAGGCTGATCTCGTCGCCGAAGCTGAGAACGCGGAGATTGTCTTTGTCCTTCTGCGAAAGCGTTTTGGCGTAGCGTTCGATTTCCGCGATGTTGTGCGTGTGCGCGTGCAGGCCGCCGCGTTTGACTTGCTCATATTTTTCGGGCAGCATTGTGTTGTAGCCGAGCGCTGCTTTGAGAGGGTAGGCGTCACTTTAGTTGGTAGAGCGCCTGTTCAGGTGCGTGTCCAAAACGCATCCCACTGATTGCTTTCGCTGCGGAACATGGCACGTAGATGACACATCTCATCCGTGCCTTCTTCGCTCCAACGCATGCCGGCGAGCTTGAG
>CAMAUE010000277.1 GCA_945861245.1 Singulisphaera sp. GP187
GTGCGTGAGACGAAATACCAGACCGATGCGGAAAGAGACGGCAAGGGCGGCTACGGGCCGGACGCGGCGGGCAAGTTCGACAAAATGAATCCGAAGTTCACCTGGAAATCTCCGGGCTTCGAGCAAACCGACGATCATCCGGTGGTCATCGTGACCTGGAACGACGCCAAGGCATTCTGCCGCTGGCTGAGCGAAAAGGAAAAGAAAGCCTATCGGCTACCGACGGAAGCGGAATGGGAATACGCGTGCCGCGCAGGCACGAGTACGGCGTACTGGCATGGCAACGACCCGGAAGAATCGGCTCAGGTAGGCAATGCCGCCGATGCAACGGCGCGGGCGACATTCCCCGGCTGGACCATTGGCATCAAGGGCAAGGACGGCCACGCTTTCACCGCGCCAGTCGGGCAATTCCGCAAGAACCCGTTTGGACTATTCGACATGCACGGAAACGTCTGGGAATGGTGCGAAGACTGGTACGATTCGAAGGGATACGGACCTGAGGCCCAGAAAGATCCGGCCGGACCTGCTGAGGGCACAGCCCGAGTCCAACGCGGCGGCGGTTGGTCCAGCGATTCAAAACGCGCCCGATCCGCGGCTCGGATTGGGCGCGATCCATCAACCTACCGCGGCGCCTACCTTGGCTTTCGCGTCACTGGGCATTAAGCGAGACTTCCCGACGACTATCTCTCAAACCTGGTTGCGCACCATATTGCGAATTGCAGGAACATTGCTGAAGCAAATCGGCTGCGCTGCAGGCGAACATTCACTTCAAACCTGCGTTGGCGAAACGCTGAAACAAGATTGGGAACACCACCGGAACACCGCCCTTTTTTTGGCCTCTTCGCTCATGATCCGATCTCTCGTGCGTGCCGCAGCCGCACCTTGAGCCGTATCATTTCATATATGCCCCATTTGTATTTTGCTTCATTGATCGCGTTTGTCGAGTATCCGTTATGAATACCAGCGATACAATTGAATCCCTGATCGGGAAAATACTCCGATCAGTGCCGGAAACATGGGCCGATGTCGATCCGACGGCATTGAGCTCATTGCAGGAACAGGCTCTATCCTTGCTCACGGCAGCAGGCATGATCGAACGGCGGGTGATGTTTCGGCTTCGCATGGCTGGCCAACCCGTGGCCGTGGAGGCAACAATCACGCTGACTGGTGAAACCGGATTGGCGCAGGCAATGCAATTCTTGCTCAAAGAAACGTGGAACGATTGGCGAGAGGCATTCGAGAAACAACAAGGCGCCGACCAAAAGGACGAGCCAAGCTTTCATTGTGAACGCGTTGGCAGCGAGCAGTGGCGACTGACTACCGAGGGCGTCGTTGCACGCGGCGACCTGGACAACGGCAACGCGGCGACGGTAATCGACTTTGTGCTGCGAAGGGGCTTCTTCGATGGGCATCCCCGAAAGCTCCCTGACGGACGGATCAGCCAGCGCCTGCCTGTTGCTGGCCGAGGTTTGCTGGAGCGAATGCAGCGTGTGAGGAACGATGCCGGGCCGACGGGCGTCGCGATAGCCAACTGGGAAGCTGGTGCCAAGGCGTTTGCGGCGACGATTGCCGAGGTCATGAAGGTGATGCCTGCCGCTCCTGAGGCGACGCCAAAGCCACCGGCAGATCATCCTTCGATTGCGATCTTGCGGGTTTTCACGAATGGGATTGCTGATGAACGCATTGCCAAGGCGTCCCAGGTGTTGGCGGACGACAAGCTTACGGCGAATGAGAAATTGACGAAGATCGATAACTTGATTCGCTTTCCGCCTACGGCCTCGGCGGAACAGCTTGGGCAGATGCTCGGTGTGTCGAAGCAAGCGGTGATGAAGACGGAATGGTGGCGCAAGAATCGCCGTGGCGAATCGCAGGAAGAGATCGACAAGCGGTTCGATGAGCACGAGAAGCGGCGCGAGGCGCCAATCGACCGACGCCGAGTCAATCGCCAGGAGACCTCCGGCGACGATGATGATGACGAATAGCGGTAACCGGTTGCCGCCAAGTTACCGCCTGAAAAATATTCCAACTTTTTCGAGCCGCACGGTGCCTCACCGCGCGGCTCCTTTCATTTCCACAGGTTGCCGTGTTTGGTTGCCGTCGCCGGATTCTGGGTATCCGGGTCGCGCCTCGCGGCAAGTAACCGGATAGGACGCCGGATCCGCATCGCGATGGCTCGGCACTATGGGATCGGTCCATCCGTCCAACACGATCGCGAACTTTTGTGAACCAACGCTGATGAGCGTGTTGCTCATCGGCAGACCCACGATTTTTTCAGGAGACCCTATGAACCTGTCCAATCTGATGGCGCTCGTCCAGGGCAAGAAGCGTGAGTTCGTGATGGACTTCCATGCTCTGGTGCGGCTCGTGGCCGACAACAAGGCGCCCGAGCCCGAGTTGATCGCCAGGGCGTTGCAAGATGCCGGCAAGACCGTGGACGACTTGCAGAAAGCCGTCGTGTTGCTCCAGCGACGGCGCCAATGGCAGCAGGCCATTGCGCAGGCCGAAACACTGGAAGCCGAGCGCGCCGGAATCCACAAGCAGATCGCCGCGGCCAATCGCGAACTTGATCTGGCCCAAGAGCGGCACGATGAGATCGTGTGGCCGCTCGATAACAAGTTACACCAGATCGCCCAAGCGGTGAGCGAGGCTGACGGTGCCCGTCGGCAGCTTTGCGACACCTGCGTTAATCCCGAACTGCTTGACGCCATGGCCGACATGCAGAGCGAGCGGGGCGCGCTCGCCGCGCAGCGCCAGCAACTGAGCTTGGACCACGATGAGTTGAAACGGCGTGGCCAGGCCGATCTTGAAGAGGCCGCTCACGCACGTTCTGCGGCCGATGCCCAGGCGCTGGAGAAACGGGGGCAGAGTTACCTGGCGCGAGCCAAGCAGTACGAACCGGAGTTGGCCAGGCTCGGCAAGAAACTCGCCAAGCTGGAGCAGCGCGAACAGGAAGTCCGTCAGAAGATGCTGGAGCCATGAGGCGAATGGGCCCACCGAGATCTGCAGTGGGTGGATGGTCCCGCGGTTGGCCAACGGAACGCCCACGTTGGCGTCTGTGGCGACGGAGGTAGGAACGTGACGAGGAACGCGACCAACGACAAGACGCCGCGACACGCGGCGTCGTGGGCGAACCGTGGCGTAGGCGGGCTACGCCTTGGCGGCGAACTTGCCGCGCTCGGTCTTGATGAACCGGGCGTCCTTCCGCTTCGTGGTGATCTCGCGCAGGATCGCAGAGTAGAGCGTGGCCTGCGGGGTGTTGCCGCCGGGACTGGTCCAGAGTTTTTTCTCGGCCATTGCCCCGATCAGCTCCTGGCAATTCATCGGCGTGCCGGCTTCCATCAGAACTTTCGCGGCGGCGTCAATCGCGCTCATTCGCTTCGCCTTGGCCGGCGCGTCGGGCTTCGCCGCCTTCGCCTTCGAGGCCTTGGCAGGCGTTGGTGCGGTGGCCTTCGCGGTGACAACTGCGTAGTGCTGGTCCTTTTTGGACTTCTTTTCTGCCATGATGTTTCTCCCGATACGGTGTTGCGGAATGCGGCGTCGCGGACATCGCGATGCAACGCAGGGTCAGTGACTTACCTCGCGTGCGGGGAGGGTTCAATCGCAGCTTGGCCAGAGTTCTGAAGGTTTTTCCTGGAGGCCGTTTCATGAACGAAAATACGAAGCAGAACGACATTCTCTCTCCTCTTGCTCTTCGGCCGCGAGAAGCAGCGAAGTGTTGAACTAAAATAGAAATGTCCGGTCATAACGCAATAGAAATGTCCTCTTTCGCCCTTGGGCAAGGAGGACAGCTATGAGCGTGCAACAAAAGGACCGGATCGAGATGAGCCAGCAAGAACGTGATCGACTGAAGGTGCTGCATG
>CAMAUE010000278.1 GCA_945861245.1 Singulisphaera sp. GP187
TGGTTGAGCGAAAAAGAGAAGAAGACTTATCGTTTGCCGACCGAGGCGGAATGGGAGTATGCCTGCCGCGCCGGAACGAAGACCGCTTACGCGCATGGCGACGATCCCGAGGGCTTGGCGACCATGGGCAACGGCGCCGACGCAACGGCACGAGCCAAGTACTCCGGTTGGTCGATCGGCATCAAAGGGAAGGATGGCCACATCTTCACGGCTCCTGTGGGCCAATTCAAGGCTAACGCATTCGGCCTTTACGACATGCATGGCAACGTCTGGGAGTGGTGTGAAGACTGGTACGAGCCGAACAGCTATCCCAAAGAAAAGCTGATCGATCCGACCGGACCGGCGACGGGCAAAGCCAAGGTGCAACGCGGCGGCGGTTGGTCGAGCGACTCGAAACGTCTTCGTTCCGCCGCTCGGATTGGCCGCGATCTATCCGCCTACCGCGGGTGCTACCTCGGCTTCCGCGTGGCCTTGGTGCAAGCGACGGCTGAGACAGTCAAGGACAAATCAGCGGGCCTGCGCGTGATGTTCAACGGCAACAGTTGGTTCGGTTTCGTGCCGTGGGGCGTCGCCGATTCGGTCAAGGCTGCTGGTATCGAGGGACACAAGGAAGTGAAGGCCGCGAAACCGAACGACTTTAGCCTCATCGAAGCGGGCGAGGTCGATGTCTACGCACACGGTGTCCATTGGTGGACGGAACCGATTCGTGATGCAGAAAAGCTGCTCGTGCCTGGCCTGAAGGCCAATCCGAACTTTCGCGTCTACTACCACGCGGCGTGGCTCGTCGGCGACGGGCGGGCCAAGGAGATCAAGACCAAGGCCGACTACGACGACTCCAAGCTTGCTGACCTGCAAACCGCTCTCGAGAAGACTCGCAAGAGCGTGGAAGCGAGGGTCGACGAACTCAACAAGAAGTTCGGCAAGCCCGTGGTGTTTCTCGTGCCGGTCGGCGATGCCACCGTAAAACTGCGTGCGCTGGTGCTTGACAGCAAATATCCAGGCGTCAAGAAGCAATCGGAGTTGTGGACTGATGCGATGCCGCATGCGGGGGTGCATGTCATGGCCCTCAGCGGCTACTGCCATTTCGCCGCCATTTACCGCAGGTCGCCTGTCGGTTTGAAGATTTCGCGGTTCAAGGAACTGACCGACGAGCAGCATGCGATCCTTCAGAAGATCGCCTGGGAGACAGTGTCGAAGTATCCTTATGCGGGCGTGTCCAAGTGAGTCGCAGTGCGGACTCTTTTGGCGGTCAGTAAGTCTGGCTGTGATTCAATCGCAATCTCCGAGGAGTTCTTCATGAAACTGCGTTTGCAGAACGCGTCTGCGGTCTTGCGTGCCCTTCTGGTCGCTGCATGTCTGCTCCACACGATACCGGTGCAGGCCGACGTAACGCTGCCGAAAGTCTTCTCCGCTCACGCCGTGTTGCAGCGCGACCTGCGTTTGCCGATTTGGGGGACGGCCGAACCGGGCGAGAAAGTGACGGTGAAGCTGGGCGACGCGCAGGCAACGGCCACCGCCGACGCAATGGGGAAGTGGTCCCTCAAACTGCCGCCCATGAAGATAAACGCCCTCGGCCAGGATATGATCGTCACTGGAAAGAACACCGTCACAGTCAAGGACGTTCTCATCGGCGACGTCTGGCTCTGCGGCGGACAGTCGAACATGGAATTGCCGCTGAAGGATTGCGACGCCAAGGGCGACATCGCTACCGCCGATTTCCCGATGATCCGCTGTCTCATGACGACGAACGTTCCCACTTTGAAGAAGCTGCCGAAGGACGTATCCGGGGAATGGAAGGTCTGCACACCCGAAAACGCGCCGAGTTTTACCGGCGCCGGCTTCTATTTTGCTCGGCGCGTTTACAAGGAAACCGGCGTGCCGATTGGGCTGATCTGGGCGGGGTTTGGCGGCACAGTCATTGATGTGGCCATCGGGCCGGAAGGCATTGCTATCGAGCCGACACTGGCCGCGTCGTACGAAGAAAGGACGAAGTGGCCGGACCACATTGCGGCGGGCTCGGTGTACGCGTCAAAGATCAAGTTCATTGCGCCTTATGCGATCAAAGGATCGCTCTGGTACCAGGGCGAATGGAACAGTGGCGACACAACGTACTATCGCCGAATGCGGGCGCTCATCGGGGGTTGGCGCGAGTTATGGAGGCAGGGGGACTTCCCCTTCTACTTCGTCCAACTTCCGGATGGACATTGGTTTGACCCGTACGCGCGCCCGGAACCAGCCCTGAATGAACCGCCGACCCGCGATATGGTCGGTGGCGGCATCGGGATCACTCGCTGGATGCAGTTTCAGAGCCTGCAGATTCCGAACACCGGTATGGCGATAACGATTGACATTGGCGGCGGCCTCCATCCGACGAACAAATTCGATTGCGGTGAGCGGCTGGCCCGCTTGGCGTTGCATGACCAGTACGGCAAGAAGGACCTGGTGCCGAGCGGACCGCTCTACCGAGATATGAAAATCGAGGGGAACAAGATTCGTATCTTTTTCAACCACGTTGGCGGCGGCCTGATGGCGGGGAAGAAGAAGGGCCGCATGCCGACGGAAGAGGAGCCCGGCGCCAAACTGCGAACCTTCGCCGTGGCCGGTGACGACTTCCGATGGGTCTGGGCCGATGCGGTGATTGACGGGGCGAGCGTCGTCGTCTCCAGCCCGGCGGTGACAAACCCGGTGGCCGTGCGCTATGCCTTCAGTTCGAATCCGAAGGGGGCCAATCTTTACAACCGGGAGGGCCTGCCAGCTTCGCCGTTCCGTACAGACGAACTGACGTTACTGCGGCCGAAAGGTCGGAAGCTGATCCTGTGCGAGGGTTGGACGCTAGGATGGGATACCGACTTCCGGCTACGGGCTCCGTTCGATACGACCGTCGAGGGATCCATCCGCGATAACCGGATTGAACGGCTTGTCGTGACGCCTCCCGGACGGCGGCTGGATGTTGTGATCGCGCCCCCGCTCCTCGATATGCTGGCGTTCATGTCCGATCCGCCGACCGGCGAGGCACCGCTGACGGTCCGTTTTGACGCCGGATCCGTGATCGTGCCCGATGGTCCTCGCACGTCATACAACTGGGACTTCGGCGACGGAACCAAGGCCGAGGGCGCCGAAGTAAGCCATACCCACACCTTCACCAAGCCCGGCACCTACAAGGTCTGGCTGAGGTTGAAAGATGCGAAGGGGTGGACGGCGGAGGTGCCGAGGATCATCACGGTCACGCCGCTCGACACGACTCCGCCGGCGATCGAGGCCATCTCCATCCCGCGACAGGCAAACCGGGTGGTCGTCATCTTCACGGAGCCGGTTCTGCAAGCAGATGCTGAAATCGCCGCGAACTACACCCTTGAGCCACAAAGCCAGGTGATCGCCGCAACGATGGGCGAGGACGGAAAGACAGTGACCCTGAAGACCGGCCCGCTCAAGCGAGGCGATTGCCGCCTTATCGTAAGGAACATCCGCGACCGGGCACGCAAACCCAATGTCTTGACCGAGGCACGTAAAGAATTTCACAACGACGCGCTCTATGCCTGGTGGAAACTGGACGAGGCAAAGGGGGACGAGATCCGCAACGCCACGGGAAGTTCCCCGGATGGTTTCTCGTACAAATCGACGTGGTCGAATGTCGGCGGGCGGACGGCGCTGAGCTTCAACGGGCAATGGGCTACGGTGGATACGGGAACGAACTTGGAGGACCTGGCCGTCCCCTTCACCATCGCGTTCTGGGTGAATCCCGCGCCGAAGCAACGAGTGTGTGCCAACATCTTCGGCAATCGAGGCTTCCAGGGGAATGCAGGCGGGTTTCACATGGAGCAGAACCAGTTGGAGATGAACTCCTACTCCTTTTCC
>CAMAUE010000279.1 GCA_945861245.1 Singulisphaera sp. GP187
GAGTGGCCAATCGAATGGCCGTCCTTGGTGACACCGAGGTCTGTCCAGGTGTGATAAAGGCCGATGCCGCCGGCCGCATCGATCGTCACCACATTCGTGAGCCCGGACGCGAGAGAAGCAGCGGCGAGCGCACATTGTGCCTCGAAGCGCTGCGTCGTCCGTCGGCTGTCGAAGCGATCGATGGCAGGCAGATTGGCCCGGAGCCGTTCGCGATTATCATTGACACGGTCTTGTCGCGAACGCATCTGTTCGAAGGTGTCGAGGTAGACGTCGAGCTGCTCGCGATCCATCGCCGGCAATTCGCTGCGAACGCGACGGATGTCGGAGCGAACCCAGTCCAGCAAGCGATTGCGTGCCTGAAACGCGCGCCCCGCGTTCCCTTCCGCCACACTGCCGAACAGCATCTGGAATGCGAGGTCCGGTTGGCAGACCATGGGAGTCGGTCGGCGTGAAGCGCTGGCCGAGACGGAGTTGGCGAACGCCGCGTTCGCTGAAGGTGGAACGCAAAGCCCGACCACCGGAATGATGCTCCGTTGGGCCGAGCCGAGAGCGTGATCGATCGTCTGGCCGGCAATGCCGCGCCGCCAGTTGAAACAGCCGAGACCGCCATAGCCTTTGCCGTGATCGCCGCCGCCGGAGATCTTGTGCGAGAGCTTTTGGATGATCGTCATGCGATTCTTGAACGGCGCCAGCGGCGCGATCGGTTCGGGAAGTTCTAGATCGGCCAGGCTGCGATCGATGAGCTGATTCGTGCCGCGCGGCGGTGCCTGCAAGTTGCGCGGCTGAACGTGGGAAGGGTAAAGGCCGTTGCTCTCCATGAAGAAGATGAACCGCTTCGGCGGCGCCTGCCCCGAATTCTGAGCTTCGAGCCGTTGCAAGAACGGCTGGAGCACGACCGCCCCCGCGCCGAGTGTGACACCCTTGAGGACCGTTCGGCGGTCAAGCTGGTCCCGGGGGATCATTTTCAGAGAGTTTGGAAGGATATTCATTTGTGCTCCTTTGCCAGGGTAGGTGTCGTCCGATACAGGAAAGATTCAGAAGTTAACAAAGACGCCACGAGCGCCTTCATGCTGCCATTACTGTCACGATAGGCTTTATGAGCGGTGACTAAAGTGGGTCCGTCAGCGAGTGTTTCATTGCGGCCCAAGAAATATCGGAAGACGTGACGCACGAACACTTGCTCGACGCGTTCCGACTGGGCCATCTTTTCCATCAAATCGAACGGTCCCTTCACAGGTCCGTCCAGCTTCGGATCGCCGCTGTCGGTGATGGCCCCCGTCGTGTCGATGGGAATGCTCGTCATAGTTCGCCGGCTCAAGGGGTTCTTGGCCCGATCCTTGTCGGTTTTTTCCTTGTCCACGACGATCTCTTTCTCACGGTACCGGCCGAAATGGTCGTACTGTTCGAAAGGGAAACCAAGCGGGTCAATCTTCTGATGGCATTTCCAACAATAGTCCTCGCGGGTCACGCGCATGCGATCGCGCAGTCCACGGTGCGGTTCGTCGGGAAGCATCGCGTTGACGGTGATCGGCACCTCCAAGATGCGGCTGCCGAGCAGCCGTTCGCGAATCCAGCGGCCGCGGTGGATCGCGTGGTTGTCGAAGTTCGATCCCATCGCCACCAGCCAACTGGCCTGCGTGAGAATACCGATTCGCTCCTCAGGATGCGCGTCGTACGGTTTGCCGGCAAGCCAATCGTCAAAAGTTGGCGCGGGAGTGCGGGGCTTCGCAATGAGGAGTGGGCGCCCGCGAAGCTCGAACACTACATTAGCCCAGTGTTTTTCGGGGTTCGTCCTCTGCACGCCATAGATGTCCCGCCACATTCCGTCACCACCACCGCCTTGAAATGCCGCCTTCGCATCATCATTGAGCCTTTTCAGTTCATTGTTGAATTTGGTCTCATCCACGGGCTTGCCTTCTTTTGCCGCCCGTTCGGCGTTCTGCTTCTTCTGTTCAAGGAGGGCAGCGAGTCGCTTATGGTATTGCGCCGAATAATTGCCCCTCCAGAACGACTTGCGGGTCGTCAACAGGGTCCGCAGCACATCTTTGTCGGATTCCAGAACCCACTCGACCAGCCGGTCGGTGTCGGCAACGAACCTGCTTGCGTATCCATTCTGGAACTCGCAGCCGCCATTGTGCGACAACTGGTACTCGTTGACAATCGCCGTACACTTGGCGATATCGGGCGCGGTCGTGTAGGCGAAGTATTCCTGGAAGAAGCCCAGCAGCCGCGGCTTGGGTATCGAGGGATCGTTCAGGATGCGTTCGACGTGTTTGCGAACATCTTCGCTGGACGCGAGCTTCCCTTCGACTGCCGCCTGCCAGAGCACTGCATCCGGCTCCCGGTCGGTCAGCGTGAAGGCGATCGCCCGTGCCGTATGTCTGGGCGGCATCGGTCCCCGCTTCGCGTCTCCATCCGGTCGCTCGATGCGATACAGGACCTCGGGGTGGCAGAGCACGGAGATAAGGAATTGCTCCACGGCCAAGGGGGCGTCCATGGACTCAAAAAGCTTCGCCAATTGTTCCGCTTGGGATTTCCGAGCGGCGGGATCGAGCGGCAAACGCAGCAGCACTTCATAGCATTCGGCTACTGCCGCTTCCAGTTGCTCCGGCTTCGCCGACTTGCCTGCACTGAGCGCCCCCTTCAGGTTCTTGAACGATGGCGAGCCATTGATCTTCCCGACGATTCGCTTCGCAACCGTCGTGCAGTTCCGCAGGTGATGCTCGTATTCCGCTCCGCTGATCCGGTGGAGCGATGAATAGTCGGCGAAATCCCATTTTCGAGGCATGTTCCACGGCGCGATGATCGGCGTCTCCTGCGACGCACTTGGAAACAGGATATGGTCCATATTGAGGGATAGTTGCCCATTGAGTCGGATGAAGAATTGCTTGTAACTCACGGGCGACAACCGCCAGACTCGGCTCGCCGTGGCCGCTTCCCCCACAGCCTGGCCGGAGAAGAGCGCGTCGTGATCGACCCAGTTGCCTCGGGCCGGAAGAAGTTCCTTGAGTTCGTCGAACTTCACGCCCGCAGCCTTCAAGTTCGATTTGATCGAGGCGATCGCGACCTGCCGATCCGCCGCGGGAGGCTGTTTGCTGTCTTGCGGAGGCATCTGGCCGTTATCGAGTTGCTCATAAACCCGCTTCCAGATCTCGATGTCCTTTGGCGTTTTCGGATCAGCGGGTAGAGCCAGCAAGGAGATATTTCCTTCCGGATTCTTCTTGTCGTGGCAACGGACGCAATGCGCATCCAGGAACGAACGTGCGACTTTTGCGTCGGTGCCTGGCTCACCTGCGCAACAAGCCTCGCCGAAGATTCCAACAAACGACATCAGGAGATATTGTTTCAAAAATCTCATTTCACGTCTCACGTAGGTCAGGCTTTCTAGCCTGACGTTTTATTGTTGCGGCCGCGTGTCAGGCTAGAAAGCCTGACCTACAGCCCACGCAGACTCCCCGTGCTGTCGCCGAGGAACGGGACGCGAACGTCAACCCGCTCCAGCATCGATAGCCACAGGTTGTTGAGCGGGGTGCCAGCCGGGTAACGGATATGGCGACCGGTCCTGACCGTGCCGCCGGCGTTGCCCGCGAGCAGGATCGGCAGGTTGCGCTTCGAATGTCCATTGCCATCGCTGAGGGCCGAGCCGTAACACACCAGACAGTGGTCGAGGAGCGTGCCGGTGCCTTCTCGCACGGATTTCAGCCTCCCGAGCAGATAAGCCAGTTGGCGCAGGTGGAACCGATTGACAACTGTGAGTTCGTCATAGGCGCGGGCACCATCGTGTGTGATGCCGTGGTGCCCTCTTCGGATGCCGTGTTCCGGGAACGCTCGGTCGCTCAGTTCATTCGTAA
>CAMAUE010000280.1 GCA_945861245.1 Singulisphaera sp. GP187
ACGAGTTTGTGTTTGTAGCCGCGGTCGTGAAGGCTGAAGGAGACAAGGTCGGGAATTCCTTTGACGATCGGGTGATCGGCCTGGCCTTCCTTGATTCGTTGGATGCCGCCGTGATGGCCTGCGAAACCGCCTCCGAAGATCAGGTCGCCATAACCGCCGCTGAATCCGCCCGGGTTCTTGAGCTTCGCGAACTCGCTCCCTTTCGGCAACTTGAAGTAGATGCCATGGTGCGAGCGACGACCCCCGACCACCGGTTTGGTCGTCAAGAGTTTGAGAAGTTCCTCCGATTGCTT
The DNA here is from genome assembly GCA_945861245.1 of Singulisphaera sp. GP187. Taxonomy (GTDB): domain Bacteria; phylum Planctomycetota; class Planctomycetia; order Gemmatales; family Gemmataceae; genus SIAQ01. The sequence continues at coordinate 294 of CAMAUE010000280.1, forward strand.
GTCGTTGAGGAATACGTGCGTCAAGGCGGTGAAGACGACATCGGCATTCTGCGCCTTGTTCAGGTCGGGAATCTCGGGAGGGTTGGCGTAGTACGCTTTGCGCTGGGCCTCCGGCGTTTCCTTGGTCGGCAGCGGCGTTTTCGGTTCGATCCAGGTGATATCGACGCGGTAGTTGTCCTCCATCCATTTGCGCCACGCCTCGAGCCCCGCCTTGCGGTCCCAAGGTTCGATGGGAATGATCATAGCCACCTTGAGCGGAGGCTTTTCTTGGCCGTTCGCCGGGACCACCAGAACGGTTGCAAAAAACAAGGCCGAAAATAGGAATCGCATCGACAAGATCCTTTCCAAACGCTGGGCTAATGATTGAAGCGAAACTCGGGATTGTTGACGAGGGCCCAGATCATCTGCTGAAGTCCCTGGACCGAACTCGATTTCCTTTGTTCGAGGTATGCGCTCATCAATTCCGTTTCCTCGGCCGATGGGGAACGAGACCACACCGTCCAGACCGCTTCTTCGATCTGTTGCGTGCGGCTGGGGAGCTTGGCGAGGGTCAAGGCGAGTTTGTCGCCCGTGATCTTGACGAGGTTCGGATCGTTGCTGAGCTTGAGCGATTCGCTCACGCCGATCTGTAGATCGTCACGCGGCTGCTCGATGAGCGTGGCGTAGTTCTTCGGCCCCGAAACGACCCCTTCCATTTGCTGACGAACCTCGGGACGCTCCTTCCCCGAGATCTTCGCCGGATCGCTGACAATCTGATGCGAGAGGCCCCACTGTTGGCGAGTCAGCGGGCGGATAGCCGCCACCGCGAACAGCTCCGCCGCGGGAGCCGTCTTACCCTCCCAGCGACTGCTGCGAGCATAGGCGCGGCTCGACACGAGGCCGCGAATCAACCGGACGAGGTCGTACTTGTGGGCGATGAAGTCGCGACTGAGCCAGGCGAGCAATTCGGGATGACTCGCTGGATTCTCCGCGTGCATGGAATCGAGCCGCATCACCAGGCCTCGGCCATAGAAGCGATGGAACAGGCGATTGGCGATCGCTTGTGCGAAGCGATCGCGGTTAGCGTCTGAAAGGGCGAGATCGGCGAGCCGCTGCCGCAGGTTCAACTCGGCGGGGGGCGGCAGCTTCTTGGTCTTCGCGAACTCCTTGCCGAGTTCGCCGAGTCGTTTCGATTCTTCGGCGACGGCTTTCTTGGCTTGATCCTCGGGAATGTTGGGGAGTTCGACCTTTTCGCCGCTCAAGAACATGGGGACGATCGGCAGAATCTTTCCGTTCTTTGCAGTAAAGGTGGCGGGGACCGCGGCGTGCTTTTCGATCAGGTGTCCCTGAAAGTCATGGGTGCGTCCGAAGAACGCCTTCATGCCGAAGAAGTAGTCCTGCGTCAAGGCGCTGATCTCGGGATGTTTGTGGCACTGGGCGCAGGTGATGTTGAGGCCAAAGAAGACGGAACTCACGTCGCGAGCCAACATATCCTGATCCTGGAGCCGACTGCGAACAAACGCTTCGGGCTTGGTCAGGTTGGGCTTCGTCGGGTCGGAATTCAGGCCGAGCAGATCGCGAAACATCCGATCCCATGACCGCTTTTCCATAAAGGCGGTGAGCAGATAGGGCCGCATATTCGGCGGGTTGAGATTCTCGTACGCCAAGAGCCGATCGAACTCGTTGGCGTTCTGGTGGACGAAGCCGACTGAGTCGATGAGGTCGTCGATGAGTTGGGCGCGTTTTTTCGGATCGGTCGAGGCGGCGTATTGCTTTGCTTCAGCCACGGTGGGAATGCGGCCGGCGAGATCGAGATACAGCCGCCGTGCTACCGTTGGCTCGTCCGCGGCGGGCGCGGGCTTGACGTTGTCCTTCTTCAGCTTTGCGTCGAGATAATGGTCGATGACGTCGCCGATGGATCGGTCGGCGGGGAGGAGCGGTTCGCCAGCGCGAGTCGGCACCGCGGCGGAAAATGCGGCGAGCAAGAGGGCAATGCGAATTGCGGAGTGGTTCATGGATGCGATCCTGCGTGGTGTGTGACACTCCGACGAATCCAGGGAGACGACAAATAACAGCTTTCGATTCAACGTCTCCCTGGATTCGTCGGAGCGGTTCTTAGCCTTCTCCCTTCACGGCCGGACTCAAACGTCCCATTTCAAAACCTTACCTCGGCCAGCGGTGTAGAACGCTGTGGCATTCTCGCCCCAGGCAAAGCCGAACGTCGGTATCGTCGCCGCCACGTCTTTGGCGACGCGAGGCTGGGCCAGATCGAGGAAGGCGACCTTGACGGAATTCCCGCTGTAGCTGCCGCCGACAGCCGCGACCAGGCATCCTCCCTGGGGATGGTACTCGAGACATTCGTATTGGGCGTCGTCGTTGAGTTTCACTTCGTAGGTCTTCTCACCCCGCTGCCAATCGAAAATCTGCACGAGGCTTTTGCCCATGATAATGGCGACGTCCGAATTCTCGATGCCGGCGATCGCAAGCGACCGGCCGTCGGGCGAGAACCGCAAGCAGCGGATGCCCCCATAGGGATGATTGTTGCGATCCCAGTCGTCTTTGAAAAAACCGCGGGCGTCGAATCGGGCAGCTTCGCGGCCGGTTTCCGTCTCCCAGACCAAGACCCGGCACATCTCATCGGCGGCGGCGACGTGCCGACCATCGGGACTGAGGGCACACGCGAAAACCTTGTTCGGATAGTCCCAACGCGGGATGCGTTCGTCGAAGCCGGTCAAGGTGCGGATCGGCCGGCCCGTCGTTGCGTCCCACAATTTGCAGGTCAAGTCGTCGGAGACCGACGCAAGCCGGTTGCTGCCGGCGTGCAGGGCGAGCTGCCGAACCCAAAGCGGATGGGCGTCGACGGTCCGCACCAGTTGGCGGTCGCGAACGTTCCACCAGCGAATGGTGCGGTCCCAACTCGCGGAGATCAGGGTCGTGCCGAACAGCGCCAGCGAACTGACGTAGCTGGTGTGATCGGTGAAGACCTCTTCGGCCTGCGGTTGGGCAACGGCGAAGTCGATAGTGTAGATCTTGAAGTCCGTGTGGCCAAGCCAGAGCCGTTCGCTGCCCGGTTCGCGGGCAACCGACAGAAAGTCGCCGGCCCGGGTGACGGTCTTGGCGATTCTCACGCCTTCGAGGTTCGGAAGATTCATGTCATTCTCCTGGAAAAGCCCGGCCGAGGCGCGGCGCGAGGCGGTCGAATGTCGATCATGCGAGGACGGCTGCCACCGGGTTTGTATTGTAGGGTGTCAAATGAATCGGTCGGCCTTCGGGGGAAAGGTAAGTTTTCTGATGATCGATGCCGACGGCGCGAAAGATCGTGGCGAAGAACTGTGCCGCTGTCACCGGATCTGTCGCATAATCGGTGCCGTCGGCGTTGGTGCTGCCGTGGACCACGCCCGGCCGAATGCCGCTGCCGGTCAGTGTCACGCTCCAGCATTTGCCCCAGTGGTCGCGCCCGCGCATGGCGTTGATCGTCGGCGTGCGGCCCATTTC
>CAMAUE010000281.1 GCA_945861245.1 Singulisphaera sp. GP187
GTTGGCAAGGGCGAGACTACCAAAAAAAGCCCGCCGCGCCCAGCCACGAATCACCCATGGCGAAAAGGGTTCAAGGAGAAGGAATAGGGAAATGGTTGCGGACATTTCTAATGCAACCAAAATGGGGACATTTCTATTGCGTTGCGACATGAGTGAGCGATGGGCCTCGACATGTGTGAGCACCCGCGGTAAGATCAATTCAGAACGGCGTCCGATTTAAGAGTCGAGGGACTAAACCATGAGCGTGTTATCCATAGCCGCAAATCCACTCGCGCGGATTGCAAAGAACCCGCAATTGTTGCGTCAGTTTTCCGTTGTGGATTACCACAAGATGATTGAATCCGGGATTCTGACGGCAAACGATCGCGTTGAATTGCTGGAAGGATGGATCGTAAATAAGATGCCGCAAAATACCCCTCACGTCAGCTCCGTCCGTCGAGTAATGCGCTTGCTTTGCGGCCTTTTGTCCGCCAACTGGACGTTGACCTGTCAAGGTCCAATCTCGCTGGCGGATAGCGAGCCGGAGCCTGATTTCACCATCGCTCGAGGCGAACAGGGCATCTATGACCGTCAACGTATAAAGGCGGCGGATATTGGTGTGTTGATGGAAGTTGGTGATTCCACCTTGCTTGCGGATCGCCGATATAAGGGGGCTCTCTATGCCCAGGCAAAAATTCCCGATTTTTGGCTCATCAATGTCGTGAAGCGCCAGGTCGAAGTCTACACAAAGCCGCGTGCGGGCAAGTATCAGAAGGTTGTTGCGAATTCGGAAAAACAGAGTGTTCCATTGGTCCTTGACGGCGAGAAAATCGCCGACATCCCTGTGAGCGAGTTGATAGCCAAATCATGATCTACCTCGACAACGCCGCCACGAGTTTTCCGAAACCGGAAGCGGTTTACCAGGCGCTTGACGCCTTCGCACGCCATGATCTCGCAAATCCGGGACGGGCAGGCCACAAGATGGCGCTCGCCGCCGAACGGGCGCTGGACGACTGTCGGCATCTGCTGAACCAGATGTTTCACGGCGAAGGGCCGGAACGTTTCATCTTCACGCTCAACTGTACCGATGCGCTAAACATGGCATTCAAGGGCGTGTTGCAGGCGGGCGATCATGTCATTACGACAGACCTCGAGCACAACAGCGTCAGCAGACCGTTGCGGGCGATGGAACTCGCGGGCAAGATTTCGCTGACGCGTGTCGTCGCCGATGCGGGCGGGACCGTCGATCCCGATGCGATCAAACGGGCCGTCACGCCGAAGACTCGGCTCATTGCGATGACGCATTGCTCGAACGTACTGGGCACGGTGCAGCCGATCCGCGAGATAGGTGAATTTTCTCGTACAAAAGAAATTTTATTCCTCGTCGATGCCGCCCAGACCGCCGGTGTGATCCCGATCGACATTCAGGCGATGTTTATCGACCTGCTTGCGTTCCCCGGCCACAAGTCGCTGCTCGGGCCGACGGGGACCGGCTCGCTCTACGTCGGCCCGGGCGCGATCGTCGGTGCCTGGCGCGAAGGCGGCACGGGCGGGGATTCGTCCAGCGAAACGCAGCCACGCGATTATCCCTATTTCCTCGAAGGCGGCACGCCGAACGTGCTCGGCGTCGCGGGCCTGGCAGCTGGCATCAAATATGTCGCCGCCGAAGGGCTGGCAAAAATTCACCGCCACGAAGTCGAACTCGTCGAACGTCTGTGGAAACGTCTCGACGAGATCGGCGGCTACGAAGTGTTCGGCCATCGCGACATGACTCGCCGAGTCGGCACGCTTACCTTCCGCAGCGAAATGCTGCCCGCCGCGGAGATCGGCGGTATCCTCGATCAGGCGTTCGAGATCGCCGTCCGCCCTGGTTTGCACTGCGCGCCGTACATTCACCGAGCGATAGGTACATTTCCTGATGGAGCCTTGCGCGTCAGCCCGGGGCCGTTTAATACGGCAGCGGATATCGATGCCATCGCGAACGCGCTGGCGGAGATTAAGCTGTGATTCGAATTGCATATAGCCCGCCATTTATGGCGGGATCACACTCGAACCCGCCATAAATGGCGGGCTATATAAAATCCCTTACTTCGTCTCCAAGGCAAACAGGATCACCCCGTCCCCACCGGTCCGGGTCGTGAGTCGGAAGGATCGGCCAAACAGGTGCGATTTGACCCAACCGTCATTGCTGCGAGCGGCGACGTATTTGCCCGAAACAAGGCGGTAAATTTCGAGCACGGGCGTTTCGATGGTTGAATCAACGAGCCAATATTCGTCAATCCCGGCCTGTGCATATTTCGCCATCAAAGCCACGCGATCCTTATTGATGGACGATTTGCTGATGACTTCCAATGTCATATTTGGCGAACCGATGAACTCCTTGGAAGTGCCGCCCTTTTTCAATACCGTCAGTCCATTTGCGAATCGATCGAACGAAACGAACATCGCATCGGGTTCGTTGGAGAGACCAGCGCCTTCGTGGGTGAGTAGCATCCGGTCCGCGTACCATCGGCCTAACGCTTTGTTGAGGATGATGGAACCGACGACGACTGTGATGATTGTTCTGATGTAGTTGTGATCATCGGTTTCCATGCTCAAATCCACGTAGATTTCGTCATCGATGAAAGAAAATCGGCCGCGTTCAGGAAGATCATCAGAGCATGCCCATTTACGAAACGACGCATGATCGACGACCCATCCCGGGATGCGGATGTGGCCGTCGATGATGACGTCGCCCAAATTTGCGTGGGTGCTCGCCACCGGTCGGCGCATTCTCGCTGTGGCGGGACGCGCGGGATCAGTTTTCTTGGGTCGTTTGAGAAGTTTGGTGCTCATGTGGGTATTGTACACTGCTGCCACGGGTTGTTTTTGAATTTGCGAAAACTCGATTCCGCCATCGATACAATCAATCTTCACAACGCCAACTGAAGTCTGCAGCTACGGTAACAACAGGTTTTGGTGGGTGAGGCATTCGTTACCATACAACTCACGGTATTCCGCACATGGCGACAACCTACGCGGTCGGAATCGACGATATTCGCAGCGCTGCCGAGCGCATCGCTGGCTGGGCGCATCGCACGCCGATCATGACCTGCGCGACGCTCGATCGGCTCGCAGGGCGGTCGTTGTTTTTCAAGTGTGAGCAATTTCAGAAAGTCGGCGCCTTCAAGTTTCGTGGTGCATTCAATGCCGTGCGCAAGCTGTCCGATGCTGAGGCCTCGCGCGGCGTTGTAACGCATAGTTCGGGCAATCACGCGCAGGCGTTGGCACTGGCGGCGAAGTTGCGGGGCATCGCGGCGCATATCGTCATGCCGTCGAATGCGACGCCGGTGAAGCGGCGGGCCGTCGAAGATTACGGCGCGAATGTCATCGAATGCGTGCCCACTCTCGAAGCACGCGAAACGACGGTCGCCGAGGTCCAGGCCAAAACCGGCGCGATCTTGATTCCGCCTTACAATCACCCCGACGTCATCGCAGGGCAGGGGACGGTCGCCCTGGAAATGCTCGCCGACTATCCCGATCTCGATGCGATCATCGCACCGATCGGCGGCGGTGGGTTGATGGCGGGCGTCGCCCTCGCGGCGAAAGCGATGAAACCGGGCATTCGCGTTTTCGCAGCCGAACCGTGTGCTGCGGATGATGCGGCTCGTTCCAAGGCGGCCGGCGTGTTCATCCCGCAGGCGGC
>CAMAUE010000282.1 GCA_945861245.1 Singulisphaera sp. GP187
TCACAAGCCATCTAATGCCTCCTTCGTCGAAACCGAGCAGGCGAAGCGGCTCATGGACCGTGGTGTCACCCATGGCTCGTGCCGCCGGTGCGGGTCGTCTTCTGGCGAAATACGCACCCCGTTCCAACGTCAGCGAATACTGGCCGCGATTCTTTTTAACGAAAAGTCGCTCTTGGTCTGGTGCCGTGATGATGTCCAATTCGGCGAGCCGGAGGATGCAACGCCACACCTTCCGCTTGAGATCCCAGGTTGCGATCGAGGAGGAAAAGCCGAGCACGTCCACCGCCAAATGAGCGAGATCGAATCGGGGCGACGTTGCCCGCCGTGCGAAGATTTTGGAGAGCAGAAGGAAAAGTCGTCGAGTTGCCGGATCGAGTTCCTTGTAGGTCGCGAGATCAAAACGAAACGATCCACCGGCGGCGCGAACGATGTCGAAAAAGATCGGATCCCAGGCGATGCGCCAGGCTCGATGTGATTCGGGATCGAGTGGCAAGCTGTAGCTCAAGAAACCGAAGCTCACCTTGCGATGCTCCGCACGCACCGGATCGTAGAAGCGATCATTCAGATAGGTGACTTGCGATAGCCGTTCAATCGCTTTCGCAAAATCCTGATATTGCTTTCCGCCGCGGCGAGCGTGCTGGTCGATTACGCCGAGTTGACGCAAGCAGTAATGCGGCGTCGCGAACAGGTTCGCATCGGCTTGCGGCTGAGCGAACGTCAACGCGAGCATTCCCCACAGATAGAATTCGTCGGTCGCCGACAACCCAGATGGTGAAACGATGCGTGCGGTCGCCTGTTGCATGCGATGGTTCTTGTCGACAAAGAAATAGGCGCTCTGGTGAACGAGGTTCTCGACCAGCGAGGCGCCGGCATCGATCGGACAAAGAGAGTGCTCGACCAGGGAAAGTTGGCCCACCCCCGACCAGCGCCGGCCGGCCTTGTTTCTGGTTTGTCGTCCGCCTTGCATCTCCGCGACTTCCTTGGCTTTTCTCCCTCTGATGTAGCATCTTTGTCGGGCGCTCCGAAAGCACCATTTCCGACCACGGCTCCAAGTGTTCCTTGACGACCTTTTGGACTTCATGCCAGGATTCGCCGAAGGAAACCGAGAGCTTACCCGGAATTGCCGTTGGCAATTTCGCGCAACCGGTTTCGAATTGCATGCAACCAGGGAGCAAGATTCCGATGCTGACGAATACGATTTGTTTCATCAATCAGAAGGGTGGGTGCGGAAAAAGTTCGAGCTGCTTTCATCTCGGGGGCCACTTCGCCAAGCTCGGACTACGCGTGCTCCTCATCGACGCCGATCCGCAAGGATCGCTGAGCCAGGGATTGTTCGGTTCAACCGCCATCGAAGGGCTACGCGCACGGGAATCGCTCGCCGCTATTTTCGACGAAGACGAGATCGCCTCACCCAACCTTCTCGTCCTGCCAACGCAGTTCGAACGGTTGTCGGTCATCCGTGCCAACGCACAACTCGCGAAGCACAACACTCCGGAACCCGAGAAGGCCGGCATGAAGCAATTTGCCTTGGCGAGCTTCCTGGAGAATGTCCCTGGCTTTGACCTGATTCTGATCGACTGCCCCCCGAACCTGTATCTGTGCAGTTGGAATGCGATGCTCGCGTCGAATTTCGTCGTCATCCCCGTGCCCCCCGAGGATTTCGCCACGCAAGGGCTACGAACGGTTCATCAAGCCATTGAGCAAGCGATGCCCCTCCAGCCCGCGTTGAAGCTACTCGGACACCTCATCATCCGCTCCGACATGCGGTTGCTGGTTCACCGAACCTACGAGGAACAACTTCGTCGGCTTCATGGCGAGGCGGTATTTTCAACGGTCGTTCCCGAGGCGTCAGCGTTCAAGGTTGCGATCTCGTGTCGCAAACCGGTGAGTCACTACGCACCGAATTCCAAGGCCGCCTCCGTTATTGCCGCCCTTGGGAACGAGATGCTGCATCGCATGTCGCTCCTCGACGCTCAGCGCAGGATTGCCTGATATGGCAAGCACGCGACAGACACTGGACGGCCTGTCGGGCCACCTGCAAGAGTCGATGGGGGTCCGGCAGACCGACTTTCGTCCGGTGCTGGCGCCGGCGCCGGGCAAAAAGGACATTGGTCGGCGCCCGCTTCGCAACGTCGGCAGGCTCGCCGTCAGCCAGATCGTGCCCGATCCGGACCAGCCCCGAGCCGAATTTTCCGAGGAGGCCCTTGAACGATTGGCTCTCAGCATTCGCGAGAAGGGCCAGCTCAGCCCGATCCGTGTGCGGTGGTCGGAGACCCTGGAAAAATGGATCATCATCTGCGGTGAACGGCGCTGGCGCGCGACTCAGAAGGCCGGCCTGGCCGAGATCGACTGCCATTTTACCGAGGGCGATCTGGGCCCATCGGAAATCCTCGAACAGCAACTCATCGAGAACTGTTTGCGTGAAGACCTGCAACCCATCGAAGAAGCGGAAGCGTTCGCGTCGCTCATGAAAGTAAACGGCTGGACCGGGAAGCAGGTCGCCGACGCCTTGCGCGTCACACCCAGCCGAGTCAGCCGGGCGCTCGCATTGCTCAAGTTACCGGAAGAGATCCAGGACAAGGTCGCCGCCGGGGCCATTTCGTCGCGGTCGGCCTATGAGATTTCCAAACTGCCCAACCCAGAGACGCAGTCGGCCCTTGCCGAGCGCGTCGCACAGGGCCAGCTTTCGGCGCCTCAGGCGGCGAAAGCCGTTCGTCAACGGCAGGGCAAACCAAAGCCGGCCACCCGGATCACAAACCAGACCTTTTTCGGTGACAATGGCTGGAAGGTTGTCGTCACCGGCCCCAAGAAAGGCAGCTACTTCGACATCGAACAGGTTCTCAACCAGGCCCTTGAAGAAGTCCGTATTCGGATCAGTTCGGGCTGCCAGTTGTTCTGAGGCTGCAAATCGACGGCGGCCGTGTTTCTCTGACAGGATTCCGCCGCCGTTTTGTCGCTGCGCGTGATTTCTATCGACTCGCGACACCGGCACCGCCCTCCGGCCCCCACCTGTTCGCTCCGAAAATCCGCGTCAAGGTCCGGTCGCAAAGCTCCCTCTCCACCTTGACCCGGCTTTTGCTCCGCCCACCCCGCCACCGCCTCCGGTCGGCGCCGGCGTCACTCAGCCCATTTCTCCCCGTGGCCCCGCGTTGGGCTCGCTTCGCTCTCCCAACTCCCCCTGGCGGACTCCAGCCGCCGCCGTCGCCCTCCAGCCCCACCTGTCCGCTTCGGAAAATCGCGTCAAGGTCCGGTCGCTACGCTCCCTCTCCACCTTGACCCGTTTTTCCTTCGCCCACCCCGCCACCACCGGCTTCCGGACGCCGACGCCGGCTTCCGAAACGCCTTCGGCGTTTTCTTTCAGTTCTGTTTCCAGAAGGAGGGGCGGTTTGCTCCCTGTCGGGAATCAAACAAACCGCCCCTCCTTCCGGAAACATTTCTGGGGGCCGGCGGTGCGTGAATCGCTCGGCAATCTCGCCGGGACGCAACTTGGAGAATGGCTCTGGAACCAAAAATGAAAAGAGATTGTTACTCGGAAATCACGAACGCGATCATCGCCGATCTGGAAAAGGGCGTTCGCCCGTGGGCCAAACCGTGGGAGGGCAGCACCA
>CAMAUE010000283.1 GCA_945861245.1 Singulisphaera sp. GP187
GTCCTTGTCGTAGTTCCAGTCGGACAGCTCAGAGGTCTTGTTGTCGGCGCTTCGATACGCCTTGATCTGCTCCGGCGTCAGAGATCGCCACGACACGGTCGCAGAGCCGTCGCCCGTCCAGACGGATCATCCGATTACCCCCCAGAGAACGTAAATATTCAAGAAAAAGGAGCGTTGGTCGCAAGTGACGACAGTATCTTGAGTTACAATCCGAAACCTTGGCGGCCTTGGTTTTGTCTCTAACTCATTTGGGCAAAACAAGTTGCGACAAAAAACCCTATTGGTCGAATGTTTACCAGAGAACTTGGTCGCCATATCCGTGTAAGGATCCGCCGTTCTCTTTGTGGGAATAATCAAGGAACGCCGAGTACGCTTGGTTGCCTGCCGCAGGGCGGTGGGCTCAATAGCGTAGTCGCATTTTTCAACAGGAGACTGGAAGATGAACGTGCGCGCGTGACCGATGAAAAATCGAAACAACCAGCTTAGTTATGCGGGATTTGCGGTGCGCTGCCGCTTTACGGTCCTCACTGCAGATCGAGGTTCGATTTGCACTGACGCCTTGCTCTCTTCCCGTTTCCATTCTCTTTCGGAAAGGAATGTCAACATGATTCACTCTCACTGGTTCATCTGTGCCCTGGCACTGCATCTGCTGATCCCGTTCGCCACGGTTTTTGCGCAGGACAACGAGCCGCACGGCGCCAAATCGGCGATTGCTCAAAAGGACGCAGGAACTCTTCCGCAGAATTCCGAGCCTTTGGCCGTGCAAACGCTTCTCGAGGTCAAGCAGACCATTTCACGGCAAGTTGAAATGGATCGGGTCAGAAACAGTCCTTGCCATGTTCACCGGCTGGAACTGAAGAAAGGCAATTCTTACGTGATTGATCTGATCAGCCGAGATTTCGACGCTTTTCTGCGGCTGGAAGACATGTATGAGAATGAGCTTGCCACCGACGATGACTCCGGGGGCAACTTGAACGCCCGTATTCACTTTACACCGAGGCAGTCAGGTCCCTACAAGATCATTGCCACGACCTTTAACTCGAACGTTGGAGCATACCAGTTATCCGTAAAGGCGCATCCTGTTCCGCGCGAACTTGCCGGAAGTCTGGGCCTTGACAGTCCGCTGGATCGCGTAAGGAAAATGCCTTGTGAGTCTCATTTTGTGGAACTCAAGAAAGGGCAGGCTTACGTATTCACGATGAGAAGCCGGGAACTGGATTCCTACCTCCGGTTGGAAGATCCCAGCGGAAAAGAGGTGGCACGGAATGACGATGACGGCGGCGGACTGGACGCTCGCATTGTCTATACCCCGCAGGAGAGTGGTAAATACACCATCATCGCGACGTTATACCGCTCCGCAAGCGGACAGTACAGCCTCACCGTTGGAACAACGCAACAGAACACGGTTGCAAACGGCGGCCGGAATCAATATCCGCCATTCCGTCCCGCCCCAAACTTTGGAAATCATTTCAACCCTCCGGGGGGAAGCAATCCCAATTACAATCCTCATCAGGATGCGTTGGAGGCCGCACGGGATGCTGTTCGTCAGTGGGAATGGGATTTGAGCCAACGAATTCCTGGGATCATCAGGCCATCCACGCCGGCGCCGTCGTATCGCCCTTCGACGCCGAGCTATACGCCGTCCTATCGTCCTTCGACGCCGAGCTACACGCCCAGACCGTCCACGCCGGCGCCTTGGCAACCGCGCAGGTAACAGATGCATTCTGATCTGAGATGATGCTCGCCAGAATGCGGGGTTTCTGCTCTTGAATACCTCGCATTCTGGCAGCGGCGGGCTGGCATCCCATCACACACCACCCCCCAGCGGCGATTTATTCATGTCAGGCAAGCCGGTACTTGCTGGTGTGGTCAAAAGAGTCCCGACAACCCAAAAAAAAAGGAAAGCAGCATGACTTACTCGTTCTCGGCTCGGACCATGATCTGGGCCATCTTGACGTGTCTTGGCCTCGGCGTCTGTCCTTCGGCGACATCTCTTCGGACCCGCCTCCACGAAAGATACTCGCAATCTCGCCTACAACGGAACCAGCTACAATCGCATACCCTTCACGCCGCGCAAGATGAAATGGTTGACGCCATTCTGCACCGCTTTTGACGCCCCGGCCCGGCTCTCCGATCCGAAGAATCCCGATTCCATGCGTGTCGGCAAGGTGACCCATCCCTCGGCGGCACCGGACAATCATCTGCTCACGGTCTGGTCGCCTGGCCCGGTCAACAGCAACAATGGCCTGAAAAAGCCGGCCATCGACAGCGGTATTTATGTGATCAAATCAGGCCAACCCGTTTCCGAGCCAGGCAAGATGCTGCTCATCAAAAACGACCCCAACTACAACGAGCAATGGCCTCGCGCGTTGGTTTCGTACGAACGCGTCCATGGCGTCAAGGAACCGGCGACTCTGAAGCCGATCGCCAACGACGGCAAGCACTCACGTCACTTGCCGGAAGGCACGCCGTATGGTTTGGTTGGCACGAGCAGCCTCTACAAACGCGAAAGCTATCCGCACGGCGTCATTCCCGCAGGCAAGGTCACCGCCGAATATCAAGGTGGGAACGATCCCTTCCGAGGTCTTGGCACGTTGGCCTACACGGGCATCGCGGGCAATTGGTTCGTTCAGGGTTCGGACACCTGTCGTTATGAGAATAGCGACATCCACGCCATCCGCATTCTCGTGACCGAGCCGACCACCAACCCTCGCTATACGGACAAAGGGAAACGCCTTTGGTGGAACGTCGGCCACGAACGCCTCCGCATTCTCGGTGAAATCCCCGTGCGTCATTTCGACAAGAAGACGCAACCGCTCGATCCCGACAACAATCCCGATACTAGCTTTCTCGTCAAAATCCCTGCTGACATAGCGTGGACATTCCAGACGCTGGATAAGAACGGCATGGTCCTCAACTCGGCACAGACCTGGCATCAGCTTCGTCCGGGCAGAGTTCGCACGAATTGTGGCGGCTGTCACGCGCATAGCCAGGCGCCGACGCCGTTCGAGAAGACCGCGGCGGCTCGGGCGGACTATCTGCCTTTCGATTTGACCAAAGCGACTCCGCTCCTCACGAGCAAGAAAAACGATGCATCGGGCAAGCAGTGGGATACAGAAGACACAAGCGGCCTGCGTTTTGAAAAAGGCGTCAAGAACATCGAATACTTCCGCGACATTAAACCGATCCTTGACCGCAGCTGTGCCGCTTGCCATTCGCACAAGAGCGATAAACCCGCTGCCGACCTGGTGCTCGACGATGACTCCCTGATGCAAGGGCCGCAAAGCCTGGGCGGATTGGTCGCGGGCCCCTCCTCGAAGGTGCCGGGAACCTATTTCCGTCTCGCTCTCGATCACGCCGGCAAGTTTGGCCGCAAGTCGCCGGTCGGCAGCTGGCCCCACCCGCACGGCCAGCGCGCATAACTGGGCAGTCTGAGGGACTTGCGCTATGGCAGCCTTCTCCATATCTGTGAGTCATGGCCATCGACTTGCTGTACGTCGCTTTCTGACATGCAGAGGTCGGTTGCTGATCTCACGGATGTCTCTCATGACG
>CAMAUE010000284.1 GCA_945861245.1 Singulisphaera sp. GP187
GCACGACTTCCGTAGCCGTTTTTCCAATAATTCCGGAACCGTGTCAGGGTTCGACCTATGAATCAATCCGTCAAAATCGTTGTTTGGGAAGAGGACAACGCCTGGCTCGGTTATCTTCAAGAGCACCCCGATTATTGGACGCAAGGCAAGTCGCTCAAGGATCTAAAAAAACACCTCACCGATCTGTATCTCGATATCTCCAGTGGCGAAATTCCCGGCATTCGTAGGATCGAAGAATTGGTGATCTCGTGAAGTGTGTCGATTTGATCAAAACGATCAAGGGCTTCGGATGCGTCCTCGTCCGTAGCAAAGGGAAATACGACTGGTTCCGAAATCCTCAGACCGGCGTCGCGCAGCCCGTACCACGGCATCGCGAGATCAAAGAGCATTTAGCCAATCACATCATCAATATGCTGAGCAACGATCCTTCGTGAACATTGTCGCCGCCGCGCGACGTTCCGTAGAATATCGCCGTGATCTGATCCTCCCACCACGGCCGACTATACTTCGCACGGCGGGAAATGTCGTATTCTCGGACGGATCGAACCTTTTCCGAGCCGCGACCGTCAGGGAGCGGCCAATAAGATACCGTGCGTACGCTGACGGTCGCGGCTCGGAAAAGCGACAACCCCACCCGTCAAAGGTAAACCATGAACCACACGCATAGCAAAACCGCATTCGCCAAGGCACAGCAACTCATCCCCGGCGGGGTCAATAGTCCCGCCCGCGCTTTCGGAGGGGTCGGCGGGTCGCCGATCTTTATCGCTCGCGGCGAGGGGGCGTACCTCATCGATGTCGATAGCAACCGTTATCTCGACTACTGCGGTTCGTGGGGGCCGTTGATCCTTGGGCATGCCCATCCGCGTGTTGTCGCCGCCGTCACCGAAGCGATGGCCCGCGGGGCGACGTTCGGGGCACCGACGGAAATCGAAACGCAACTCGCGGAACTCATCACCCAGCTGATGCCGTCGATCGAAATGGTCCGCATGGTCAGTTCGGGCACCGAGGCGGCGATGAGCGCGATCCGCCTGGCCCGCGGCTACACGGGACGCGATGTCATCATCAAGTTCGCCGGCTGCTATCATGGCCACGTTGACGCCTTGCTCGTCTCCGCCGGCTCGAGCGCGACGACGCTCGGCGTGCCGACCAGCCCCGGCGTGCCCAAGGGTTGCACGCAAGACACGCTCGTGCTGCGCTACAACGATGTCGCCGGTCTGGAGGAAGCGTTCAAGACGAAGGGCGACACGATCGCGGGCGTCATTCTCGAACCGGTCGTCGGCAACATGGGCCTCGTCACACCGACGAAAGAGTTTCTCGCTGCTCTACGAACATTAACCTACAACGCCGGCTCGCTGCTTATCTATGACGAAGTCATGACCGGCTTCCGCCTCGCGCTCGGTGGCGCTCAACAGATTCAGAACATGAAGCCCGATGTCACCGTGCTCGGCAAGATCGTCGGCGGCGGTTTGCCGGTCGGCGCGTACGGCGGCAGGGCCGACATCATGCGCAAGATCATGCCGGCCGGCCCGGTGTTCCAGGCCGGCACGCTGTCAGGCAACCCACTGGCGATGGCTGCGGGCCTGGCGACGCTCGAAGAACTGCGCGATCGTTCGCCGTATGAGCACATGGAGAAGCTCGCTCAGCAACTCGAGATCGGGCTGACGGATGCCGCCAAACAGGCGAACATACCGCATCGCTTCCAACGTGTCGGCAGCATGTGGACGCTGTTCTTCAACCCCGACGCCGTCACCGATTACGACACCGCGAAGAAGAGCGACGCCGCCAAATTCGGCCGTTTCTTCTGGGCCATGATGGATCGCAGCATCTACCTGCCATGCAGTCAATTCGAAGCCGCGTTTATAATGGCGGTGCACACCGAGGAGCACGTCAAGCAAACGATCGCCGCTGCGAAAGAGGCGCTGGCTGGGATCTAGATTGCTTTCATAGAGCCCGCCATTTGTGGCGGGCTCGCGGGTATCCCGCCATAAATGGCGGGCTAACTATCTCCATGACCGAACCCCTCGCATTTCTGAATGGCCAACTCCTGCCGCAGTCGCAGGCTCGGCTTGCGCTGAACGACGCCGGCTTCGTGCTCGGGGCGACGGTCACCGATTTGTGCCGCACGTTTCGACATCGGCTGTACCGCTGGGACGATCACCTCACGCGATTTCGCCGCAGCGCTCGGTCGGCGTTCATTGATGTTGCGGTGCCCGATGCCGCCATCCCGCTCGCTGCGGAACAACTCATCGAGCACAATGCGAAATTGATTGGGCCGAACGACGATCTCGCGCTGGTGATGTTCGCAACGCCGGGGCCAATCGGCTTCTACCTCGGCGAAGCGACGCTGCCCGGAGAGCAGCCGACGTTTGGCATGCACACCTTCCCATTGCCATTCGCACGCTATCGGCCCTGGGTTGAGCGCGGCGTCGATTTGATCACGCCGAGCATTCGCGCCGTGCCGATCGATTGCGTCGATCCGACGATCAAGCAGCGCAGCCGAATGCACTGGTGGCTGGCAGAACGCGAAGTTCGGCAAACGCATCCGACGGCCCAGGCGCTGTTGCTCGATGACGCGGGCTGTGTGACCGAGACGGCCTCGTCGAATCTGCTGCTCGTGAAGGATGGCATGCTGCTCTCGCCGCCGCGCGAGAAGATACTGCCCGGCGTGAGCCTCGCGGTGGTGGCGGAGTTGTGCGTGGAGTTGGGGATATCGCTGACGTATCACGATCTATCGCTGGCCGATTGCTACGCCGCCGATGAAGCGCTGCTGACCTGCACGACGTACTGCATCGCCGGCGTTCGGTCGATCAACGGCCACTCGCTGACATGTCCCGGCCCCACTCTCGCGCGGTTGCTAGCGGCATGGAGCACGAAAGTGGGCGTGGACATCCATCAACAGATCCGCGCGGTTTAGCCGCGACGCCCAGCGGAGCGCGTCGCTGGTGATTTCGCCGACGCAATTCGCTACTCGCGCGGCGGCCTTTGTTGTATTTCCGCTTGCGGCTTAGCGCTCACTGGGCGCCGTATGAGCGCTAAGCCGCAAGCGGCGATCGCTCAATAATCCGCAATCGACCCGTCGCGCAGCCGAGCGCCGGGCCAGCGGTAGGATTGCGGGCGATTCGCTTCTTCCTCGAGCCGTTTCTCGTCCATCTCGACACCCAAACCTGGCCCGGCGGGGAGGCCGATGTAGCCGTCGGCGTCGAGCTTCCATGGCATGCGCGTCAGGCCACGCGGGTTGGCGCCGGCGTTGTCGGGATAGAACTCGTGGATGAGGAAGAACGGTATCGCCGCCGCCACGTGCAGACTGGCCGCGATGCCGAGGAAGCCTGCCGTGCAATGCGGCGCGAGCGGCACGTGGTACGCTTCCGCCAGCACTGCGATCTTGTGCATCGACGTG
>CAMAUE010000285.1 GCA_945861245.1 Singulisphaera sp. GP187
CCGGTTTCGTCAACATCACAGTCAGGTATAGCCGCCCCCATTCCGATACGACCGAGGCCAACATGCGATCCGCGACAATCGCTGACGCCAGGGCAAGTCGCGAAAAGGCGAAGTAGCTCGGATCGGCATAACGCTGAATGCCCACCACGCGAAGGGATGTCTCGCGGCAGGCGTGTTCGATTTGGCCCGTCCGATTCAGGCGATAGTAGGCCGGGAAAGTGTCCACCTCCAAGCGGCCGTAAAGCCGCCGCACAAGCCATTGATTGAACGAATGCGGCGCACATCCGATCAGCTGGCGAATCCACGTTACATAATGGCTCCCGCTAATCGTGTGCCCGATAAAGACGCCGCCCGGACGCAGCACACGCGAAATCTCGTGAAGAAAAGCCGCCGGCGATTCGACGTGTTCCATGACCATGTTCGCGACAACCACATCAAAGGTGTCATCGGGAAACGGTATCGCCCCATCGGGACCGAGCAGACGAAACCACTCCGCAAACTCCAGGTTCGGATGGGTCTGGAAGTCCGCGCCCCAAACCTCGCGCTCAACTGTGCGGTACCTGGCCATATCTTTGTGGGCTCCGCACCCCAAATCGAGCACGCGGCCTTTCACCGGCATGCGCTCACGCACCTCGGCATGAAGTCCGATTGAGTGGTGCAAGTCATTAGGGAATAATTTCAGGAAGAATGTATGTAATGACACGCGGAACTTCCCTGTTTGCGAGCCGTCAAAGAAAATACGGAGCGTGAAGTATAGACGGATCGCCTAGCAGTAGTCAAGCCGAGTCCGACCGCGAGGCTACGGACGGCCAGGCGGGTTCCACAGTCCAGGCAAGCCGCCGTCCAGAGTGGCAGGTCGCCATCCGCCGATGAACAACCGCTTTCGCATTTTATTCCAGTCTTATTGTCGCATCGATGGCACAGGCATTCCTGTCTGTGTAATCCCCAAGCACAGACAGGAATGTCTGTGCCACCGGACAAGTCTAGCCGTTCAAGGTATACGATGGCGAAACAGCGAATTCGCGCCAATGCCAGGTCGAATTCGCAACTCGTGATCCTGGAAGTCATGGCCTTGGCCAAGTACACGACCACACTAGCCCGAAGCGTAAGTGTGGCAATGCGTTTCGCGCCTCGCTTACGCTTCGGATTAGTGTGGGAGTCCCGTCCCTTTTTTGCGATTAGGCAATCGCGTCTGCGTCTCGTATATTACTCGAATCCCGATTTTATTTCCCATCGACAAGGGTCCGCTATTGGAGTTTGTATGCCGTACACGTTGAGCAAAGTTCCCGCGGGTGACAAGATTTCGATTTTCGGAGGCAAGTTGCAGGTGCCGAATCAGCCGATCGTGCCGTTCATCGAAGGCGATGGCACGGGGCCAGACATCTGGCGAGCGTCGGTGCGTGTTCTGGACGCCGCCGTTGCCAAGGCCTACGCGGGCAAACGCAAGATCGCCTGGATGGAAGTCTACGCCGGCGAAAAGGCGTTCACCCAGTTCAAGTCCTGGCTGCCCGATGAAACCGTGGACGCCTTCC
The DNA here is from genome assembly GCA_945861245.1 of Singulisphaera sp. GP187. Classification (GTDB taxonomy): domain Bacteria; phylum Planctomycetota; class Planctomycetia; order Gemmatales; family Gemmataceae; genus SIAQ01. The sequence continues at coordinate 1,533 of CAMAUE010000285.1, forward strand.
GCGAATTCTTGGTCGGCATCAAAGGCCCGCTGACCACGCCGATCGGCGGCGGCATGCGCTCGCTCAACGTCGCGCTCCGCCAACTGCTCGACCTCTACGTCTGCCTACGCCCCGTCCGCTGGTTCAAGGGCGTGCCGTCGCCCGTCAAGTCGCCCGACAAGGTCAACATGGTCATCTTCCGGGAGAACACCGAAGACATTTATGCCGGCATCGAATTCGAACATGGCTCCGAAGGCTGTAAGAAATTCCTCACGCTCTTCAGAGAAGCCTTCCCGAAAGAGTACGCCAAGATTCGCTTCCCCGAAACAACAGGCATCGGCATCAAATCGGTCTCCAAGGAAGGCACCGAACGCCTCATCCGTAGCGCCCTCGAGTACGCGATTGCCAACAAACGCAAGAGCCTGACGCTCGTGCATAAAGGCAACATCATGAAGTACACCGAAGGCGCGTTTCGCAACTGGGGCTACGAGCTCGTCAAACGCGAGTTCAGCCACGCTGCCGTCGGTTGGGACGATTGCGGCGGCAAGCCCGGCGATAAAATCCTCGTCAAGGACGCCATCGCCGACATCACGCTGCAACAAGTGCTCACCCGGCCCGATGAATTCGACGTCATCGCCACCATGAACCTCAACGGCGACTATCTCTCCGACGCGCTCGCGGCTCAGGTCGGCGGCATCGGCATCGCGCCGGGCGGGAACGTCAACTATCTGACGGGCCATGCCGTCTTCGAAGCGACTCACGGCACCGCGCCGAAGTATGCCGATCAGGACAAGGTCAACCCCGGTTCGGTCGTTCTGTCCGGCGAAATGATGCTGCGTTACATGGGCTGGACCGAAGCCGCCGACCTCATCATCAAGGGCATGGACAGCGCGATCACCGCCAAGACGGTGACCTACGACTTCGCGCGATTGATGGAAGGCGCGAAGGAAGTGAAGTGCAGCGAATTCGCGAATGCGGTGATTGCGGGGATGTAGAGGATACGAGCGACCTGTTTGCATCGGCGATCAGGACGGAGATCATTATTTCTGACGGTGCTTGAGAGCCGGAAGCGTCAGCGACGGTTGACATAGACTGTCGTTGACGCTCCCGTCTCTGAACATTTGGCCGGAACGCCGAAACTCACGTCTTCCCGATGCAATACAAATACGCATTCGATCGCACGATCAGGCGGCCATCCGTGATGGCGGGGCTGGCGTTCAAGATGCTCGTGTCGCCGGGGAAATCGTAGTGGCTGAGCTTCTCGAATTTCGCGCTGCCGGCGATGACGAACAGGCCGTTGTAGCGTGTCAGGGCATAGACTTTATCTCCCGCGGCAACGGCGGAGACGTATTCGCCGCGAGCGTCGTGTAGGCGTTCCTTGTAGGTGATTTTGCCGTCGGCGAGGCTCATGCTGGTGACGGTTCCATCGACGTAGACGAGTTGATCGCCGGCGATAACGGGCGACGGGCTGCTAGCGCCTGCCTTCTGACGCCACAGGACGTGGGTGGCGTTGACGTTCCGCTTGCCGCGGTGAGTGTGGGAGGTGGATCGTAATCGAAGCGTGATTAAGAGCACGTGAGAGATTTATTTCAGAGCCGCGCACGCAGTAAGCGGTTTGGAAAAAGACCGCTTTCTGCGTGTGCAGCTCTGACGGCGCAGCGGCAGTCCGAAACTCCGGTCATCGCGCATGACGATTGATAGAATTCTCACCACCAACAGGTTTCATTCACACAGGAGAATATTATGCAACGTATCCTCGGCACCTTCTTTCTCGTCGCCCTTGTCGCATCGGGCGGCTTCCTGGCCGATAGCCGGGCTGGCGAAGACGGGTTTACCAAACTGTTCAACGGCAAGGATTTGGCAGGTTTGAAGA
>CAMAUE010000286.1 GCA_945861245.1 Singulisphaera sp. GP187
CTGGAGGCGAAGAACGCCTTCATGCCGAAGAAGTAGTCCTGAGTCAGATCCTTGATTTCCGGATGGCGGTGGCACTGGGCACAGGTAATGTTGAGGCCAAAGAAAATACTGCTGACATCGCGTGTCAGGGCATCCGCGTCCTTGAGCCGCTTTAGCACAAAGGCCTCCGGCTTGGTTTTGCTCGGCGTTTCGGTCGCTCCAATCAGATCGCGGAACATGACATCCCACGGGCGGTTCTCCTGGAAAGCCTCGAGGAGATAAGGCCGAACGCTGGGCGCATCCGTGTTACTGTTACGTAGCAGGACATCGAACTCGTTGGCATTGTGCCGGGCGAATCCAGGCGACGACACGAGAGATGCGATCAGCTGGTTCTTGTCGAAGGATTGCTTTGAAGCGAGCTTCGCTTCGACGCCGGCTGGGATCCGTCCGATAAGGTCGAGATACAGACGACGAACCAATGTTGTGTCGGGGGCGGGAGGCGCGGGTTCGACTTTGGCCTTCACCAGTTTGGCATCAATGTAATGGTCGATCACCTCACCAATCGGACGATCGGGAGGCAGTAGCTCTTGAGCCTGTGCGGCAAGGGCATAGCCCAGGATCAGACTGATAGCGAACAATGCGGAAATCGTCTTCATCTTGGCAGGCTCCTTTTCACGCGGGGATTTCCCATTTCAGGGCTTTGCCGCTGCCGACGGTGTAGAACGCATCCGCCGCCTCGTTGACGGCCAAGTCATAGGTGGGGATGGTGGCGGGGGACTCTTTCATGACGCGCGGCGTGGCGGAATCCAGGAAACACAGGGGACCGTTCGCGAACGGAGCGACCAGAATCCAGGATGACTGCGGATGCCAATAGATCGACTCGAACTGCCCACTCGCCTTCTGCTCGTAGGTTTTCCGCCCCGACTGCCAGTCGAAGATTTGCACCAGCCCAGGCCCGGAAATGACAAACAGTTCGCCGGCGCGTTCCTTCCCGGCAAGGGCCAGCGACCTACCGTCGGGTGAAAAGGCCATGCAGCAAATGCGCGCAGCAGAGAGATAGCCACCCTGCGAAATCCCGAGGTAACTGGGGGCTTCGAATCGCGCGGCCTCTCGACCGCTTTCCGTCTCCCAGACGATCACCCGGGCCGCGTCGTCCGCGGCGGCGACGTGCCGGCCATCGGGCGAAATCACACAGGAAAAGATCTTGTTGGGGTTGTCGTAGCGCGGCACTCGCGCATCGAATCCGGTCAGCGTTCGAATCAAACGGCCCGACCTTGCGTCCCACAGCTTGCAGGTCATGTCGTCCGAAATTGTCGCGATCATCGTTTGGGCGCTGTTTACCGCCAACTGGCGAATCCAACGGTCGTGCGCCTCGACAGTGCGCACCATGCGGCGATTTTGCAGATCCCACCAGATTAGTTTGCGGTCCCAACTCGCCGAGACGAGCGTGTTGCCGACCAGGCCCAGACTGCTGACGTAGCTTTCGTGCCCTTCGAAAACGGCGGTTGCGGCGGGCCGTTCGGCGGCAAAATCAATCGTGTAGATTTTGGCATCGGCGTGGCCGAGCCACACGCGCTCGCTGTTCGGTTCGCGAACGACGGACAAAAAATCGCCTGCATGGATCACGGTCTTGCTGATGCGAACTCGATCAAGGTTGGGAGGAGGCATATTTAATCTCCATGGGAATTTTAATGCCGCTTGCGGCTTAGCGAAAAATCAACGACGCTAAGCCGCAAGCGGCCAATTCGTCAAAATTACGCGAGCACGGCACTCACAGGTTCGGTGTTATACGGGGTGAGGCGAATTGGTCGGCCATCGGGGGCGGCGTATTCCTTCTGATGATCGATCCCCACGGCCCGGAAGATCGTCGCGAAGAACTCGGCCGCCGTCACACGGTCCGTGGCGACCCCCGTGCCATCCGCGTTTGTGCTGCCGTGAATAACGCCTGACCTGATGCCGCAGCCCGTCAGCGTCACGCTCCAGCATGATCCCCAGTGATCGCGGCCACGTTGAGCATTGATCTGCGGCGTGCGCCCCATTTCCGCAAAGGTGATGACGAGGGTGTCGTCCATGAGCCCGCGCTGCTCTAAATCTTCGAGCAGAGCCGACATCACCTGGTCGAGCGTCGGAACCTTGGACGCGTGGATCTCAAAATTCTCCCCGTGCGAATCCCACCACCCGTCCGTCAGACGCACGAATGGCACCCCGGCCTCGACAAGCCGGCGAGCCACCAGGGCCTGCTGTCCGAAGAGCGAATTCCCATAGCGATCGCGAATACTCTGCGGCTCGCGGGAAATGTCGAAAAGGCTGGCATTGTCCATGATGCCGCGAACACGTTGATAGGAGCCGCCGTGGCTGGCAACGGTCGCGTCGCTGCTGCGATTCGCCTGGAAGCGAGCCGCCAACTGCTCGCGGAGCGCCTCACGGGCGCGATGATCGGCGTCGGTCAGCGAGGCAGGGAGTCGGATGCCGTCCGGAGCGAGTTTGCTGGCGATGTTGATCGGCTCAAAACGCGACCCCAGGAACAGGGCGAAATCGAGCTGTTTGTCACCGCCACTAAAGGGCCAGGTGGCGTTCCAAAATGACACATGGTCGGGCATCGTGCTGTTCGGTTGGGACAACTCACGACCCAGCAGGCAGCCGAGCGACGGCGTGCGAATGTTGCCCGTATCCCGGCGGTCCCCACTCATGAGGGCAAAGACGCTGGGGCCGGTATGGCCGGTATTCGGGCTGCTGAAGGAGCGAATGACGGCGGTCTTGTGGATTCGTGCCGCCATCCGCGGCATCAGCTCGCTCATTTGGTAGCCTGGAACCGACGTTTGAATGGCCTGAAAGGGCCCGCCGGTTCGCCGACCGGGTTTGGGATCCCAGCTCTCGAACTGGCTCAATCCACCTGCCATCCACAGAAGAATGACCCGCTTGTGTCGGCGTTGTACTTCGTTCGCCAGGAGGGGGCCGCCGAGGGCGTCAAGGCCCGCCATGCCCCCCGCCAACCCCAGGGTGCCACCGAGAAATGCTCGTCGATGGAGAGTGTGTTCCGACGAACCACAGGTTGGGACTTGTTGCTTGTTCATGTTTGAACTCCAATCCAATAACCAAGAGCAGATCAAGAAGGCGGGACAAATCCGGAGCTACACCGTGATGACGCAATCAACGGTTGAACACGAACTCCCGCGTGTTAATCAGCGCCCACAGCACGTTGCCGTACGCGGTCTTCGTGTCCTTCGCGCTGCTCACGTGCTCCAGGGTCAGGCTCAGCTGCTCCTCCGTCGGGTGTCGTCCATAGACCCAAACGAAC
>CAMAUE010000287.1 GCA_945861245.1 Singulisphaera sp. GP187
CTGGAGGCGAAGAACGCCTTCATGCCGAAGAAGTAGTCCTGAGTCAGATCCTTGATTTCCGGATGGCGGTGGCACTGGGCACAGGTAATGTTGAGGCCAAAGAAAATACTGCTGACATCGCGTGTCAGGGCATCCGCGTCCTTGAGCCGTTTCAGCACGAAGGCCTCCGGCTTGGTTTTGCTCGGCGATTCGGTCGCTCCGATCAGATCGCGGAACATGACATCCCACGGGCGGTTCTCCTGGAAAGCTTCGAGGAGATAAGGCCGAACGCTGGGCGCATCCGTGTTGCTGTTGCGTAGCAGGACATCGAACTCGTTGGCATTGTGCTGGGCGAATCCCGGCGACGACACGAGAGATGCGATCAGTTGATTCTTGTCGAGAGGTTGCTTCGAAGCGAGCTTCGCTTCGACGCCGGCTGGAATGCGCCCGGTAAGGTCGAGATACAGTCGGCGAATCACCGTCGTGTCGGGGGCGCGAGGCGCGGGTTCTACTTTGGCCTTCACCAGTTTAGCATCGATGTAATGGTCGATTACCTCCCCAATCGGACGATCGGGAGGCAATAGCTCTTGAGCCTGTGCGGCAAGGGCATAGCCCAGGATCAGACTGATAGCGAACAATGCGGAAATCGTCTTCATCTTGGCAGGCTCCTTTTTACGCGGGAATTTCCCATTTGAGCGCTTTGCCGCTGCCGGCGGTGTAGAACGCATCGGCCGCCTCGTTGACGGCCAAGTCATAGGTGGGGATGGTGGCGGGTGATTCTTTGAGGACGCGCGGCGTGGCTGGATCCAAGAAACACAGGGGACCGTTCGCGAAAGGAGCGACCAGAATCCAGGATGACTGCGGATGCCAGTAGATCGACTCGAACTGCCCGCTCGCCTTCTGCTCGTACGATTTCTGCCCGGTCTGCCAGTTGAAGATTTGCACCAGCCCAGGCCCGGAAATGACAAACAGTTCGCCGGCGCGTTCTTTTCCGGCAAGGGCCAGTGATCTACCGTCGGGTGAAAAGGCCATGCAGCAAATGCGTGCAGCAGAGAGATAGCCTCCCTGCGAAATCCCGAGGTAACTGGGGGCTTCGAATCGGGCGGCCTCTCGTCCACTTTCCGTCTCCCAGACGATCACCCGGGCCGCGTCGTCCGCGGCGGCGACGTGCCGGCCATCGGGCGAAATCGCACAGGAAAAGATCTTGTTGGGGTTGTCGTAGCGCGGTACTCGCGCATCGAATCCGGTCAGCATTCGAATCAAGCGTCCAGACCTCGCGTCCCACAGCTTGCAGGTCATGTCATCCGAGATCGTCGCGATCATCGTTTGGGCGTTGTTCACCGCCAGCTGGCGTATCCACCGCTCGTGCGCCTCGACAGTGCGCACCATGCGGCGATTTTGCAGATCCCACCAGATCAGCTTGTGATCCCAGCCAGCCGACACGAGCGTGTTGCCGACCAGGCCCAGACTGCTGACGTAGCTTTCGTGCCCTTCGAAAACGGCGGTTGCGACGGGCCGTTCGGCGGCAAAGTCAATCGTGTAGATTTTGGAATCGGCGTGGCCGAGCCACACGCGCTCGCTGTTCGGCTCGCGCACGATCGACAGAAAATCACCCGCATGGATTACGGTCTTGCTGATGCGAACTCGATCAAGGTTGGGAGGAGGCATGTCGATTTCTCCGGTAGGTGTGGCTGCGTCAAATTTACGCCAGCACGGCACGCACAGGTTCGGTGTTATAAGGAGTCAGGCGAATCGGTCGGCCATCGGGGGCGGCGTATTCCTTTTGATGATCGATCCCCACGGCTCGGAAGATCGTCGCGAAGAACTCGGCCGCCGTCACACGGTCGGTGGCGACACCCGTGCCGTCTGCGTTCGTGCTGCCGTGAATGACGCCCGGCCTGATGCCGCAACCCGTCAGCGTAACGCTCCAGCAAGACCCCCAGTGATCTCGGCCTCTCTGGGCGTTGATCTGCGGCGTGCGCCCCATTTCCGCAAAGGTGATGACGAGCGTGTCGTCCATGAGCCCGCGCTGCTCCAAATCTTCGAGCAGAGCCGACATCACCTGGTCGAGCGTCGGAACCTTGGACGCATGAATTTCAAAATTCTCCCCGTGAGAATCCCACCATCCGTCCGTCAATCGCACGAACGTTACCCCGGCCTCGACAAGCCGGCGGGCCACCAGGGCTTGTTGGCCAAAGAGCGAATTCCCATAGCGATCGCGAATACTCTGCGGCTCGCGGGAAATGTCGAAGAGACTGGCATTGTCCATGATGCCGCGAACACGTTGATAGGAACCACCGTGGCTGGCAACGGTCGCATCGCTGGTGCGATTCGCCTGGAAGCGAGCCGCCAACTGCTCGCGGATCGCCTCACGGGCGCGATGATCGGCGTCGGTCAGCGAGGCAGGGAGTCGGATGCCGTCCGGAGCGAGTTTGCTGGCGATGTTGATTGGCTCAAAACGCGACCCGAGGAACAGGGCGAAATCAAGCTGTTTATCGCCGCCGCTGTACGGCCAGGTGGCGTTCCAGAAAGACAAGTGATCGGGCATCGTGCCGTTCGGTTGGGACAATTCACGCCCCAGCAGGCAGCCGAGCGACGGCGTGCGAATGTTGCCCGTATCTCGGCGGTCCCCACTCATGAGGGCAAAGACGCTGGCGCCGGTATGGCCGGTGTTCGGACTGCTGAAGGAGCGAAGGACGGCGGTCTTGTGGATCCGTGCCGCCATTCTCGGCATCAGCTCGCTCATGTGATAGCCTGGAACCGACGTTTGAATGGCCTGAAAGGGCCCGCCGGTTCGCCGACCGGGCTTGGGATCCCAGCTCTCGAACTGGCTTAATCCGCCTGCCATCCATAGAAGAATGACGCGCTTGTGTCGGCGTTGTACTTCGTTCGCCAGGAGGGGGCCGCCGAGGGCGTCAAGGCCCGCCATCCCCCCCGCCAACCCCAGGGTGCCGCCGAGAAATGCACGCCGATGGAGTGTGTGTTCCGACGAACCACAGGTTGGGGACGATTTCTTGTTCATGTTCGAACTCCAATCAGAACAAACAGAAGTAGTTCAAGAAGGCGGGACAAATCCGGAGCTACACCGTGATGGCGCCATCAACGGTTGAACACGAACTCCCGCGTGTTAATCAGCGCCCACAGCACGTTGCCGTACGCGGTCTTCGTGTCCTTCGCGCTGCTCACGTGCTCCAGGGTCAGGCTCAGCTGCTCCTCCGTCGGGTGTCGTCCATAGACCCAAACGAAC
>CAMAUE010000288.1 GCA_945861245.1 Singulisphaera sp. GP187
CACTCGGACAAGGCGGAAGCCGCGGTCGTCGTTTCGGTCCGAGGGGCCGTGCCTGCTGCGGAATCCGGCTCGGCAGGCGGTGCCGTCGTTGCACCAACTCCCACCTCGAAGTCCTTTGCTCGACTCCGAAGTGTCGGTCCATTGCCAGACGTTGCCGTGCATGTCGTACAGCCCCAGCTTGTTCGGCGGATAAGAGCCGACCTTGACGGTCCGACCCAAACTTGGCCCCTTCACGGCCTTTCCAACCGGGCTATTACCGTCGAAGTTCGCCTGTTTCGACGACAAGTCATTCGTGGGTTCCTCGAAGTAGTAGTGATACGAGCACTCTTCCAGGGTTGTCGCTCCGCCGCGACACGCATATTCCCATTCCTCGTCCGTCGGCAAGCGGTACAGGTATCCCTTCCCTTGCTCCTTTTCGTTCAGTTTCTTGATGAACTCCTGTGCGTCGTTCCACGACAAGTTTTCTACCGGAAAATGCTTCAAATCGTCGTCCGAGATCTTCTTGACCTGTCCGTCCCCACCCGCCTTGCGAGCAAATTGACTGGGGTTCTTGTTCATCAATTCTTGCCACTGCCCTTGTGTCACCGTGTGGATGGCGATTTCGAAGGCCTGCTTGATCTCCGTCTTCTTCACTTTGCCTTGGTCGCCGTTCCAGCCCATGTAGAACGTTCCCTTCGGCAGCGGCACGAACTTCATGCCGAGCGGGCCGTCCTTCGGCTTCGGCGTCTGGGCTTGGGCGTTTCCAACAGTGGTCACCAGCGCGAGGAACAGAGTGATAACGGTCCAGCCATTACCATAAATCGAAAACATATTGGTATCCTTCGTTGCCCCATGCGGCTTAGCGAAACCTGGACTTTTCCATGTGACGCTAAGCCGCAAGCGGCGGTTTACTAAAACAGTTCTGTGATCGGCGGCGCACCGTTGTTTATCAGCGTCGCGATTTCACTAGGCACGAGCGACGGATTGATGCGAACTTCGCTGGCGTCAAAGAGGGTGTGCAGTACCGTCGTCAACAGGTTTGCAGGCCAATAGGGTCGGCTGATTGCTCGGCCTCCTGGGCGATCCGATTCACCAATGACTTGGCCCATGCGGAGACCACCGCCGGCGATGAGCAATGGCGTCAAATCGCCCCAGTGATTGGTGCCGCCGCCATTGCCCCCCTTGCTCATGCTGCGGCCCATTTCGCCGGTCACGAGCAGAAGAATCTTGTCGCTCAGCCCTCGTTGTTGCAGGTCGTCAAGAAAGGCCGCGATCGCGTGATCGGCTTGCGGCCCGAGAAACGACATGCCCGCCGGCACGCCTGGGTTGTTACCATCCGCGTGGAAGTCCCAGCAGGAATCGATGACCGTAACAAACCCGGCCCCCGCTTCGCACAGTCGTCGAGCGAGGAGCATCTGCTTGCCGAGCAGATTCGTGGCCCGCGATTGGTTGACGAGGTTGTTGAAGTAGCGGCCGCCGCGATGATAATCTTCCATCACGAAATATTTGCTCGTATCGTATCGATCAATGACGCGTGGATCTTCGCGGCTAATGTCGAAAGCTGAGGCCACGCTTTGCAGCAACACTTCATGAGCTTGTCGCTGGTTGGCGTCGAGACTGGCTAGGTCCTCTGGGGCAGCGTCGAGCCGACGACGGAGGCCATCGACCAGGGTCAGGAGCCGACGGCGATCGTCGAATTGGTTGCGGTCCATGCGCAATTGCAAGTTTTGCATGAGAGTGCCGCCGCCGGCAGGGAGAAAGGCCGAGTAGTTGCTTCCCAGGGAGCCGGCGGGAATGTACTGATTCAAGACATCTTGAATCGTGAACCCGCCCGTGGGCTGACCGAGCTGCAACTCGGGCCGAATCGATTCGGGAATGACGACGATGTTGGAGGGAACGCCGGTGCGTGGATTCACATTGCCGCCGAGACCACGGGCCGTGAGCGCCCCCATGGTCGCACGAAAGCGATTGTTGCCGGTGAGGACGGGAACCTGATTGTGGCTACCATCGCCGCTGCCGAACGAACGGACAATGGCAAGCCGGTCCGCCATTTGCGCGAGCCGAGGAAACGTCCCGCCGAATTGGACGCCGGGCAGTCGCGTCTGGACAAAACCGGTGCAACTGCGATTATTTGCAGGCTGATTCGGCTTGGGATCGAACGTTTCGATCTGCGGAGGTCCCCCTTGCAGAAATAGCAAGACGACCGACTTGTCCTTGAAAGCTGATGTGCCCGTGGAGGCACCTGCACGAGAGGTCAGCAGATTGGACAAGGACAATCCGCCCAGGCCCATACTCCCCACCCGCAGAAACTCGCGACGGTTGACGCCGGAGCAGTTGCGTGTCGACTCATTTCCGAAAATAGAGATCATGACGTTTCCCTCGAATATCGTGGTTCGACTTTCAGGTTAATGGTTGAAAAATACGAACAGACGCAACTAATCGTATCCCCACGCAGTAGAGCATCTCCTGGCGTTTGCCGCCTTCTTCACGGGAACAATTCCGCAATCGGCGGCGCGCCGTTGTTCATCACCGTTGCGATTTCCGCCGGCACCAGCGACGGGTTGACGCGAACCTCGGTCGTATCAAACATGGTTTGCAATACCGTGGTCAAAAGATTTTCCGGACGGTAGCGCTGGGTCGTGGGTCTTTGTCCGCCGCGATCCGATTCGCCGATGACCTGGCCCATCCTCAGGCCGCCGCCCGCGATCAGGAGCGGTGTCAAATCGCCCCAATGTTCGGAGCCTCCCGTGGTGTTGTTCCTTTGTCCCCGACCCATTTCGCTGGTCACGATCAGGACAATCTTGTCACTCAAGCCGCGCTGATGGACATCTTCGAGAAATGCGGCCACCGCGTGATCGACCTGGGGCCCAAGAATCCTCATGCCCGCCGGCACTCCCATGGAGTTTGCGTTGCCGTGCATGTCCCAACCGGAATCGACCACGGTGACAAACCGCGATCCCGCTTCGCACAGTCGGCGTGCGAGGAGCATCTGTTTGCCGAGCAAATTGGTCCAAGTGGAGAGGCAGATGCGATTGCCGAAGTATGGCCCACCGCGCTGGTAGTCTTCCATCACGAAATAACGGCTGGTATCGTAGCGGTCGATGACGCGTTGACTTTCGCGACTCAGGTCGAACGCCGAGGCGATGTCGCGGAGCAGCACGTCGTGCGCCTGCCGTTGATAGGCATCAAGGCCTTCGAG
>CAMAUE010000289.1 GCA_945861245.1 Singulisphaera sp. GP187
TCGGCGCCCGCCAGTGTGTAGCGAATTTCCATGCACCAGGTCGGCTGCACGTCGGCGATCTCCAGCGTTACCGTCTTCGCGTCTGCGGAGACCTTGACGCCCGTCACGTTCGCGCGTTTCTCGTCGTAATGTTTCGAGCCATAGCCGGCCGAGCGCTTGAGCGACCACGTTTGCACGGCGTAGCTTTTCGGATCGCTCGCTGACTTCGGATCGAGTGCTCCGCTAAACGTGATCTTCATGCCGGTCTTCGTCGCGTTCAGCCCGATGGGTAGGTGCACAGCCTTTCCCGTGTAACGGACGCGGTAGAAGCCGCCGGGTTGGGTTTGGTTGCCCGCCCAGGCGAACATGCCGCAGCAATAGAGCTGGCCATCGGTCGGATGAAATCGCCCGCGCATCACACCGGTGGGAAACTGCGGGATTGGCAGGGCACACATCCCGCCTTGCACGTCCCCGCCCACCTTTTCGTAAGGCACCACGTAGACCTTGCCATAGCCGTACGAGAAGTTAAGTAACGAACCTTTGAGCGGCCCCCAGCGATCGCTCGTGACCCAGAGCATTTCCGAGGGAGAGCGGTCAAAAGCGTTCGTGATCCAGCAAACCGGCTTGGCCATCGCCGCGTCGGAGAAGTCGGTGATGTTGTGGTAGCCCCAGAAGTTGCCGTGATAGCTGCCGACTTTGACGAGGTTGATGCGATTCTTCGGCAGCCAGAAGCCCTCTTGATCGGTCAAGAAGAACGTGCCGTCCGGATTGACGCACACGCCGTTGGGCGCCCGAAAGCCCGTGGCAAGGATATCGGTTTTGGAGCCGTCCTTGCTGACGCGCAAGAGCGTCCCATGGTGCGGCACGAGCGCTTTCAGTGCATGGCGCGCGGCGCGAGCGTAATAGAAGTTGCCGGCGTCGTCCGTCTGTAGCCCCATCGCAAATTCGTGGAAGTGGTCCGTCACCTGGTGATCGTTGTTGAAACACTCGTAGTAATCAGTTTCGCCATCTCCGTTGAGGTCGTGCAGGATCACGATCTGATCACGGCAGCAGACGTAGATTTTTCCCTGAACGATTTTCAAACCAAGCGGCTGAAACAGACCCGAGGCAATACGCTGCCAGGCGAGTTCCTTGCCGCCAAGGCCATCAACGAGCCAAACGTCACCGTCCCACGTACATACGGCTGCGCGATGCCCGTCGGCATGGAAATCGAAGCCGGTGAGCCGCATCTGGCAGTTCCACGGATTGCTGGCCGGATGCGTCAGCACGTCGATTGCGAATGCCTGAGTGTCGCCGCCGATGACTGGTTGCGTTTTCAGGATCTCGGGCCAGCGCTTGGGGCCTCCCTTCGTGAACGGTTCAAGCGAGACCGCCGGCGATACGGTCTTTGAGAACGCTTGCAATGCGTCGGGCTTCTCATCCGCGACCAGCACCTTCAGCATCATCGGCGTCGCGGCGGCCGGGATCCGCGCCACCGTGAAGCCATCTTGCTCCGCCAGCGTTCCTTTGCCGACGATCGCCACGGCAACTCCGGCGGCAACCACGCGCATCAGCAAGTCACGCGATGATTTGCCGACGTTGAGCATACGCGTGTAGACCACCTTGCCATCGGTGGTCGTCTCGTAGGCGGGCGATTCAAGAATTTTGGCATCGCCGACGGTGTAGGAGAGAATGGTCTGATTCCCGTGGTGAAACAGGCCGCGGTATTGAGCCCACGCACGGGGTAGCGGACCATACGGCTTGTCGTCCCGGCCGCGCAAACGCGGATCGTCGAACTTGCCGGTTTCGGGATTGGCCCAGCCAGGACCGACCAGATTCGCGAAACGTACCTGGCCGACGAGCCGTGGATGGATCGCGTGTCGGCCGTTGAAGTTGATGCCGTTCCAGTCGATGAATCCTTCGCCAGTCCACGCCGCCGCCATGCGCATCGTGTCGTGATCGAACATCATCCAGTGCCGGCCACGCGACACACCGCCGGGGCCGTTGTCGAGCCGCATCGCGATTCCCTTGTACGCGAAGTTGCCCGAGTTGCCGACTTCGAGCGTCGCCATCAAGCTGGGGCCGTAGTCCATCATTACCCACGGCTCGATGTTCGACGGCTTCGGACCGCGCGTCGTGCCTTTCGGCAACGCGGACAGATAGCCGTCATCAATCTTGGCGTACTGGGTCAGGTTGTGCGGCTTCAGATAAGTCTCGCGAATGTAATGAATCACGTCGTATTTCTGCTGCGGCACCATCCAGGTCTGCGGCGTCATCATGCCGAAGCCGTGCGTGAGCGTCTGATACATGCGAAACGGTTCGGCGCTGTTTTTGAACTTCCCCTCCGCGAAGCGCATGGATGTCGGCATCGACCCTGGCTTTTCCATCGTGCCATGGCAGTTGGCGCAGACGCGCACGTAGATCGCCTCGCCCCGCTTCAGGCTTGGGCCGTCCAGGGAGCGAATCAGGCCGGCGTGATCGAGGTCCCGTTCGTACGCGGGCAAGGGAGCGGCCGCAAAAAGCGAGGCCGCCGGACGGAGTTCGCGGGCGCGATCCGGTCCCTTCTCGGCGATCTCCATCAAGAATCGCGTCAGGTCGAGAAACTCCTGCCGGGACAGGATGTTGACAAGTCCCTCCGGCATTAACGATAACTTGGTGTCAAGCCGCTCGTCGATGTCCTTTCTCGGAATCGTAAACAGCATGCCGTTAGCATCACGCAGGACAATCGCGTCGCCACGCTCCTCGGTGACGAGGCCCGTAATCGTCTTGCCGGTTTTCGTTGAGATGGCGATCGTCTGATATTCTTTTTTGATAACCTTCGATGGCGATAGAATCGATTCGATGAGATGTACATCCGGCGTGTCCTTGCCAATCTTCGCCAAATCAGGCCCCAATCGAGCAGCCTCTTCGCCAGGTGTGTGGCAACGTACGCAACTCAGTTCCGCCCGGTAGAAGACAATCGCGCCTCGGCTGGCGTCGCCTTGCGAGCGTGCCTCCTTGGCGAGGACCTCCGCCTTTTCCTTCAAGAGTTGCTGAGAAATCGTTGGCATCGGCTCGCCGGCGATGGCCATCGGTGTGGCGAGCAAGAGTATTGCGAGTGAAATGTATCGGGGCGCCATCAGGTTCTCCTTCGTGTCGGTCTACGTATTAAAGGTCACGCTATGAGCTTGATCAACCACCGACAAGTTGTTGAGATTTGACGCGTTTGGC